>JAJZVD010000014.1 GCA_021845805.1 Pseudomonadota bacterium | reverse complement strand
CGGCCCGCCGCCCCGGGCCGCGGCCACGGCGCCCGCGCCGGGCGCGGCCGTGGCCGATGCCATCCCAGCCGCGCCGCAGATCCCGGCCCCGTCGGGGGCCGCCCCCGACGCGCCGCAGGCCGGCGGCCTGCCGGTTCCCGCGCCAGCCCCCGAAGCCGCCCCCGAAGCCGCCCCCGAAGCCGCGCCAGAGGCCGCGCCAGAGGCCGCGCCCGGTCCGGCCGCGGAAGCCCCGCCGCAGCCGTCCGCGCCGATCGTGCTGGAAGGCGGGCGCCTGCAGGGCGGCGCGCTGCGGCCGGTGCCGGGGGTGCGGGTGAACCAGTTGCCCCATGTGGGCTCTGTCCCCGCGCCCGCCACCCAGGGCGCCCCCGTCGCGCAGGTGCCCGCCGCGCCGGGCGCCCCGGCGGCGCCGATGCCCGGCCTGCCGGGCGGGGGGCTGGTGAAGGCCGCGCCGCCCGCCGAGGCGGCGCACAGTTCGCAATTGCTGCGCAACCGGGTGATTGCCGAGATCGTGCCGGGCCGCCCCTATCTGGCGGTGGTGCTGATCGACGACGGCAGCGCCGATGCGCAGGCGCTGGCCAGCACGGGTCTGCCGGTCAGCTTTGCGGTGGACCCCACGGTGCCCGACGCGCAGGACGCCGCCGCGATCTACCGCGAGAAGGGGCACGAGGTGCTGATTGCCGATGCCGGGCTGCCCGCGCTGGCCACGCCGTCGGACCTGGCGCAGATGTTCAGCGCCTATTTCCGTACCGTGCCGCAGGCGGTGGGCGTGATCGACCGGCCGGAGGGCGGGTTTCAGGACAACCGGCTGATGGCCCAGCGGGTGGTCTCGATCCTCAGCGACGGCGGCTATGGCCTTGTCACCTACGCGCGCGGGCTGAACGCGGCGGCGCAGGTGGCAAAGACGGCCAAGGTTCCCGCTGCCGAGGTCTATGACACGCTGTCGGGCGATGCGGCGTCGATGGCCCGCGCGCTGGACCGCGCGGCCTTCCGGGCCGGGCAGACCGGCGCCACGGTCGTCACCGCGCCGGCCACGCCCGATGTGCTGGCCGCGTTGCAGGACTGGCTGAACGGCCCCGGCGGCACCAACGTGGCGCTGGTGCCGGTGACGACGGCGATGGGGGTGAAGTAGCGCGCCCCGGCTCAGCCGTTGGTGCGCTGCGCGAACAGCCCGGCATCCTCGGCCGCGCGGCGGATGGCGCGCGACTTGTTCACCGTTTCCTGCCACTCGGCCTCGGGGTCGCTGTCATAGACCACGCCGCCCCCGGCCTGGATGTACAGCTTCTGGCCCTTCAGCACCGCGGTGCGCAGCGCGATGCACATGTCCATTTCGCCATTGGCCGCGAAATAGCCGACCCCGCCGCCGTAGACGCCGCGCTTTTCGGGTTCCAGTTCGTCGATGATCTCCATCGCGCGCACCTTGGGCGCGCCCGAGACGGTGCCCGCGGGCATCCCCGCCAGCAGCGCCGACAGCGCGTCCTGCCCCTCGGCGATCTGGCCCACCACGTTCGAGACGATATGCATGACGTGGCTGTAGCGTTCGACGATGAACTTTTCCGTCGGATGGACCGAGCCGACCTTGGCCACCCGGCCCACATCGTTGCGGCCCAGGTCCAGCAGCATCAGGTGTTCGGCCCGTTCCTTCGGGTCGGCCAGCAGATCGGCCTCGAGCGCGCGGTCCTCTTCGGGCGTGGCGCCGCGCGGGCGGGTGCCCGCGATCGGGCGGATCGTGATCTCGCCGTCGCGCAGCCGCACCAGGATCTCGGGGCTGGCGCCGATCACCTGGAAGGCCCCGAAGTTGAAGAAGAACATGAAGGGCGACGGGTTTGTGCGCCGCAGGCTGCGGTAGAGCGCGAAGGGGGGCAGGGGGAAATCCTGGCTCCAGCGCTGGCTGGGCACCACCTGGAAGATGTCGCCCGCGCGGATGTAATCCTTGGCCTTCTCGACCGCGGCCATGTAGTCGGCCTTGGTGAAGTTCGACACCGGCGCCGCGACCGGCGCCGCCTCGCCCAGGTTGCGCGTCTCGCCGGTGGCCGCGCGTTCCAGATCGCGCACCGCATCCATCACCCGTTCGGCCGCCTGCGCATAGGCCGCCCGCGCCGAAAGCCCCGAGGCCACCCAGGCGGGCGACACCACCGTCACCTCGCCCTTCACCCCGTCCAGCACCGCCACGACCGAGGGGCGCAGCATCACCGCATCGGGCAGCCCCAGCGGGTCGCGCGGCACGTTGGGCAGGTGTTCGACCAGCCGGATCATGTCATAGCCCAGATAGCCGAACAGCCCCGCCGCGATCGCGGGCAGGTCGGCGGGCATCTCGATCCGGCTTTCGGCCAGAAGCGCCCGCAGCGTATCCAGCGGATGGCCCGGCAGCGCCTCGAACGCATCGGGATCGAAACGCGCCTGCCGGTTGATGCGGCTTTCGGTGCCGCGGCAATCCCAGATCAGGTCGGGCTTCATCCCCACCACCGAATAGCGCCCGCGCACCTCGCCGCCGGTCACGCTTTCCAGCATGAAACTGTCCTTGCGCGCCTCGGCCAGCTTCAGCATCAGGCTGACCGGCGTATCGAGATCGGCCGCCAGCCGCATGGTGACAACCTGGTTCCGGCCGACGGCCCAGCCGGCCTCGAACTGCTCGTAGGAGGGGGTCAGCGGCACGGGGGCCTCCTAGTGGAACTGGGCGTTGACGGCGGCGATCGCGGTCTTGTCAAGGTTGACCCGGGTTCCCGCGACCAGGGCGCTGGCGAACAGCTCGAAGCTGTCGTTGCCCAGATCCTGCGCGGTGCCCTCGGCATAGGTCGCGCGCGCCTTCGCCATCTCGGGGTCGTCGGCCTTGGGCGGCGCGACCGATGTCAGCACATAGATCCAGGCGCCGTCGCCCTCTTGCAGGGTGCCCACATCCCCCGGCTTCGCCAGCTTGAAGACCGCAGGCACCAGCCCGGCGGGCATCCCGTCGATCGTGTCGCGGCGCAGCGCGGGCTGTTCGGTCACCGGCGCACCATAGGTGTTCAACTGGCCCCCCGCCTTGACCGCGGCGGCAATCTCGCCCGCGCGGGCGGTCAGCGCCTTGGCGGTTTCCTCGGCGATCCAGCCGTCCTTCACCTTGTCGGCCACCTTGTCATAGGGGATCAGCGCGGCCGGGCGCATCTTGTCCAGCCGAAGGGCGGCGATCCCGCCATCCTTCAGGTGGATCAGGCTGGGAAAGTCGCCATCCTTCGCCGCCGCCGCCGCATCGCGGAACTCGGGATAGGCGGCCATGCCCTCGCTGTCGCCCGGGGTGAAATCCATCGTGCCAAGCTGCAGCCCGTCTTCCTTCACCAGATCTTCCAGCGTGGCCCCCGAGGCAAGCTTGTCGTTGACCGCCTCGACCTTGGCCGCGATCTCCTCGCGCGCCTTGTCGAGCTTCAGGCTCTGGGCCAGTTCATCCCTGGCCTCGTCGAAGGTCGTGGTCTGCGCCGGGCTGATCGCGGTCACACGGAACAGCGCGGGCCCCACGCTCGACTGCACCGGACCCGCGATGCCCGGTGCCTTCAGCGCGAAGACGGCAGGGCCCGCATCGGGGCCAAGGTCGTCCTGCGTCTTGGTGCCCATCTGCACGTCCTTCAGGCTCAGCCCCCGCTCGGCCACCAGCTGATCGAAGGTCTTGGCGCCCGAATCAATCGCGGCCCTCGCGGCCTGCGCCTCGGCCTCGGTGCCGAAGGCCAGCCGGTCGAGCGTCATCTTCTCGGGCACCATGAACTGCGATTTCTTCTGCGTGTAGAGATCCTGCAGCGTCTTGTCGTCGATCTGGATCGAGGGCGCCAGCATCTCGGGCGTCAGCGCCGCATAGGTGATCACCTTCGCCTCGGGCGCGGTGAAATCGGCCTTGTGCGCCTCGTAATAGGCCTTCAGGCCCGCCGCGTCAGGGCTGGGCAACTGGGCAGGCAGATCCGACACGCCGATCTTCAGCACGCTGAAGCCGCGCCGCTCGCCCGCATAGGCGATCAGCCGGTCCACCAGCACCTTCGGCGCGGGCACGGCGCCGGTGATCGCCTGCTGCAACAGGCTGCGCGCCAGTTCGGTGCGCATCTTCGATTCGAAGGCCGGCACCGAAAGCCCGTTCTGCTGCAGCACGAAGGCATAGGTTTCCTTCGAGAACTTGCCATCCGGCCCCTTGAAGGCGGGCATCGCCTCGATCGCACTGCGCAGCGCCGCGTCACCCACCGACAGGCCCAGCCTGTGGTTCTCGTTGTCAAGCGCGGCGGTCGTCACCAGCCGCTCGCGCACGCCTGCGTCCAGCCCCGCTTCCAGGAACTGCTGGGCGCTGAAGGTGGCGCCAAGCTGGGCGCGCATCGTCTCCAGTTCCTGCTGCAGCGCGCGGCCATAGTCGCCGGTCGCGATCTCTTCATCGCCCACCGTGCCGATCGAGGTGATCGAGCCGCCGAAGTTCGTGACCCCGTAGCCGCCGAGGCCGAAGACCACGGCCACCAGCATGACCCAGGCCATGACCTTCATGCCTTTTTCGCTTCTCATGCCGATCACTCCGCCCTGGCCGTTTGGGCTGCGTGTGTAAGATGTTGCGCCGGGGCCGGCAAGCGGTCAGATCGCAAGGCCCGCCAGCCGCCCGAAAAGCTGCCCGATCCCCGCCCGGTCGATGTTGGCAAAGGCGATGCGCACCTGGCGCACGCCCGCGGGCTCGGTCGCGGGCTGGAACATGGTGCCGGGCAGCATCAGCACCCCCGCCTCGCGCACCATCCGGCGGCAGAGCTCGTCCGAGGCCAGCGCGAACGGATGTTCGGCATAGGCGAAATAGGCCCCCACGCCCAGCAGACGCCAGCCCGCAAGCCGCGGAAATCCCTCGCTGATCGCCGCGCGGCGGTCCAGGATCTCGGCCCGCTCGCCTGCCAGCCATTGGCCCAGGTTCCGCATCCCCCACAGCGCCGCGCGCTGGCCAAGCTGGTTGGGGCAGATCGCCACCGTGTCCAGGAACTTCTCCACCTCGGCCAGCCGCGCGGCCGAGGCGACGGCGGCGCCCACCCGGTGGCCGGTCAGCCGGTAGGCCTTCGAAAAGGAATAAAGATGGATCAGCGTGCGGTCCCAGTCGGGATCCGCGAACAGATCATGCGGGCGCCCCGGCCGGCTGTCGAAATCGCGGTAGGTCTCGTCCACGATCAGCGCGATCCCGCGCGCCCGGGCCAGATCGTGGAAGGCGCGCAGCACCTCGGCGGGATATTCCACCCCGCCCGGGTTGTTGGGGCTGACCAGCACGATCGCCCGCGTCCGCGGCCCGATCAGCGCCGCGGCCTCGTCCGGGTCGGGGATCAGGCCCGGCCCCGCGGGCAGCGGCACGCAGTCCACCCCCGCCATGTCCAGCCACATCTTGTGATTGAAATACCACGGCGTCGGCAGGATCACCGCATCGCCTTCGCCCGCCAGCGTCGCCATGATCGCGCAGAAGGCCTGGTTGCACCCCGAGGTGATGCCGACCTGGCCCGCCGCGATCTCGCCGCCATAGGCGCGCGACCACTGCCCGGCCAGTTCCGCGCGCAGCTCCGGCATCCCCAGCACCGGGCCGTAGAGATGGGCCGCGTCATCGCCCAGCGCGGCCTCGGCGATGGCCTGGCGCAGACCCATCGGCGGCGCCTCGACCGGCGCGGCCTGGCTGACGTTGATCAGCGGCCGGTCGGCCGGAAACACCACGCCGTCCAGCCAGCGCCGCGCCTCCATCACCGGCGGGGGAAAGGTGGCGGCCATGCGGGGGTTCAGCGGGCGGGTCATCGCGGCTCCTGTCGAAACTGGCCGCATTGGGCCAGAATTTTCGGCCCGCGCAACCCCCCCATTTTCTGTCCGCAAATATCCCACGGGGGTGCGGGGGTGTGAAACCCCCGCTGCCGCCGGGCGGGCAGGGGCGACCGCTCAGGGCCGCGCGCGCGTCACCCGCCACTCGCGCCAGACCAGCGCGATCACCACCGCATCGAACAGCGACAGCCCCACCAGCACCGGCGCGCCGGAATAGGCATAGCGGTAAAGCTGATAGAGCACGAATCCCGTCAGCACCGCGATCGACACCGGATGGGCCCAGCGGCGCCGGGCCAGAAGCGCGATCACCACGCCCAGGTTCAGCACCCCGTGGCCCACCAGATAGAGCGACCAGAACGTCTCGCGGTGGATCGAGAAGTCATGCGCGGCGTTCAGCAGGAACAGCATCGGCGGATCGCGCCGCGTCTCTGTCAGCTCGTGCTGGGTGATGCGGGCCAGTTCCTCCAGCCAGCCGAAGCGGATGGCCAGCTGCAGCACCACCGCGCCCACCAGCTGCGAGCCCCCGATCAGCGCCTGCACCGCCAGCCCGACCAGATAGGAATCGTGCAGAAGACGCGAGGTTCGGCTGTCGCTGGGGGCCGTCATCGGGCGTTCAGTCCTTGCCGCGGTAGGGCTCGACGTATTGCAGCGCCATGTCCCAGGGAAAGAAGATCCAGGTGTCCTGGCTGACCTCGGTGATATAGGTGTCCACCATAGGCCGCCCCGAGGGCTTGGCATAGACGGTCGCGAAATGCGCCTTGGGGTATTGCTGGCGCACCAGTTCCAGCGTCTTGCCGGTATCCACCAGATCGTCGATCACCAGCACGCCGGTGCCGTCGCCCATGATGTCGGCGTTCGGCGCCTTGATGACCCGCGGCGGGGTCTGGGCCTGGTGGTTGTAGGATTTCACGCTGATCGTATCGACCGTGCGGATGTCCAGTTCGCGCGCGACGATCATCGCCGGGGCCATGCCGCCGCGGGTGATCGCCACCACCGCCCGCCAGGCGCCGTTGTCGGGCCCCTGCTTGTCCAGCCGCCAGGCAAGCGCGCGTGCGTCGCGGTGGATCTGATCCCAGCTGACGTGGAATCCCTTTTCGTGCGGCAGGCGGTCGGTCATGCTCTCCTCCTCGGCCTTTCGGGGGCGGGTGCGGCGGCGCCGGGCCCGCGCGCGCCCCCCCGGGGGCGTCTCGATCGGTGGTCTCGGGGCCCGACGGGCTGCGGCGCCGCTCTGCGCCCCCCGTCCGGCCCCCTTTGGGGTCGCGCGCGGTCCCCGGTGGCGCCGCGCGGCCTGTCGTCAGTCTTTCTTGCCGGTCACCAGGTCGATGTCTGGCGCGTCCACGGCCTTCATGCCCACGGCATGATAGCCCGCATCCACATGCAGAACCTCGCCGGTGACACCCGAGCCGAGGTCCGACAGCAGATAGAGCGCGGACTTGCCCACCTCGTCCTGCGTCACGTTGCGGCGAAGCGGCGAGTTCAGCTCGTTCCAGCGCATGATGTAGCGGAAATCGCCGATCCCCGAGGCCGCCAGCGTCTTGATCGGCCCGGCCGAGATCGCGTTGACGCGGATGCCGTCCTTGCCCAGGTCTTCGGCGATGTAGCGCACGCTCGCCTCCAGCGCGGCCTTGGCAAGACCCTGCACGTTGTAGTGCGGCATCACCTTTTCCGAGCCGTAGTAGGTCAGCGTGACCATCGCGCCGCCCTCGGTCATCAGCGCCGCGGCGCGCCGGGCGGCGGCGGTGAAGGAATAGACCGAGATGTCCATCGAGATGCGGAAGTTCTCGCGGCTGGTGTCGACGTAGCGGCCGCGCAGTTCGTTCTTGTCGGAAAAGGCGATGGCATGGACGAGGAAGTCGATCTTGCCCCAATGCGCCTTCAGCCCCTCGAACAGCGCATCCAGCGAGGCTTCGTCGCCCACGTCGCATTCCGCCAGATACGAGGCCCCGATCGAGGCGGCCAGCGGCTCGACCCGCTTCTTCTGCGCTTCGCCCTGATAGGAAAAGGCAAGCTCGGCGCCGGCCTCGGCGCAGGCGCGCGCGATCCCCCAGGCAATGGATTTGTCGTTCGCAAGCCCCATGATCAGGCCGCGCTTTCCGTCCAGCAGTCGTGTTGACATGGGGTATTCCTCGCCCACCTTCTTGCGGTGACCTTCCGTGTAGGCGATGACGCGCGGCGCATCAAGGGCGGGCGACGGTGTCCGCCCGGCCGCGGAAGGCGCAAGCAAGGGCGGCCGGGGCCGCCGGGTCGGCGGTTCGGCCGTGAAGGAGACGATCAGGATGGACAGAAACGGCATCTTTGCGGGCGACGACCCCTTTGCCATCGCCAGGGCCTGGCTGGCCGAGGCGGAGGCGAGCGAGCCCAATGACCCCAACGCCATCGCTCTGGCCACGGTGGACGCGGGCGGGCTGCCCAACGTGCGCATGGTCCTGCTGAAGGAGATCGAGCCCGCGGCCTTCGTGTTCTACACCAACTACGGCAGCGTGAAGGCGCGCGAGATCGAGGGCGCGGGCAAGGCCGCCTTCGTGATGCACTGGAAGAGCCTGCGCCGCCAGATCCGCGTCCGCGGCCTGGTCAGCCGCGAGGAGGGGCCGCAGGCCGATGCCTATTACGCCTCGCGCAGCCTCAAGAGCCGGCTGGGGGCCTGGGCCTCGCAGCAGTCGCAGCCGCTGTCCTCGCGCGGGGCGCTGATGGCCGAGGTGGCGAAGGTGACCGCGGCCAAGGGGCCCAATCCGCCGCGCCCGCCGTTCTGGGGCGGCTTCCGGCTTTGCCCGCTGGAGATCGAATTCTGGGCCGATGGCGCCTTCCGGCTGCACGACCGCTTCCGGTGGAGCCGCCAAACCCCTGCGGAACCGTGGGAAATCGTCAGGCTGAACCCCTGAATTTCGCGCTTCGTGAACGGCAGCGTTGTTGCATTCCGCAACATTTAGGCTTGAAATTGTCTGTACGATGACGGCAAGTCAGCGGATGCAACACTTCGTTTGGGGAAGCGAACGCTGCGATGACTGAGGAAGATAGAGCCCTGCGCACCGTGCATGGCAAAGTGAAATGGTTTGATGTTGGCAAGGGGTTCGGCTTTATCCTGTCGGATGAGGGTGGCCCGGATATTCTGCTGCATGCCAATGTTTTGCGGAATTTCGGCCAGAGCTCGGTCGCGGATGGCGCCGGCATTACCGTATCGGTGCAGATGACGCAGCGCGGGGCGCAGGCCGTCGAAGTGCTGGAGATCGCGCCGCCGGAAGGCATCGTGACGGTCGTGTCCGACGATGTCGGCACCGCGGTGGTGCCCGATCCGGCGACCCAGCCGCTGCAGCCCGCGCGGGTGAAGTGGTTCGACAAGGTCAAGGGCTTCGGCTTTGCCAATGTCTTCGGCACCACCGAAGACGTGTTCATCCACATCGAGGTGCTGCGGATGTCGGGCTTTGCCGATCTGCAACCGGGCGAGGCCGTCTGCCTGCGCATCGTGGACGGCAAGCGCGGCCGGATGGCCACGCAGGTCGCCTCGTGGGAGGCGGCGGTGCGGGAAAAGACCCCGTGACACCGCCCGGCGCCGCGCTGGTTCTGGCGCTGGCACTGGCCGCGGGACCTGCCGCGGCCGCCCAGGGCTGCCAGCCCGACGAGGTCGCCTTCCGCGGCCCGGGCGGGCAGGCCCGGTTCCGGGTGGAACTGGCCGCGACCGAACGCGACCGCGAGCATGGCCTGATGGACCGCCGCACGATGGCGGACGGCGCGGGGATGCTGTTCGTCTATGACCGCCCGGTGCATGCGCGGTTCTGGATGAAGGATACGCTGATCCCGCTGGACATGATCTTCCTGGATCCCGCGGGCCGGGTTCTGGGGGTGGCCGCCAATGCCCGCCCGATGGACGAGACGATCATCGACGGCGGCGAGGGCGTGCAGTTCGTGCTGGAGATCAACGGCGGGCTGGCCGCACGGCTGGGCATCGCGCCGGGCAGCCAGATGCAAAGCCCGGCGCTGGATCAGGGCCGCGCCGCCTGGCCCTGCGGCGCGCCTTAGGTCTTTCCCTGCGGTCCCGGCTTCGCTAGACAGACCCCGTCGGGGCGTAGCGCAGGCTGGTAGCGCGGCGGTTTTGGGAACCGCAGGCCGCAGGTTCGAATCCTGTCGCCCCGACCACATCGGACCCGGCGCCGGGCGCGACTCGGATTGACCCAACCGGAAACGCATTGTTTCGCCAGCGCCGGGTAATCCGGTGCAGGTGCGGGGGGCGTCCGCAATCCTGGCGCGAACGACCGCCCGCAGAGGCCACTTCGGGCACGAATCCGGGGGATAACGCCGCGATTTTGCCGGTTTTCATTGTATTTGTCGCAGAGTTGCCCCAAAGTTGACGCAATCAAGGCTGGGGTGCGGTTTGCGCGCCAGATTGAAGTGGAGGTTGGTATGAAGCTTTTTACCCTGAACGCGTTGATCGTGGCCGGCGTATTGTCGCTCGGCGCGCAGGCCGCGGATGCGCTGTCCTGCTCGACCTCGCAAGTGAAATTCACCTTGACGCAAGGTTCGCCGGACCAGGCGCTGGGGGCCACCTGCGTCGACAGCGCGAACGATCTGAACACGATCAATAGCAGCTATTCGCTGTTCAGCCTGACCGGCTGGACGCTGGGCGACTCGACCGGGTCGTCGGCCGGGACGGGCAAGGTGTCGTTCGCGTCGGCCCCGACGGGCGGCAGCACGACCTGGTCGATCCTGAACCCGCTGGGCTATACCGACCTGGTCGTTGTGATCAAGCAGGCGAACGGCTTCGGCGCCTTCCTGCTGGACGCCAGCGCGGCGCTGTCGGGAAGCTGGCTGACGAATGGCCCCGGCCAGTCGGTCGGCGGGCTGTCGCACGCCTCGGTCTACTACACCGGCACGCCGTCGGCGGTGCCGCTGCCGGCCACGGGTCTGCTGATCCTGGGCGGCATGGGCGCGCTGGCGGCGTTCCGGGCGCGGCGCAAGTCGGCCTGACCGGCGCCTTCGGGCAAACGCATCGGCCCCCCGCGTCGCTGGCGCGGGGGGTTTTTCTTTGCCCGGCGGCCATCACGTCTGCTTGATCCTGCCGACATCCGCGCACCGTCCGGCCGGGAAGCGACATCGCAGGCTGCTGCGGACGCTTGATTGCTAAGCACGCTTACAATATGTCGTGCTCATGAAAAACGAAGGTATTGAACGCTTCGGGCTGCTTGTCCACGATACGGCGCGTCTTTTGCGCGCGCGTTTCGAGGCGCATGGCCGCGCGCTTGGCCTGTCATCGGCACAATGGCGCCTGCTGGTGCGCCTTCTGCGCGAGGGCCGCGCGACCCAGGCGCGGCTGGCCGACCTGATGGAGATCGAGCCGATCTCCGTCTCGCGGCTGGTGACGCGGATGGAGCAGGCGGGCTGGGTCGAACGCCAGCCCGATCCGCATGACCGCCGCATCCGGCTGGTTGCGCCGACCCCGAAGACGCTGGACGCGTTTTCCGACATCCGCTCGGTGGCGGCGAATGTCTATGACGAAGCGATGGCCGGGCTGACTGCGCCCGAACGTCAGACCCTGATCGCAGCGCTGACCGTGGTGCTGAACAATCTGTCGGGTGCGCATTCCGCGGATGCCGCGTCGCCCCGTGGAGAAGAGGACGAACAATGAACGCCGAGACCCCGATGAAAACCGCCGAGCCCGTCGCGGCCGCTGCGCCCGCAAAGCCGCGCCGGTCGCGCCGGACCGCGCTGATGCTGTCGGTGCCGCTGATCCTGGTGCTGGCGGGGGGCTGGTTCTGGCTGTCGGGCGGGCGGTTCGTCGAGACGCAGGACGCCAACGTCCATCAGGCGCGGGTGCCGATTTCGGCCAATGTCTCGGGCATGGTGACGAAGGTCGGCTTTACCAACAACGGGGCGGTGAAGAAGGGGCAGTTGCTGTTCCAGGTCGATCCGCGCCCCTTCGCGCTGGCCGTGCAGCAGGCCGAGGCCGCCGTGGCGCTGGCCCGGCTTCAGGTGCAGCAGCTTCACGCGGCCTATGACAGCGCCCAGACCCAGGTGAAGGTCGCCGAGGATCAGGTGCAGTTCTATGACAGCGAGCTGGCGCGCCAGCAGGCCCTGACCACCAGCGGCGCGGGCACCCAGCAGGCGCTGGACCAGGCGCGCAACGCCGATGTGGTGGCCAAGGGCCAGCTTGCCAGCGCCCAGCAGGCGGTGTTGTCGGCCGAGGCCGCGCTTGACGGCGATCCGGCGCTGCCGGTCGACCAGCATCCGACGGTGCGCAACGCGCTGGCCGCCCTTGAGACGGCGAAGTTCAACCAGGGCCAGGCCACGGTCGAGGCGCCGGCCGATGGCATCGTCTATCAGGCCGAGTCGTTCCGGCCGGGCCAGTATGTGACCGCGGGCGTGTCTGCCTTCGCGCTGGTGGAAACCCAGCATGTCTGGGTCGAGGCCGATTACAAGGAGACCCAGCTTGACCAGATGAAGCCGGGCCAGCCCGCCACTGTCGTCTTCGATCTTTACCCCAACCGGACGTTCCACGGCACCGTCGCGTCGATCGGGGCGGGAACCGGGGCCGAATTCGCGCTGATCCCGGCCGAGAATGCCACCGGCAACTGGGTGAAGGTGACCCAGCGGATTCCCGTCTTTGTCACCCTGACGGATGCCGAGGCCGACATGCCGCTGCATTCGGGGATGTCGGCCGCGGTGTCGGTCGATACCGGCGTCACGCGCCATCTGAGCGATCTGCTGCCCGCGGCGCTGAAGTAGGGGGGCGGCCATGCAGGCGCAGGACGGCAAGCCGATCCACCGCGGGCTGATTACCGTCTCGATCATGGTCGCGACGGTGATGCAGGTGCTGGACACCACGATCGCCAACGTGGCGCTGCCCTCGATGATGGGCGACCTCAGCGCCACGCAGGACACGATCACCTGGGTGCTGACCTCGTACATCGTCGCGGCGGCGATCATGACCCCGGTCACCGGCTGGGTGTCGGACAAATATGGCCGCAAGGAAGTGTTCATCGTCTGCATCGTGGGCTTCGTGATCGCCTCGATGGCCTGCGGCATGGCCTCCAGCCTGCCCGAGATGGTGCTGTTCCGCCTGTTGCAGGGCGTCTTCGGCGCGGCCATCGTGCCCCTGTCGCAAACCATCCTGCTTGACATCAACCCGCCCGAGAAATTCGGGCAGGCGATGGCGCTGTGGGGGGCCGGGATCATGGTAGGCCCGATCGTCGGCCCCACGCTGGGCGGCTATTTGACCGAGAATTTCTCCTGGCGCTACGTCTTCTACATCAACGTGCCGATCGGCATCCTTGCGGTCGTGGGCTGCGCGGCCTTTTTGCCCGAAAGCGTGCGGCGGGCGCGCAGTTTCGATTTCTTCGGCTTTGCGATGCTGTCGCTGGGCGTGGCCTCGCTTCAGCTTCTGCTGGACCGCGGCGCCAGCAACGACTGGTTTGCCGCGACCGAAAGCTGGATCGAGCTGGGGCTGGCCATCACCGGCTTCTGGGTCTTCATCGTGCAGATCCTGACATCCGAGCACCCTTTCGTGGACCCCGCCCTGTTCAAGGACCGCAACTTCGTGATGGGCACCACCTTCGGCTTCGTCATCGGCCTTGTGCTCTATTCCAGCCTCGCGCTGTTGCCGCCGATGCTGTCAGGGATCTACGGCTACCCGGAAATGACCGTGGGTCTGGTGATGGGGCCGCGCGGGATCGGGACCATGGCCTCGATGCTGCTGGTGGGGCGGCTGGTGCAGAAGTTCGACCCCCGCTATCTGGTGATCGTGGGGCTTCTGCTGACGGCAACGGCGTTTCACACCATGTCGGGCTTTTCGCCCGGGATGGACAGCCTGCCGGTCATCACCTCTGGCATCGTGCAGGGGCTGGGGATGGGGCTGGTGTTCGTCCCGCTTTCGACGGTGGCCTTTGCCACGCTGAACGCCAAGCTTCGGGCCGAGGGCACAAGCTTCTTCACCCTGGTGCGCAACATCGGCTCGTCCATCGGGATTTCGGTGGTGACGGTTGTGCTGACCCGCAACATCCAGGTCAGCCATTCGGATCTGTCGCAGAACCTGTCGGCCTATAACCCGGTGCTGAGATCCTACTTTCCGGCCGCGGCGGCGGGCGATCCGACCCTGCTGAAGGAGCTGGATCTGTATCTGGTGCAGGTGCAGTCGCTGATGGTGTCCTATGTCGACGACTTCAAGCTGATGATGCTGGTCACGCTGTGCGCGATCCCGCTGGCGCTGACGCTGAAGAAGCCGAAGGGCAAGGCCGAGGCGGTTCACGCCGCGATGGAATAGGCCTAACCGGCAGGAAACGCCCGGAAAATCCCGGCCCGGCGTGGCAGAGCGGCCACGCCGGGCCGAGTCGTGTCCGCCGCCCGCGCCCCGTGGGCCTTCACTTGGTTTGTGAAGCTCTGTGGATAAGGTCGTGGACTTCCTGTGGGTTCCCTGTGGGCGCCTTGCAGGCGTCATGAAAGTGAATCACAGGCCCGTGTCGCAGTGTTGCACGCCAGACCGGTCAACCCGCAAAATCATCGGCGGTTGCAAATTTCCTCGTTGACCCTGCCGGGCGATTTGCGTCAGGTTGTATGGACTGGGCCAAAGGCCACTAGATGTAGTGGTGGCAGGGCGACACGATCAGCAAAGCACCACGGCCAGGAAACGGCCGGGCTGGCCCCTCATGGGGCCGGGGCGGCTGTTCTGTCTGCGTCCGCCGGGCCGGATGAGGGAACACACGGCCTCCGCAGGCCGAAACGAGGGGCAGGACCGATGAAGATCGAACGCAAATTCACCGCCGCGGGGGCAGATGCCTATGCCGGGATCGCTTTCGGCACGACCGTGTCGGAGATCCGCAATCCCGACGGCAAGATCGTGTTCCGCAACGACAAGGTGGAAGTGCCCGAGGGCTGGAGCCAGGTGGCGTCCGACGTGCTGGCGCAGAAGTATTTCCGCAAGGCGGGCGTTCCGGCCGCGCTGAAGCGGGTGAAGGAAAAGAACGTGCCGGCCTTCCTGTGGCGGTCGGTGCCCGATCAGGATGCGCTGGCGAAACTGCCGGAAGATCAACGCTTTGGCGGCGAAACCTCGGCCAAGCAGGTGTTCGACCGGCTGGCCGGTGCCTGGGCCTATTGGGGCTGGAAGGGCGGCTATTTCTCGACCGAGGCCGATGCGCGCGCCTATTACGACGAGATGCGCTACATGCTGGCCCGCCAGATGGCCGCGCCCAACAGCCCGCAGTGGTTCAACACCGGCCTGCACTGGGCCTACGGCGTCGATGGCCCGGCGCAGGGCCATTTCTACGTCGACCACCGCACCGGCACGCTGGTGAAATCCGATTCGGCCTATGAACACCCGCAGCCGCATGCCTGCTTCATCCAGTCGGTCGCCGACGATCTGGTGAACGAGGGCGGCATCATGGACCTCTGGGTGCGCGAGGCGCGCCTGTTCAAATACGGCTCGGGCACCGGCACCAACTTCTCGTCCCTGCGCGGCGAGGGCGAAAAGCTGTCGGGCGGCGGCAAGTCCTCGGGCCTCATGGGGTTCCTCAAGATCGGCGACCGCGCCGCGGGCGCGATCAAGTCGGGCGGCACCACGCGCCGCGCGGCCAAGATGGTGATCTGCGACATGGATCACCCCGACATCGAACAGTTCATCAACTGGAAGGTGATCGAGGAGCAGAAGGTCGCCAGCCTCGTGGCGGGCTCGAAGGCGCATGAGAAGGGGCTGAACGCCATCTTCACCGCGATCCGCACCTGGGATGGCGCCGCCGCCGATGCGGCAGACCCGGCGAAGAACGCAGGGCTGAAGGCCGCGATCCGGGCCGCCAAGAAGGCGATGATCCCGGAAACCTACGTCAAGCGCGTGCTGGATTACGCGGCGCAGGGCTTCGGCTCGATCGAATTCCCGACCTATGACACCGACTGGGATTCGGAAGCCTACATGACGGTGTCGGGGCAGAATTCGAACAACTCGGTGCGCGTCACCGACGCCTTCCTGAAGGCGGTGAAGGAGGATGCCGACTGGGAACTGATCCGCCGCACCGATGGCAAGGTTGCCAAGACCATCAAGGCGCGCGACCTCTGGGCGCAGGTCGGCCACGCCGCCTGGGCCTGCGCGGACCCCGGCATCCAGTTCCACGACACGGTGAACGCCTGGCACACCTGCCCGGAAGACGGCCCGATCCGGGGCTCGAACCCGTGCTCGGAATACATGTTCCTGGATGACACGGCCTGCAACCTGGCCTCGATGAACCTGCTGACCTTCTACGACGGCGGCAAGTTCGACGCCGAGGCCTATGTGCACGCGACCCGTCTGTGGACCGTGACGCTGGAAATCTCGGTGCTGATGGCGCAGTTCCCGTCGAAGGAAATCGCCCAGCTTTCCTATGACTTCCGCACCCTTGGCCTGGGTTACGCCAATATCGGCGGCCTGCTGATGAACATGGGCCTGGGCTATGACTCGGATGCCGGCCGCGCGCTGTGCGGTGCGCTGACCGCGGTCATGACGGGGGTGGCCTATGCGACCTCGGCCGAGATGGCGGGCGAACTGGGCGCCTTCCCGGGCCATGCGCGCAACGCGGCGCACATGCTGCGGGTCATCCGCAACCACCGCAACGCGGCGCATGGCAAGCGCGACGGATACGAGGGGCTGGCGGTCACGCCGGTGCCGCTGGATCACGCGAACTGCCCCGACCAAACCCTTGTCGCCCTTGCGAAATCCGCCTGGGACGAGGCGCTGGAGCTGGGCCGGAAGCACGGCTATCGCAACGCGCAGGTGACCGTGATCGCCCCCACCGGCACCATCGGCCTGGTGATGGATTGCGACACGACCGGGATCGAGCCCGACTTCGCCCTGGTGAAGTTCAAGAAACTGGCCGGGGGCGGCTACTTCAAGATCATCAACCGCTCGGTTCCGGGCGCGCTGGCGACGCTGGGCTACAGCCCCGCGCAGTCGGAAGAGATCGTGGCCTATGCCGTGGGCCACGGCACGCTGGGCAACTGCCCCGGCATCAACCACACCGCGCTGATCGGGCATGGCTTCGGCGCCGCGGAAATCGCCAAGATCGAGGCCGCGCTGCCCTCGGCCTTCGATATCCGCTTCGTCTTCAACCAGTACACGCTGGGTGAAAGCTTCTGCCGCGAAACCCTTGGCATTCCTGCCGAAAAGCTGGCCGACCCCACCTTCGACCTGCTGCGCCACCTGGGCTTCAGCAAGGCCCAGATCGAGGCCGCGAACGATCACGTCTGCGGGACGATGACGCTGGAAGGCGCGCCGTTCCTGAAGCCGGAACATTACGCGGTGTTCGATTGCGCCAACCCCTGCGGCAAGAAGGGCCGCCGGTTCCTGTCGGTCAACAGCCACATCACCATGATGGCGGCGGCGCAAAGCTTCATCTCGGGCGCCATTTCCAAGACGATCAACATGCCGAACTCGGCCACGATCGAGGAAACCCTGGCGGCCTATGAGCTGAGCCACAGCCTGGGCATCAAGGCCAACGCGCTTTACCGCGACGGCTCGAAGCTGAGCCAGCCGCTGGCGGCCGCGCTGGTCGAGGATGACGAGGAGGCCGAAGAGATCCTCGCCAGCGGCAGCGCGCAGGAAAAGGCCGTGGTGCTGGCCGAAAAGATCGTCGAGAAGGTGATCGTCAAGGAGATCGTGCGCAGCCACCGCGAAAAGCTGCCCGAACGCCGCAAGGGCTATACCCAGAAGGCGATCGTGGGCGGACACAAGGTCTATCTGCGCACCGGCGAATACAAGGACGGCACGCTGGGCGAGATCTTCATCGACATGCACAAGGAAGGCGCGGGCTTCCGGGCGATGATGAACAACTTCGCAATCGCTGTCAGCGTCGGCCTGCAATATGGCGTTCCGCTTGAAGAATTCGTCGATGCATTCACCTTCACCAAGTTCGAGCCCGCAGGCATGGTGCAGGGCAACGACAGCATCAAGAACGCGACATCCATCCTTGACTACATCTTCCGCGAACTGGCGGTCAGCTACCTTGACCGGACCGATCTGGCCCATGTGAAGCCGCAGGGCGCGACCTTCGACGACCTCGGCCACGGCGAGGACGAGGGGCGGCGCAACCTGGGCGAGGTGTCGGAAGCCGCGGCCTCGAAATCGGTCGAGCTGCTGAAGTCGATCTCGTCCACCGGCTATCTGCGCAAGCGCCTGCCGCAGGAACTGGTGGTGCTGCAAGGCGGCCTGCCCACCGCCAGCCTGACCGGCACCGGCCCCGTGGCGGGCTTTGGCGACACCGCGGTGGCCTATGCCGCCACGGCCATCAGCACCGGAACGGTCAGCATGGACGCCCGCACCAAGGCCAAGATGCAGGGCTACGAGGGCGACCCCTGCGGCGAATGCGGCAACTACACGCTGGTCCGCAACGGCACCTGCATGAAGTGCAACACCTGCGGCGGCACCAGCGGCTGTAGCTGAGGAAATTGGGTTGGGGCGCGGAAGTACCAGTTCCGCGCCCCGATCATCCGGCGTGAAAAGAGACCTGCCGGATAAACGACGACCTGTAAGGGCCGCATAAGGCACTTAGGGAGGAAGCAGGTCGGCGGTTCAAGTGTCTCTCCAACCGTCCACAGGGATGCCCCAAGAAAACGGACGGGGCCTGTGGGTAAGTGGGGTTTGTGATGTTTCTCCCAAACGGAACGTATCTTGTGCACTTTGAAAGCAACCTGAACGCGACAGGCAGCGGCCTTGTGAGCATCACAAATGGGTGGCTGTCGGGGTTTGACTTTGGTTACCGCTACCGCGGCCGATTGGTCGCAAAAGGCGGCATGACTCGCGGACGGATCAGGGTGCAGCGCTATGATCCCGCCGCGGTGTCCATCTTCGGTTCGGTGTCCCAATTTGATCTTGTGATCTCGGGCAACGCCTTCCACGGAAAGAGGTTTTTTTGTGGGCACGTTCTTGGGGCGGATCACTTGCGGCTTCGCTTTCATCTGGACCCCGCTCAAGTGATGGCTGCCGAATAGGTAGGATCGCCGGCCCCGGTTTCAGTCTGCCAAAGTGTGCCCCGGGATCATCCCGGGGCCTTTCGCATCGCGGGCGGGGCCGCGCGGCCTAGGCCAGCCGTTCCAGCGCGACCGCCGTCGCCTCGCCGCCGCCGATGCACAGCGAGGCCACGCCGCGCGTCATCCCGTAACGTTCCATCGCGGCCAGCAGCGTCACCATCACCCGCGCGCCCGAGGCGCCGATCGGGTGGCCCAGCGCGCAGGCCCCGCCATGCACGTTCACCTTGTCATGCGGCAGGTCCAGATCGCGCATCGCGGCCATCGTAACCACGGCAAAGGCCTCGTTCACCTCGAACAGGTCCACATCCGCCAGCGCCCAGCCGGTCTTGCAGGCCAGCTTGCGCATCGCGCCGATGGGGGCGGTGGGGAACAGGCCGGGCCGGTCGGCATGGGTCGCGTGGCCGACCATCACCGCCAGCGGCCGCAGCCCCCGCCGTTCGGCCTCGCTGCGCCGCATCATCACCAGCGCCGCCGCCCCGTCCGAGATCGAGGACGAATTGGCCGCCGTCACCGTGCCGCCCTCGCGGAAGGCGGGCTTCAGCGTGGGGATCTTGTCGGGCCGCGCCTTGCCGGGCTGTTCGTCCACCGCCACCTCGGCCGTGCCGCGGCCCGCCTTCACCGTGACCGGCACCACTTCGGCGGCAAAGGCGCCGCCCGCGATGGCCGCCTGCGCGCGGGTCAGCGAGGCGATGGCAAAGGCGTCCTGCGCCTCGCGGGTGAACTGATAGGCCTCGGCGCAGTCCTCGGCGAAGGTGCCCATCAGCCGGCCCTTGTCATAGGCGTCTTCCAGCCCGTCCAGGAACATGTGGTCGATCACCCGGCCATGCCCCATCCGGTATCCCGACCGCGCCCGGTCGAGCAGATAGGGGGCGTTCGACATGCTCTCCATCCCGCCCGCCACGATCACCTGCGCGCTGCCCGCGGCCAGCATGTCATGGGCGAACATCGCGGCGCGCATGCCCGATCCGCACATCTTGTTCACCGTGGTGGCGCCCGTGCCCAGCGGCAGCCCGGCGCCCAGGGCCGCCTGCCGGGCGGGCGCCTGACCCTGGCCCGCGGGCAGCACGCAGCCCATCACGGCCTCCTGCACGTCCGCGGGCGCAAGGCCCGCCCGCGCCACCGCGGCGCGGATCGCGGCGGCGCCAAGGTCGGGCGCGGCGGCCCCGGCAAGGTCGCCCTGAAAGCCGCCCATGGGGGTGCGGGCCATGCCCACGATCACGATCGGGTCCGTCATGCCGTCCTCCTTCACTTCGGGGCCATGCGCAAGGCGCCGTCCAGCCGGATCACCTCGCCGTTCAGCATCTGGTTTTCAACGATATGGCGCACCAGCGCCGCATATTCCGCAGGCCGCCCCAGCCGCGCCGGAAAAGGCACCGCGGCGCCAAGCGAGGCCTGCACGTCCTGCGGCAGGCCCATCAGCATGGGCGTGGCGAAGATGCCGGGCGCGATGGTCATCACCCGGATGCCGTGGCGCGCCAGTTCGCGCGCCGCAGGCAGCGTCAGCGCCGCCACCCCGCCTTTCGAGGCGGCATAGGCCGCCTGTCCGATCTGCCCGTCGAAGGCCGCGACCGAGGCGGTGTTGACGATCACCCCGCGTTCGCCGCTGTCGGCGGGGGCGTTCGCCGCCATGGCCTCGGCCGCCAGCCGCAGCATGTTGAACGTGCCGATCAGGTTGATCGAGATCGCGCGGGCGAAGCTGTCCAGCCGGTGCGGCCCCTCGCGGCCCAGCACCTTTTCGCCCGGCGCGATGCCCGCGCAGTTCACCAGAGCGTCAAGCCGGCCAAAGCCCGCGACCGCCGCCGCCACCGCCGCGCGGCCGTCGGCCTCGCGGGTGACATCGGTGCGCACGAAGCGGCCAGGGGCGCCAAGCTCGGCCGCCAGCGCCGCGCCAGCCTCGGCGTTCACATCGGCCAGCACCGCGCGCCCGCCCGCCGCCACCACCATCCGCGCCACCGCCGCGCCAAGGCCCGAGCCCCCGCCGGTCACCAGAAACACGCTGTCCTTGATTTCCATGTCGTCTCCTCAGGCGCGCGCCTGCTTTTCCACGTCCTGCCTGCGCAGGATGAACCGCTGGATCTTGCCGCTGGGCGTCTTGGGCAGGTCCGGCACGAATTCCACCAGCCGCGGATAGGCATGGGCCGACAGCCGGTTGCGGACATGCAGCCGCAGCTCTTCGGCCAGCGCCTCGCTGCCGTCATGGCCCCTGGCCAGCACCACGAAGGCCTTCACGATCTCTGTCCGTTCCGGGTCGGGTACGCCCACCACGGCCGCCTCGGTCACCGCCGGATGTTCCAGCAGCGCGCTTTCCACATCGAACGGGCCGATCCGGTAGCCGGCCGAGGTGATCACGTCATCCGACCGTCCGATGAAGCTGATCGAGCCGTCGGGCTCGAATTCCACCGTGTCACCGGTGCGATAGTAGCCGCCCGCGATGGCGGGGGTGTCCTTCTGCCAGTAGCCGGTGAACCAGCAGAGCGGCGAGCGCGCCATGTCGACGGCCAGCACGCCCGGCTGGTTCGGCGGCAGTTCGCGGCCCGCCTCGTCCAGCACCACCACGCGGAAGCCGGGCATGGCAAGCCCGGCCGAGCCCGCGCGCACCGGGTGGTCAAGCCCGTGGTGGTTGTTCACCACCATCCCCAGTTCGGTCTGCCCGTAATGGTCGTGGATCGGCGCGGCAAGGTGTTCGGCGAACCAGCGGATCACCTCGGGGTTCAGCGGCTCGCCCGCGGAACTGACCACCCGCAGGCGCCCCTTGATCGGCGCCGCCGCCTCGGGGCCCGCCGCGATCAGCAGCCGGTAGGCGGTGGGCGCCCCGGCAAGGTTGGTGATGCCAAGGCGGCGGATCACGTCATAGGTGCTCTCGACGGTGAAGGGCCCCTCGTGGAAGGTGGTCGCATGGCCCAGAAGCAGCGGGCCGATCACGGCGTAATACAGCCCGTAGGCCCAGCCGGGGTCCGCGATGTTCCAGAACCGGTCCGCGGGCCGCAGGTCCACCGCGTCGCGCATGTAGCTGCCGAAGGCCAGCAGCGCCCAGAGCGGCACCGGCACCCCCTTCGGCGCCCCGGTGGTGCCCGAGGTGGACATCATCAGGAACAGGTCGCCCCCCGAGCGCAGCACCGGCGCGAAATCGGGCGCGGCGGCGGCCAGCGCGGCGGCAAGGTCGATGTCGCCCGCGGGCGCGGCCTCGCCGGGGCTCAGCGCCACGGCCACGCGGGGGCAGTCGGGCACGTCATCCAGCTTCAGCCGGTTCGCCATGTTGGTCACCACCACCTTCGCGCGGCTGGTCTGAAGGCGCTGTTCGATCGCCTTGGGCCCGAAGGCGGTGAACAGCGGCTGATAGACCGCGCCCGCCCGCCAGGTGCCAAGGATCGCGACCAGCAGGTCGGGCGTGCGCGGCAGCATCGCCGCAACCACATCGCCCGCCCCGATCCCCTGCGTGGCCAGCATGTTGGCAAAGCGGGCCGCGGCCTCTTGCAGTTCGGCGAAGGTCAGGCTGAGGTGGCGGCCATCCTTCGCGATCCAGTCCAGCGCCACGCGCCCCGGCGCCACATGCCGGTCGCAGCATTCCACGCAGGCGTTCAGCCCGGCGTCGCGCCGCCCCGTCAGTGTCGCCTCCAGCGCGGCAAGGTTGAAGCCGGCGACGGCCGCGTCATAGGCCCGGGACGCGCGGGGTGCGCCTGTGTCGGTCATGGCGTGATCTCCTCCCGTTCGGGCGCCGGATGCCGCCGACGCCCCATCACCGACACCAGTGCTAGACCGGCCGACCGTTTCAAACAATGACTTCCACCGCCCGATCCGGCGGATCGGCGCCGCCGCGGGCGGCCGCAGCCGGGGGGATCAGAACTTCTGGGTGTAGCGGACGCCAAGCCCGTCGCGCGTGGGATAGACGTTCACGTCGCGCATGTAGGGGCTGGTAAAGGCCGCGGCGCTCAGCGCGCCGATGGCGCCGCCCGCGATCACGTCCTGCGCGTGATGCCTGTGCGCGGCCACCCGCGCCACCGCTGCAAGCCCCGCAAGCCCGTACATCACCGGCACCGCGGTCGGGTGGTCGTTGCCATAGCGGATGTCGAAAAAGGTCGCCGCGGCAAAGGCGAAGGCGGTCTGGCCCGACGGAAAACTGTCCTGCCCCGACCCGTCGGGGCGGGTTTCCCGCACGCCGTGCTTCAGCACCTCGACCGCAAGGAAGCCGGCGCCCAGCGTCTTGAAAAGCTGCATCTGCCCCTTGCCGTCGCCGTAGGTCAGGCTTTGCGTGCCTGTCACCCCCAGAAGCCCCACGGTCAGCGCAGTGGACACCGTATCCCACATCGCCCGGTCGCTGCCCGGCTGGGGCGGCGTGGCCTGTGCTGCGGGAACCGCCAGCGCCACGATCAGCGCCGCAAACCCGCCGGCCTTCGGAACGGTGAAACGGTGCATGGGCCCCCTTTCGCGGCTTGACCCGGAAAGGATCGCCCAAAAGGGTGAAAAAGCCATTGCCATCTGGGGGCCGCGGGACGATGGCGGCCGGGCGTGGCGCGCGGGCCACGCCGCCCGTGCGGGGTTGCGGCGGGGCGGGGGCGACCGGTAGCATGGGACATGACCGGCGATCCAGCCATGCGCGCCCCCCGTCGCGGCGCCCCCCGTCTTTTCGCCAGCCTGCGCGGCCTCGGCCCCGCGCGCTGGCCCGGAGAGGTGCTGGCGGCGCTGGTGCTGCTGGCCATCGCGGTTCCCGAACAGATGGCCACCGCCCGGCTTCTGGGGATGCCGCCGCTGGCGGGCCTTGTCAGCTTTGCCGCGGGCAGTCTGGCCTTCGCCGCGCTTGGCCGCGCGCCGCGGCTGTCGGTCGGGGCGGATTCGACCATCGCGCCGATCATCGCGGCGACGCTGGTGACGCTGGCCGCGCCGGGCAGCCCGGCCTACGCCACGCTCGTCGCGCTGAACGCCGCGCTGGTAGGGGCGCTGCTCTTGCTGGCGCGGCCCCTGAGGCTGGATCGGGTCGCCGACCTTCTGTCGGTGCCGGTGGCGACCGGGTTTCTGGCCGGGATCGCGGTGCATGTGATCGGTGGCGCGCTGCCCGAGGTGCTGGGGCTGTCGCCGGAGGCGCAGGGCCTGCCGCAGCGGCTGGCCGAAATGGCGCTTGCGCTGCCCGAGGCCGATCCGCGGACCACGGCGATTGGCCTCGGCGTGGCGGCCGTCGGGCTGATCGCGACGCGCATCGGCCGCCGGGTGCCGGGGCCGCTGATCGCGCTGGCGGCGGCGGCGGGGGCGGTGCGGCTCTGGCATCTGCCGGTGCCGATGCTGGCCCCCTTGCCCGCGGGCCTGCCGGGCCCCGGCCTGGCGCTGCTGCCCTACGCCGATCTGTCCGCCGCGGTGCCGCTGGCCGGAATGGTGGTGCTGCTGATCCTGATCCAGACCGCCGCCGTGCGCCAGCAGGACGGGGTGGAGGATGATGCGCCCGCGCCCGATCTTGTCGCCATCGGGGCCGGGGCGGTCCTGTCGGGGCTGGCCGGGGGCTTTGCGGTGAACGCAAGCCCCCCGCGCACCGCGGCGCTGATCGAGGCGGGCGCGCACAGCCAGGCCGCGGGGCTGCTTGCGGTCGCCGTCACGCTGGCGCTTGCCGTCTTTGCGGGCGGGCTGACCGCCCTTCTGCCGCAGGCGGCGCTTGGCGGGGTTTTGCTGATGGTGGGGGTGCACCTGATCCGGCTGGGCGACCTGCGCCGCATCGCGCGGCAAAGCCCGGCGGAACTGGCGCTGGCGCTGGCGGCGGCGGGGCTGGTGATCCTGCTGCCGGTCAGCCAGAGCGTGTGGCTGGCGGTGCTGATGTCGCTGGCGCATGCGCTTTACACCATCGCGCGCCCCGGCGCCGGGCCCATGGCGCGGGTGCCGGGGACCACGGTCTGGTGGACGCAGGCCCCCGGCGCGGCGGGCGAGACGGTGCCGGGCGTGCTGGTCTTCGCGGTGGCGGCGCCGCTGACCTTCCTGAACGCCCGCGTGATCGGCGCGCGCCTGCGGGCCGAGGCGGCGACGGTGCCGGGGCTGCGGCGCGTGGTGATCGAGGCGACGGGGGTGATCGGCGTCGATGTCACCGGGGCGCGGGTCTTTGCCGAGACGCTGGCGGGCCTGCGCGCGCACGGCATCGAACTGGCGCTGGCGCGGCTGGAAAACGACCGCGCGGCCGCCGAGGCCACGCGCACCGGGCTGATCGCCGCCTTCGGGGCGGGGCATGTCTTCCGGTCGGTGGAAGAGGCGGTGCAGGCGCGCTTTAGCCCGCCACCGCCCGTGCAGCGCCCCGGTCCATGATCCGTTCCAGCGCCGCGCGGGTCGCGGCGGTGAAGACGGGGTCGGCGGGCAGGTCGCTGCCGAAGACCTCGGTCAGGCTCAGCGCGGTCGCGTGGATCGCCTCGGCATCGCGGCGGCCGGCCAGACGGACGCGGAAGGTGGCGGCCAGCGGGTCCTGTACCGTGATCGGCGCGTCGGCCTCGTCGAAGCCCGCGGCATAGCGCATCCAGCCAGCCACCCCCAGCGCGAGGCAGGGGAAGGGCCGCCCGGCCGCGATCAGGTCGCGCACCGTGCCCAGCATCCGCTGCGGCAGCTTCTGCGAGCCATCCATCGCGATCTGGTAAAGCCGGTGCCGCAGCGCCGGGTTGCGGAAGCGCGCGCGCAATTCGCGCTGGTAGGCGGGCACGTCGAAGCCGGGCAGGGGTGGCAGGGTGGGGGCGACCTCGTCCATCAGCCGTTCCACCAGCGCGCCGAAGCCGGGGGCGTCCATCGCCTCGGCCACCGTCTCGTGCCCGGCAAGATAGCCCAGATAGGCCAGCGAGGAATGGCTTGCGTTCAGCAGCCGCAGCTTTGCCAGCTCGAACGGCGTCACATCGGCCACCAGCGTCGCGCCCGCGGTCTCCCAGGCCGGGCGGCCTTGGGGAAAATGATCCTCGATCACCCATTGGGTGAAGGCTTCGGTCACGATGGGCCAGCCATCGGCCAGCCCGGTGGCCGCCGCCACGAAGGCGCGGTCGGCCTCGGTCGTGGCGGGCACGATCCGGTCGACCATGGTCGAGGGAAAGGCGACGTGGGCCGCCACCCAGGCGCCCAGCGCGGGGTCGCGCAGCTCGGCCAGCCGGGTGGCGACCCGGGCCAGCGTATGGCCGTTGGCCGGCAGGTTGTCGCAGGACAGCACCGTGAAGGGCGCCACGCCCGCGCGGCGGCGGCGGTCGAGCGCCTCGACGATGAAGCCCACGGCGGACCGGGGGGTGGCGGGGTGGGCGAGGTCATGGACGATGTCGGGATGCGCCTCGTCCAGCGTGCCGGTGGCGGGCAGGTGGCAGTAGCCCTTCTCCGTCACCGTCAGCGACACGATCCGGGTCGCGGGTGCCGCCATCAGCGCCAGCACCGCCTCGGGGTCTTCGGGCGCGACCAGGAGGCGCGGCACCGATCCGATGATGCGGAAGGCGTCGCCCTCGGCCGAGCGGGTGGCCAGCGTGTAAAGCCCGTCCTGCGGGGCCAGCGCGTCGCGCGTGTCGGGGCTGCGCAGCGAGACGCCCGCGATCGCCCAGGTCGGATCGGCGGCCAGCGTCGCATCGGTATAGGCGGCCTGATGCGCGCGGTGGAAGGCGCCGATGCCCAGGTGGACGATCCCGATCCGCAGGGCGCCGCGGTCATGGGCGGGCCGGGCGACGCGGGCGGGCAGGCGGGGCAGGGTGGCAAGGCAGAGGCGGTCGGTCATGTCGGCTCCGTTTCACGTTCGGCGCAGGGCCGGGGGCGCGGGCGCGCGGCGATCGCTCACAGCCGGTAGGCCCTTTTCGCCAGCCGGTAGGCCAGATCCTGCGCCACCTCGGCGGCCTCGTCCTCGTCCAGCCGGTGGGTGGCCACCAGCCCGGCGAGGAAGGCGCAATCCACCCGCCGCGCCATGTCGTGCCGCGCCGGGATCGAGGGGAAGGCGCGGGTGTCGTCGTTGAAGCCCACGGTGTTGTAGAACCCCGCCGTCTCGGTCGCCTGTTCGCGGAACCGAAGCATCCCTTCGGGGCTGTCGTGGAACCACCAGGGCGGCCCCAGCCGCAGGCAGGGATAGACCCCGGCCAGCGGCGCGAGTTCGCGGGCATAGGCGGTCTCGTCCAGCGTGAAGACGATCACCGTCAGCCCGGGTTCCAGCCCCACCGCATCCAGCATCGGCTTCAGCATGTGGACGTAATCGGTTCGCGTCGGGATGTCGGCGCCCTTGTCGCGGCCGAAGGCGGCGAAAAGACCCGGCGAATGGTTGCGGAAGCTGCCGGGGTGGATCTGCAGCACCAGCCCGTCATCCAGGCTCATCTTCGCCATCTCGGTCAGCATCTGGCCGCGGAAGAGGTCATGCTCTTCCGCCGTGCCGCCCGCCAGGACCCGGGCATAGAGCGCCGCCGCCTCGGAGGCCGACAGGTTCGCGGTCCGCGCGGTCGGGTGGCCGTGGTCCGACGAGGTGGCGCCGTGGGCGATGAAATGCCGTCGCCGGGCGCGGTGGGCGCGCAGGTAGCCGGCCCAGGTCGCGGTATCCTCGCCCGTCAGCGCGCCCAGATCCGCGATGCGTCCGGCAAAGCCGTCGGCCGACGGGTCCACGATGTCGTCGGGCCGGTAGGCCGTGACCACCCGCCCGCGCCAGTCCGACCGTTGCAGCGCCGCGTGGTGGACCAGCGGGTCAAGCGCCCCTTCGGTGGTCGAGATCACCTCGATGTTGAACCGCTCGTAGAGCGCGCGGGGCCGGTAGTCGGGCCGGGTCAGGCACCCGGCGATGCGGTCGTAGATCGCATCCGCAGTGGCCGCCGACAGCCGGTCGGTCACCCCGAACAGGGTTTCCAGCGTGTGTTCCAGCCAGAGCCGCGAGGGCGTGCCGCGGAACAGGTGATAGGCCCCGGCGAAGCGGCGCCAGATCGCCCGGCCGTCGGTTTCCACCGGCCCGCCGTCGCGCCGCGGCACGCCCAGATCCTCAAGCCGCATCCCCTGGCTCATCAGCATCCGGAAGATGTAGTGATCCGGCACGATCAGCAGTTGCGCGGGGTCGGGGAAGGGCGTGTCCTCGGCGAACCAGGCGGGGTTCGTGTGGCCATGCGGGCTGACGATCGGCAGCGCCTTCACCGCGTCGTAAAGACGGCGCGCGATGGCGCGGCTCGCGGGATCGGCGGGAAACAGGCGGTCGGGATGCAGGGGCATGGGGCTTCCTTGGTCTCAGTCGCGGGCGGCGGCCTGGCGGCCGACGATCTGGGTGGGGTTCACGAAGCGCAGCGCGATCACCAGCCACACGAGCGTGGTGACCATGTAGATCATCGCCATCGCATCGACCGACTGGCCCGCGCGCACCCCGGCCGCCGACACCGCATAATAGAGCGCGACCACAAGCGTCTGCGAGGTGGGCCCCGAGGTCAGGAACGTCAGCTCGAACATCGCGATGGTGCGCACCAGCACCAGCAGCAGCGCGGCGAGGATCCCGGGCGTCAGCAGCGGCACGAGGACATGGGTAAAGAGCCGCAGCGTATTGGCGCCGAACACGCGGGCGGCCTGTTCCACCCGCTGGTCGATCTGGTCGATGAAGGGGATGGTGATCAGGATCACGAAGGGCAGCGAGGGTACCAGGTTCGCCAGGATCACCCCCCAGATCGTGCCGCCCAGGCCAAAGCGGTACAGCACGGTCGCCAGCGGAATGCCGATCGTCATCGGCGGCACCAGCAGCGGCAGCAGGAACAGCAGCATCACCGCCTTCTTGCCCGGAAAGTCGCGGCGCGACAGCGCATAGGCCGCGGGCACCCCCAGCAGGCCCGAGAGCAGCACGACCGCCCCCACGACCTCGAACGTCACCGTCAGGATGTTGCCAAGCTGGAACTCGCTCCAGGCATCGGCATACCAGTGCCAGGTGTAGGCCTTGGGCAGCCAGGTGCCCAGCCAGCGCGTGGCGACGCTGTTCACCGCCACCGCGCCCACGATGGCGGCCAGGTTCAGGATGAAGAAGCCGACGAAGGTCCAGACCGCCAGGATCCAGATCCGGTCGAGCATCGATGTGCGGTTCTGCGTCATCCTTTGCCTCCTCCGGCGGGGCCGCGGTAGAACAGGCTGCGCCCGGCCAGCACCAGCACCACGATCACCAGCTGGATCGCGGCCATGATCATGGCGATCGACGAGGCCAGGCTGTCGTCATAGACCTCGTAGGCCGCCTGGAAGGCCGCGATGGAAATCACCCGGGTCGAGCCCGCGGGCGCCCCCACCAGCACCGCCGAGGGATAGACCGCGAAGGCCTGCACGAAGCTGAGGCAGAAGGTGATCGCCAGCCCCGAGGCCATCAGCGGCAAGAGCACGGTGCGAAACCGCGCCCGCGGCCCCGCGCCCAGGGTGGCGGCGGCGCGTTCCAGGTTCGGGTCGATCCCCGAGACATACGAGAGTGTCAGGAGGAAGGTGAAGGGGAAGCCCGCGATGACCAGCGACCACAGCACGCCCCAGTAATTGTGCACCAGCCGCACCGGCCGGTCGATCAGGTGCAGCGCCATCAGCGTGCGGTTCAGCCAGCCCTGCGGGCCGAGGTAGTTCAACAGCCCCTCGGCCACGAGCACGGTGCCCAGCGTGATCGGGATCACCAGGATCGTGGTCAGAAGCCGCTGCCGCTTCATCCGGCGCACGCGCAGCGCCACCGGGACCGACAGCGCGATATTGGCCAGCGTCGCCGGAATGGCGAGGCCCAGCGTGGTCGGGATCGTCTTCCACAGGTAGGGATCGCCGAAGAACTTGGCATAGTTCGCAAGCGGGCCGCCCTGCTTGGGCAGGAACGACAGCACCAGGCCCTCGATGAACGGATAGACGAACAGCGCCAGGATCGCCAGCGCGGCGGGCAGCACCAGCAGCGTGGTGCCGTCAAGCCCGCGCCGGGCCAGCCGTTCGCGCAGGCCGGGCCTGCGGGGCAGGGCGGCGCCGGTCATGCCGCGCCCCCGTAGATCAGGATGCGGTCGGGGTCGGCGCCGAAGCGCAGCGCGGTGCCGGGCTCGACCCGCGAGGGCGCGCGGAAATGCAGCGCGGTGCCGGCGGGCGTGGTGGCGATGCCGAAGAAGGCGCGGCCGCGGTATTCCACCTGATCGACCCGCGCGGCCAGCGGCCCGTCATCCTGCGGGCGCAGATCCTCGGGGCGGATCGCCAGCGTCACGGCGCCGGGCGCAAGGGGCCCGACCGGCGTACCTTCGCAGGCCGCGCCATCCACCGTCACCCGCGCGCGCGCGCCGCCGCCTGCGCCATCGAGCGTGGCGGGCAGCATGTTGCGAAAGCCCATGAACTCGGCCACGTCCACCGTGGCGGGCCGGGTGTAAAGCTCTTCCGGCGTGCCGACCTGGCGCACCTCGCCCTGCCGCATCACCACGATGCGGTCGGCCAGGCTCAGCGCCTCGTCCTGGTCATGGGTCACATAGATGGTGGCCGAGCCCAGATGGGCATGGATGCGCCGGATCTCGGCCCGCATTTCAAGCCGCAGCTTGGCATCGAGGTTCGACAGCGGCTCGTCCATCATCACCAGCGGCGGCGCGACCACGATGGCGCGGGCGATCGCCACGCGCTGCTGCTGGCCGCCCGACAGTTGGCCGGGTAGCTTGTCGGCCTGCCCCTCCAGCCGCACCAGCCGCAGCGCCTCGGCCACCTTCTCGGCGATCCGGGCGCGCGGCTCGTTGCGCATGGCCAGGCCAAAGCCCACGTTCCTGGCCACGCTCATGTGCGGAAAAAGCGCGTAGTTCTGGAACACCATGCCGAAGCCGCGATCCTCGGGGCTCAGCGTGTCGATCCGCCTGTCATCAAGGCTGATCGTGCCCCCGGTCAGCGGCAGAAGCCCCGCGACGCAGTTCAGCGCGGTGGATTTGCCGCAGCCCGAGGGGCCCAGAAGCGCCACGAACTCGCCGCGCGCGATGGTCAGGCTGATGCCCTTGAGCGCGTTGAAGGCGCCGAAATCGCGCTGCACGCCGTCAAGCCGCAGGGTGCGGAAGTCTTTGGAATGAATCGCCATGGTGCCCTTGCGAGGGGAAAGGGAAGGAAGCGGAACAGCGGGCCCGGGGGTCGCCCGGGCCCGACGCAGGGTCAGCCCTTCTTGGCGCCGATCTTCTTGTCCCACATGCTGAAGGCCGTGACCATCGTCTGCGCGGGCAGCGGCAGTTCCTTGGGGTTGTCGGCGATCATCTTGTCGTATTCCGGGCGGCCGTATTCGGCGATCGCGTCCTGGCTCGACTTCGGCGCCAGGGTGATCGGCACGTCCTTCACCGCCGGGCCGGGGTAGAAATAGCCCTCGTCATAGGCATAGGCCTGCGCCTCGGGGGTCAGCATGTAGCGCATGAGATCCAGCAGAACGGCCAGCTTGTCGTCGCTGACGCCCTTCGGGATGCACATGTAATGCGCGTCCGTCACCCAGTGGAACCCGGCCAGCGTGCCCACCTTGGCCTCTTTCGGCACGATGCCCAGCACGCGGGGGTTGATGTCCCAGCCGGTGGTGGTGGCGATGATGTCGCGGGTGCCTTCGCCCAGTTCCTTCATCGTGGGCGTGGTGCCGGTGGCGTAATACTCGATGTAGTTGCCGATCTCGTCCAGATAGGCCCAGGTCTTGTCCCAGCCGTTCACCGGGTCCATCGGGTCCTTGTCCTTCAGGATCCAGGGCAGCCCCATCAGGAAGGTCCGCCCGGGGCCCGAGTTGGCGGGGCGGGCATACATGAACTTGTTGGGGTTGGCCTTGGCCCAGGCCAGCAGCTCTTCGGCGGTGGTGGGCACCTGCTTGACCCGGTCGGGCATGTATTCGATCAGCGGCCCCGAGGGGTAGTAGCTGACCTCGACCCCGAAGCCCTGCGCCAGCGCCTGCATCTTGGCGGCCTGCGGCAGATAGATCTCGTCCAGCTTCGGCAGGTCGCCCGCATGGTCGGGCAGCAGCTTCAGCCAGATGCCCTGGTCCACCCCGGCCGACAGCGCATCGGTCCCGGTCAGCACCAGGTCGATGTCGACCCGGTTGGCGCCCTGCTGGGCCTTGATCTTGCCCGGCAGTTCCGGCGCGGGCGCGCTGGAGAAGTTGATGGCCGAGACGTATTTCGGGTTCGCCTTGGCATAGTTCTGCAACGGCGTCTTGGTCAGCGCCAGGTTGCCCGCCACGTCCACGATGTTCAGCGACACCGGCGCCGAAGGCATCGTCAGGGCCGCCGCCCGCTGGCCCAGCATGGCCAGAGCCGCCGCGCCCGCCGCCCCGCCAAGAACGCCCCGGCGGTTGATGATGAAGTCTGTCACGCTGATCCTCCCCAGTTGTGATGCCGACGGCGGGGCCCTCCCGGCCCTGCCGCTTGCCGTCGTCCCGTGCGGAGGGCCGCCGGGATCTGTCGCCATACTAGAATGGTAGTATGCCGTTGTCAACGCGCGCAGGATGTGCCATCACCGGGGGCATGGTGAAGCCCTTCGACATCCCCGACCGTCAGCCGCACGAGCCGATCGCGGCCCATGTGCTGCGCGCGCTCAGGCTGGCCATCATCACCCATCAGGTCGAGGCGGGCGAGATGCTGTCGGAACAGGAGATCGCGCGCCGGTTCGCGATTTCCCGCCAGCCGGTGCGCGAGGCTTTCATCAAACTGTCCGAAGCCGGGCTGGTGCGGGTGCTGCCGCAGCGTGGCACGCAGGTGGCGCGCATCTCGATGAATGCGGTGGCCGATGCCCGCTTCATCCGGCAGGCGGTGGAAATCGCCATCGCGGGCGAGGCGGCGGTGAAGGCCACGCCCGCGGGCAAGCGGCGGCTGGCCGAGCTGCTGGCCGAACAGGAAGCGCTGGCCGCGCGCGAGCCGCAGGCGCGCGAGGAGAGCCGCGCGCGGTTCTATTTCCTGGACGAGGCGTTCCATGCGGAACTGGCCGCCATCGCCGAATGCCCGATGGCCTGGCGGATGCTGGAAACCGTGAAGGCGCAGATGGACCGGGTGCGGTTCCTGGCGATCGAGGCGATGTCGCCCCTGCCGGTCATCATCGCCCAGCACCGTGCCATCGTCGCGGCGGTCGAGGCGGGCGCGCCCGAGGCCGCAAGCGCCGCGATGCGGGCGCATCTGTCCTCGATCATGAGCGAACTGCCCGAGCTTCGGCGGCGCTTCGGCGAGCTGTTCGAAGACGAACCGGCTCGCTGACCGGCGCCAGGTCGGCTGCGATCACGGGTTCGTGAGGTGGTGGGTTGTTACAAATCCTTCACAAACTGTTTGTGAGACCGTCGTGGACGGCTAGTATCCCGCGATCATGCGTGATGTCGCCCGGACCCAGACCCCGACCCGAACCCCGTTCGCCGCCGCGCCGGGCATCAGCCTGCGCGGCCTTGGCAAGCGCTTTTCCACCCATGCCGCCGTGCAGGATGTCTCGTTCGAGATCCCCGCGGGCGCGCTGACGGTGCTTCTGGGCCCCTCGGGCTGCGGCAAGTCCACGCTGTTGCGCCTGATCGCGGGGTTCGAGGCGCCGACCGCGGGCGAGATCGTGATGGCGGGGCGCAGCCTGGGCGACCTGCCGCCGGCACAGCGCGACATCGCGATGGTGTTCCAGAGCTACGCGCTGTTTCCGCACCTGACGGTGGCCGAGAACATCACCTTCGGCCTGTCGGTGCGCGGGACGGCCAAGGCCGAGATGGCGCCGCGTCTGGCCCGCGTGGCGCAGATCATGGGGCTGGAGACGCTGCTGGACCGCAAGCCCGCGCAACTGTCGGGCGGCCAGCAGCAGCGTGTGGCGCTGGCCCGGGCGGTGATTTCGGAACGCCCCGTCTGCCTGATGGACGAGCCGCTGTCGAACCTCGATGCCAAGCTGCGCGCCGAGATGCGGGTCGAGATCCGCGCCCTGCAGAAGCGGCTGGGGCTGACGATGGTCTATGTCACCCACGACCAGGTCGAGGCGATGACGATGGCCGACCGCATCGTGCTGATGAACGCGGGCCGGGTGGAACAGGAAGGCACCCCGCAAGAGATCTACGCCCATCCCGCCAGCACCTTTGCCGCCCGCTTCATCGGCAGCCCGCCGATGAACCTGATCCCCGCCGACCGGCTGGGCCTGCCCGGCGGCGCGATGGCGGGGCTGCGGCCGGAAGACATGCACTTTGCCGCCGCGGGCGCGCCGGCGCGGGTGAAATCCGCGGAATACCTTGGCGCCGACCTTCTGGTGACGCTGGACGTGGCGGGCAGCGAGGCGGTCTTGCGCCAGCCCGCCCGCGCGGGCCTGCCCGCGGACGCGGCGCTTTACATCGGCTGGGCGCCCGAGGCGCTGCGGCTGTTCGATGCCGCCACCGGCCTTGCGCTGGCGCCCGGCGGCGGTCTTTCCCAAGCCAACGAAGCCCAAGCCAACGAAGCCCAAGCCAACGAAGCCCAAGCCAACGAAGCCCAAGCCAACGAAGCCCAAGCCAACGAAGGACGTGCCTGATGACCCTCTTTCGACTGACGACAACCCTTGGCGCCACCGCCGTGGCGGCGCTGCTGGCGGCCCCCGCGATGGCGGTGGATCTGCAGTTCTTCTTTCCCGTGGCCGTCGGCGGCGGTGCCGCGCAGACGATCCAGGACCTGACGACCGAGTACATGAAGGCCCACCCGGGCGTCGACATCAAGCCGGTCTACACGGGCGACTACACCTCGACCATCGCCAAGGCGCTGACCGCGGCCAAGGGCGGCAACCCGCCGCAACTGGCGGTGATCGGCGCGGCCGAGCTTTACGACCTGATCGACGAGGACATGGTGGTGCCCTTCGACGACTATGTCTCGGCTGACAAGAAGCAGAGCTGGCTGGGCGGCTTCTACCCCGCGTTCATGGCCAACAGCCAGGTGGACGGCAAGACCTACGGCATCCCGTTCCAGCGCTCGACCCCGGTCATGTACTGGAACAAGGACGCCTTCAAGAAGGCGGGGCTGGACCCCGACCACGCGCCCGCAAGCTGGGATGAACTGGTCGCCGACGCGCAGAAGCTGACGGTGCGCGACGCCGGCGGCAAGGTCACGCAATGGGGCGTGCGCATTCCCACCGCGGGGTTCCCCTACTGGCTTTTCCAGGGCCTTGCGATCCCGAACGGCGCCACGCTCGGCGCGCCGGATGGCAAGTCGGTCGCCTTCGACAGCCCCGCCGCCATCGAGGCCGCGCAGTTCATGGCGGACCTGACCACCAAGTACAAGGTGATGGAACCCGGCACGCTGGACTGGGGCGCCACGCCCAAGGCCTTCTTCGAGGGCAACGCGGCGATCATCTGGACCACCACGGGCAACCTGACCAACATCACCAAGAACGCGCCCTTCCCCTTTGGCGTGGGCTTCCTGCCCGCCAAGAAGACCTTCGGCGCGCCCACAGGCGGCGGGAACTGGTACCTGTTCAAGCAGTCGACCGACGAACAGAAGAAGGCCGCGGTGGACTTCGTGCAATGGATGACCGCGCCCGAACAGGCCGCCAAGTGGACGATGGCCACGGGCTATGTCGCCCCGCGCCCCGATGACTGGGAAACCCCCGCGCTGAAGGACTATGTGACCAAGGTGCCCGGCGCGCTGGTGGCGCGCGACCAGCTGAAATACGCAGGTCCCGAGCTGACGGTCTATCAGAACGTCGCCGTCACCCAGTACCTGAACGACGCGCTGGAAGCGATCATGTCGGGCCAGAAGGACGTGGCCACCGCGCTGAAGGACGCGCAGGCCAAGGCGACCGCCGCGCTGGCGTCCTACCAGTAACCCGATCCCTGCCGTCCGGGGGGCCATCCGGCCCCCCGTTTCCACCGGAGCCCCCATGCGGCGCGAGACGATCCATGCCTGGCTGATGCTGCTGCCCGCGCTTGTCGTGCTGGCAACCTTCATGCATGTGCCCGCGGTCGAGACGATCATCGCCTCGTTCTGGTCCACCGCGCGGGGGGCCCGGCCGTCGCATTTCGTGGGGCTGAAGAACTACGAACGCATGATCGCCGACCCGGTGTTCTGGCAGGCGATGCGCAACAACCTGGTCTATGCGCTGGTCACGGTGCCGCTGTCGATGGGGCTGGCGCTGGTCATGGCGCTTCTGGTGCAGGGGCGGGTGGCGGGGCGGGCCTTCCTGCGGATGGCCTTCTTCACCCCCACCGTGCTGCCGCTGATCGCGGTCGCGAACATCTGGATCTTCTTCTACACCCCGGGCTTCGGCCTGATCGACCAGATCCGCGGGCTGTTCGGGCTGCACGCGCAGAACCTGCTGGGCACCGGATCCACCGCGCTTTACGCCGTGGCGGCGGTGGCGGTCTGGAAAGAGGCGGGGTTCTTCATGATCTTCTACCTTGCCGCCTTGCAGACGATTCCCCCCACGCTGATCGAGGCCGCCCGGCTGGAGGGCGCCAGCCGCTGGCAGATCTTCCGCCGGATCACCCTGCCGATGATCATGCCCACCACGCTCTTCATCTCGGTCAACGCGGTGATCGACGCGGTGCGGCTGGTGGATCACATCTTCCAGATGACGCAGGGCGGGCCCGACAACGCGACCAACATCCTGTTCTTCTACATCTACCGCGTGGGGTTCCAGTTCTGGGACACCGCCTATGCCGCCACGCTGACGGTGGTGATGATCGTGATCCTGTCGCTTCTGGCGCTGGGGCAGGTGGTGCTGATCGACCGGCGGGTGCATTACAAATGAGCCTGTGGGACAAACTCGCCACGCTGGGCGGCTGGCTGCTGGCCATCCTGTGGATCGCGCCGCTGGCCTATGCGGTCTGGACTGCCTTCCATCCCGCCGCCTACGAGACGCATTTCGACCTGCTGGCCCCGCTGACGCTGGAAAACTTCCCCGCCGCCTGGGTGCAGGCGCCCTTCGCGCGCTACTTCCTGAACACGGTGATCCTGGTCACCGTGATCCTTGCGGTGCAGCTTGTTCTGGGCACCTTCGCGGCATTCGCCTTCGCCCGTCTGAGGTTTCCGGGCAAGCAGGTGCTGTTCCTGCTGGTCCTGTTGCAACTGATGGTGATGCCCGACGTGCTGCTGGTGGAAAACTACCGCACCATGCGTATCCTGGGGCTGACCGATTCGATCGTGGGGATCGGGCTGCCCTACATGGCATCGGCCTTCTTCATCTTCCTGTTGCGCCAGACCTTCCTTCAGGTGCCCACCGAACTGGACGATGCCGCGCGGATCGAGGGCGCGTCGCTTCTGACGCTGATCCGCCGGGTCTATGTGCCGCTGGCCAAGCCCACCTATGTCGCCTTCGGGCTGATCTCGGTGTCGGCGCACTGGAACAACTATGTCTGGCCGCTCATCATCACCAATTCGGTGTCGGCGCGGCCGCTGACGGTCGGGCTGTCGATCTTCTCGGCCTCTGACAGCGGGGTGCACTGGTCGGTCATCAATGCGGCCACGCTGATGACCTCGGGGCCGCTTCTGGTGGGGTTCCTGCTGTTCCAGCGCGCCTTCGTGCAAAGCTTCATGCGCGCCGGGATCAAGTAGGCGGGCGGGCGCGGCCTCAGAAGGCCGCGCCGTCGTCATCCTCGGCGGGGCGCGCGGGGCGCAGGTCGTCGGGCAGCACCGCGGGCGGGGCCATGCCGCCCACCGGGTCCGAGAGCACGTCCTCGGCCCGCGCGGCGCGGTCGTCGCTGACTTCGAACAGCCACCAGATGCGGCGCATGTCGGCCTCGAACCGGGCCTCGCCGATGGCGCCCGCGTCGCGCAGCTTTTCCATCTCGCGCATCACTTCCACGGCGTAGTCCTGCAACCCCAGCGCCGCGCCCTCGCCGCCCGAATCCAGATCGTGCCGCACCCCGTGGGCGATGGCGTAAAGCACCACCTGCGACAGCGCGTCGCCCGCGCTGGCACCGGTGGCCATGCGATCGGCCACCAGAAGTTCGCCCGCGCCCGTCAGTTCCATCCCAAGGCTGTCCAGCATCTCGCGCAGGCCGTCGAGCACGGCCGGATCGACCGGGGCCGGCCCCCCCAGCGCCGCGTCGTCGAACGGCTGGCCGCCGATCTCGTCGGTGTATTCGTCAAGCCGGATCCGCGGCCGCGGCGCCGCGGCCCGGCGCGGGGCGGGGGCGGGCTCGGGGGCGGGGGCCGGTTCGGGGGCGGGGGCCGGTTCGGGGGCGGGGGCCGGTTCGGGCACAGGAGCAGCCTCGGCCTCGGGCGCCGGTTCATCAGCGACCGGGCCGGGGGCCACGGGTGCTTCGGGCTGCACCGCAGGGGTGGCCTGATCCTCGGCCACCGGCTCCGGCGCCGGCACGGGTGCGGCAACCGCCACCGCGGGCGACGCGGCCAGGGGCGGTTCGGCCCGGGGCTCGCCTGCCGGGCGCGGCGCCACCCGGGGGGCCGCGGCCGCGACGGGGGCCGGGGCTGCGGGCAGCAGGCGGATGACCGTCCGCCGCCGGGCGCCGAACAGGCGGCGCAGCAGGCCGGGGCGTTCCTCGACCTCCTCGACCAGCCCCAGCGCCTTCAGCCGCACCAGCGGGCGGCCGACCTCGACACCCTGGCCGCGCGCCTCGACCAGCAGCGAATCGCGATCCACCACACCCCGTTCGCCCTGCAGCCGCCGCAGAACGGCAAGCAGATCCTGTTCGGCGCGGTCCAGCGGCATTTCGGGCATGGGGTCTTCCTTCCTTGGGCGCGGGGGGCGTGCCATCGCAGATTGTACCGCCCGCGTCAACGAGGCCAAGCCTGCACCGCGGCGGACGCGCGGCGGCTTGCCGGTCAGCCCTCGTCGGCTGGGGGGCTGCCGCTGCCGCGGGCGGGCTTCTTCGCCTTCTTGGTGTCGCGCAGCTCGTGCATGGTTTCCAGTTGCATCTGCTGCATCTCGGCCAGCCGCTGCCACTGGCGCGAGATCAGGTAATCCAGCTTCTCGTGCAGGTGGCGCACCTCGAGTTCGGCCTTCAGGTTCACCCGGTAGTCACCCAGCGCGCGCAGCCTGTCCTTCGCCTCCTGCCGCTTCTGGCTCATCATGATGACGGGCGCCTGAATGGCGGCGATGCAGGACAGGACCAGGTTCAGCAGGATGAACGGGTAGGGGTCGAAGGCACGGGTGGCCCCCATGACGAGGTTGAGCGAGACCCAGACCATCAGCACCCCGGCGAAGGACAACAGGAACCACCAGCTTCCGCCGAAGCTGGCCAGATGGTCGGAAACCCGCTCGCCGAAGGTGCGGTGCTCGTCGAATTCCTCTTCGCTGTTCTCCGAGATCGTGTCCTGCCGGGCGATGCTTTCCACCACCTGCCGGTCAAGTTCGGTGAATTCGCCATGTTCCTGCTGAAGAAGCTCTTCCATCAGCAGCATGCGGTAGCGCGCCAGTTCCTGTCGGCTGATCCGCGCGCCGCGGGGCAGGTCGGGGTGGTCGGCGTGAATGCGGTTGGCCAGCGTCGGCCGCAGGTCGTCGACCCGCACGAGATCGCGCTTGCGGAACTTCTTGCCGCTGATCGCCGAGGGCCGCTTGCGCGGCTTGCTGCGCGATCCGGGCGCGGCACCGGTGGTGCCGTCATCGGGGCTTTCGTCGGTAAAGTCGCCCTCGGCCCCCGGCTCGGTGTCGGGGACATCGGGTTCCACCAGCGTCTCGTCGCCCTCGGCGCGGTCGGCAGTCAGGCCCTCGTAATACTCGCCGGCGCCGGGGGTGTCGTCATCCTCGGGGCGGGCGGGTTCGGGCTTGGGTCGCGGGTCCATGGCTGTCCTCGTTTCGTCCGGGCCGCCGCGGCGGCACTGGGCGGCACCGATAGGCGCTGCCGGTAACAGTTTTCCGACGGTAGAGCGGGATCGGCCCGGGTGAAAGCCCGTGTTGCAGGATGGGGGGCGTGGAGCGTGAGACAGAGGGGGCAGGGACAGGGGCGCCCCCCGGGGCTGGGGGGGCCTATGGTGTGCCGGAGACAGGGCAGGCGGGCGCGACGGTTCCCCGGCCCGGGGGAACAGCGCGCAGGCGCCCACCCGCGGTCGGGCGCTTACCCTGTGGTGTGAGAGACGGGGTAGGCGGGCGCGACGGTTCCCCGGCCCGGGGGAGCAGCGCAAAGCGCCCCCGGGCCAGCGCCCGACCGCCCCATCGGGCGGGCGCTTCCTTGGCGTCGGGGGCGGGCTTACCCGCAGGAGAAGCCGCGCCATAAAGCGACGACCGTCACCCGCGCAGCGCCCGCCCGCGGTCGGGCGATGGCCCTGTGTGGTGGGAGGCAGCGTGGACAATCGCCACGCCTCCCCCCCCGGCCCGGGGGAACAGCGCGCAGGCGCCCCCCGGGCCAGCGCCCGACCGCCCCGGAGGGCGGGCGCTTCCTTGGCGGAACCGCGCGGGCTCATCCGTGGGAGGAACCGCACCATAAAGCGCAGACCGTGACCGGTGCAGCGCCCACCCGCGGTCGGGCGCTTACCCTGTGGTGTGAGAGACGGGGTAGGCGGGCGCGACGGTTCCCCGGCCCGGGGGAGCAGCGCAAAGCGCCCCCGGGCCAGCGCCCGACCGCCCTGATGGGCGGGCGCTTCCGTGGCGGAACCGCGCGGGCTCATCCGTGGGAGGAACCGCACCATAAAGCGCAGACCGTGACCGGTGCAGCGCCCACCCGCGGTCGGGCGCTTACCCTGTGGTGTGAGAAGCAGCGTGGACGGGCGCGACAGATCCCCCGGCCCCGCGTCGCGCCGTCTGCCCGCCCCTGTCCCATCGGCGGCCCACCGCGCGGGGGGGCGGCGGGCCATTGCCCCTGTGCATGGCCGTGCTAGGTTGGCGCCCGATCCAATGGCGGATTTCGATGCAGCCTCAAGGCCCTGCCCATCCCGTCGCCCCGCGCGCGCCACGCCTGACCCGGCGTGCGTTCGGGGCCTGTCTGGCCGCGCCTCTCGCGGCTGCCCTGCTGCCGCGCCGGGCCGCGGCGGCCCTGCCGCGCGGACCCCTTCCCGAGATGAAAGCCCTGTATTACCGCTTCGCCAATTCGCCCTTTCCCTACAACGGCCCGCGCCCCGATGACGGCAAGCCCTTCCTTGACGTGCAGACCCGCGACGGGCGGCTGGGCCATACCTCGCCCCGCGGCGGGGTCTATTATCTCGACCCCACCTATTCCGACCAGCGCGTGCTGGCGGCGCTGCCCAGCGGGTTCGATCTGCAGCGCAAGGGCTGCATCGTCGTGTTCTTCCATGGCAACCAGACCATCCTGGAACGCGACGTGGTGGAACGCCAGAAGGTGCTGGACCAGCTCGAGGATTCGGGACTGAACGCGGCCTTCCTTGCGCCGCAGTTCGCGGTCGACGCGCTGGATTCCAGCGCGGGCCGGTTCTGGGAGCCGGGGTTCTTCTCCCGCTTCCTGGCCGAAGGGGCGCTGGCGCTGGCCGAGCTTTGGGGCAACCCGGTGGCAAAGATGGCCTTCGCCGCGATGCCCGTGATCCTTGTGGCCTATTCCGGCGGCTACAACCCGCTGGCCTATGCGATCTCGGTCGGCGGGGCGGGGCGGCGGGTGGCGGGGGTGGTGCTGCTCGATGCGCTGTTCGGGGAAGAGGACCGTTTCACCGACTGGGTCAGGGACAACCGCCGCCACGCCTTCTTCCTGTCGACCTTCACCGAATCCTCCGAGCCCGAGAATGCCGCCGTCCGTGACAGGCTGAAGACCGAAGGTGTCGGTGCGCTGTCCGGCCCGCCAAGGGTGCTGGCCCCCGGCACGGTCGATTTCTTCCCCACGCTGGGGCATGACCACGCGACCTACATGACGGATGCCTGGGTCGACACCCCGCTGACCTGGGTGCTGGACCGGGTGCGCGGCTACCCGCGCGGCTGAGCGAGGCCCAACATCCGCCGGATGTCGGCGGGCGTGGCCCCCTCGGCGCGGTACTTTGCCAGCGCGCGCGCGTCGTCGCGCTTGGCCAGCCGCTTGCCCGCCGCGTCGCGGATCAGCCGGTGATGGTGCCAGACCGGCACCGGCAGCCCCAGCAGCGCCTGCAACAGCCGGTGCAGGAAGGTGGCGGCGAACAGGTCTTCGCCGCGCACCACCTCGGTGATGGCCTGCCGCGCGTCATCGACCACCACGTTCAGATGATAGGCGGGCCCGATGTCGCGGCGCGACAGCACGATGTCGCCCTGCGCCGCCAGCATCCGGGCCGGGTCAAGCCGGTGCACCCCGGCATGGGCGGGTCCGGTTTCCACCAGATCCAGCGGCCCGGCCCGCGCCAGCGCGCGCGCCAGATCCAGCCGGATCGCATCGCCCGGTGCGCGGTCGGCCATCGGGCGGCCCCGGCAGGTGCCGGGGTAGACCGGGGCCGCGGCGCCTTCCTGCGGCGCGGCCGCCGCGGCGGCGATCTCGGCGCGGGTGCAGCGGCAGGGATAGCAAAGGCCCATCGCGATCAGCCGGTCGAGCGCCGCGGCGTAATCCGCCAGATGGTCCGACTGGCGCCGCACCGGGATTTCCCAGCGCAGCCCCAGCCAGGCGAGGTCGTCAAGGATCGCGGCCTCCCAGGCCGGGCGGCAGCGGGCGCGGTCGGTATCCTCGATGCGGACCAGAAAGGCCCCGCCCGCGGCTTGCGCCCGGTCATGGGCAAGGATGGCCGAATAGGCGTGGCCCAGATGCAGCGGCCCGGTGGGCGAGGGTGCGAACCGGGTCCGGTACATCAGCCCTGACCCTGAAGCCATCCCGTGAAGAGGTCCTTCGCCCGGTCGGTGTAGCCCTTGTAGCGGTCCTTGCGGCCCTTGCGGCCGCCGCGGGCGTCCTCGAGCGGCGGAAACAGGCCGAAGTTCACGTTCATCGGCTGGAAGGTCTTGGCATCCGCCCCGCCGGTGATGTGGTTCACCAGCGCGCCCGTCGCCGTTTCCGGCGGCGGCGCGGCCAGCGCGCGCCCCGTCATCTCGGCCGCCGCCAGGCGCCCCGCCAGCAGGCCCATCGCGGCGCTTTCCACATAGCCTTCCACCCCGGTGATCTGCCCGGCAAAGCGGATATGGGGCCGCGCGCGCAGCCGCAGTTGCGCATCAAGCAGCCGGGGCGAGTTGATGAACGTGTTGCGGTGGATGCCGCCCAGGCGCGCAAAGCCCGCGTTCTGCAACCCCGGAATCATACGGAAAACATCAACTTGCGCGCCATACTTCATCTTGGTCTGGAAGCCCACGATGTTGTAGAGCGTGCCCAGCGCGTTGTCGCGCCGCAACTGCACCACCGCATAGGGCTTTTCCGTGGGCCGGTGCGCATTGGTCAGCCCGACCGGCTTCATCGGCCCGTGGCGCAGCGTGTCGCGCCCGCGTTCGGCCATCACCTCGATGGGCAGGCAGCCGTCGAAATAACCTGCCGTCTCGCCCTCGTGGAACACCGTCTTGTCGGCGGCCAGCAGCGCGTCGATGAAGGCATCGTACTCGGGCCGGGTCATCGGGCAGTTCAGGTAGGCGGTGCGCTCTTCCTCGGTCTCGCCCTTGTCATAGCGCGACTGGCGCCAGGCGATCGACAGGTCGACCGTCTCGGCGTGCACGATGGGGGCGATGGCGTCGAAGAAGGCCAGCGCCTCGGTGCCGGTCTCGGCCCGGATCGCCTCGGCCAGCGCGCCCGAGGTCAGCGGGCCTGTGGCGATGATCCAGTGGCCGTCCGCGGGCAGGGCCGTCACTTCCTCGGCCGTCACCGAGATCAGCGGATGCGCCCTGAGCCGCGCCGTCACCGCTTCGGAAAACGCCTCGCGGTCCACCGCAAGCGCGCCGCCCGCAGGCAGGGCATGGGCATCGGCCATCGCCATGATCAGCCCGCCCGCCGCCCGCATTTCCCAGTGCAGAAGGCCCACCGCGTTCTGTTCGTCATCATCCGACCGGAACGAGTTCGAACAGACCATCTCGGCCAGATTGCCGGTGCGATGGGCAAAGGTGCCGACATGGGGCCGCATCTCGTGGATGACCACGGGAATGCCGCGTTCCGCGGCCTGCCAGGCGGCTTCGGCCCCCGCCATGCCGCCGCCGACGATATGGAGTGTCTGTGTCATGCGGGGGGTTTAGGCGCTTCGGGCGCGCCGGGCAAGGCGGCGCGTTCGGCCGCCGCATCGACATCCGCCCGGCCAAGCCGCGCCGCGGTCTGGTAGAAGCCCGGCGCGGGCGCGCCGGTCGCGCGGCTGACGACGCGGGCCGCCAGAAACGGCCGCCCGGCGGCGGCATCCTCGGCCATCAGTGTTTCCAGAAGGGCCGCCACCTGCGCGATGGTGCCGGGCGGTTGCAGCCCCAGCGCCGCCGCCGCCGCGGCATAGGTCACCGTGCCCGGCTGCGCCTGAAGCCAGGCCCGCAGCCGGGCCGCGCTCATTCCGCCTCGTCGCCCTGATCGGCGATCCGCGCGACCGAGACGACCTCTTCGCCCGCGCCGGTGTCGAACACCCGCACGCCCCCCGCCGAGCGCGAGCGGAACGAGATGCCATCGACCGGGCAGCGGATCGACTGGCCGGTCGAGGTGGCCAGCATCACCTGGTCGGCCATCTCGACCGGGAACGAGGCGACCAGCATGCCGCCGCGCATCGCCTTGTCCATCGCCATGACACCCTGGCCGCCGCGCCCGCGCACCGGGTAATCGTGGCTCGACGACAGCTTGCCCGCGCCCCCGGCGGTGACGGTCAGGATCAGGTCTTCGGCCGCCGACATCTGCGCGTAGCGTTCGGGCGAAAGCTGGCCTTCGGCCACGGTCTCTTCCTCGTCGTCGGCCTCCGCCTCGTCCTCGACCGCGCCTGCCATCAGGCGGCGCTGCTTGAGGTAGGCCGCGCGTTCGGCGGGATCGGCCTCGAAATGGCGGATGACGGCCATCGACACCACGCGGTCGCCCTCGGCCAGCCGGATGCCCCGCACGCCGGTGGAATCGCGGCCCTTGAACAGGCGCACATCCGTGGTGGGGAAGCGGATCGCCCGGCCCAGCGCGGTGACCAGCATCACGTCATCGCCCGCGTCGCAGATCCGCACGTTCACCAGGCTGACCCCCTCGGGCAGCTTCATCGCGATCTTGCCGTTGCGCATGACATTGGTGAAGTCGCTGAGCGCGTTCTTGCGCACATCGCCTTCCGAGGTGGCAAAGACCACCTGCAACGCGTCCCAGTCTTCCTCGGGCACATCGACCGGCATGATCGCCGCGATGGAAACGCCGGTGGGAATGGGCAGGATGTTGACGATGGCCTTGCCCTTGGCGTTGCGCCCGGCCAGCGGCAGGCGCCAGCACTTCAGCCGATAGACCATGCCATCGGTCGTGAAGAACAGAAGTTCGGTATGGGTGTTGGCGACGAAGAGCGTGGTGACCACGTCGTCTTCCTTCGTCGTCATGCTGGCCAGCCCCTTGCCGCCGCGCCGCTGGGCGCGGAATTCGGCCAGCGGCGTGCGCTTGATCCAGCCCGCAGAGGTGATGGTGACCACCATGTCCTCGCGCTCGATCAGGTCTTCGTCGTCCAGATCGCCCGCCCAGTCCACGATCTCGGTCCGGCGGGGAACGGCGAACAGCTCCTTCACCTCGCGCAGCTCGTCGGCGATGATCGCCATGATCCGTTCGCGCGACCGCAGGATGTCGAGATAGTCGCGGATTTTCGCGGCCAGATCCTGCAACTCGTCGGTGACTTCCTTCACCCCCAGCGCGGTCAGGCGCTGCAGGCGCAGATCGAGGATGGCGCGGGCCTGGGTTTCCGACAGGTTGTAGGTGCCGTCGTCGTTCATCTTGTGGGTCGGATCGTCGATCAGGCGGATGTAATCGGCGATCTCATGGGCCGGCCAGCGCCGCGTCATCAGCCGCTCGCGCGCGGCGGCGGGGTCGGCCGAACTGCGGATGGTGGCCACCACCTCGTCGACGTTCGACACCGCGACGGCCAGACCGCAGAGGATATGGCTGCGCTCGCGCGCCTTGCGCAGTTCGTGCGCGGTGCGCCGCGCCACGACCTCTTCGCGGAAGGTCAGGAAATGGGTCAGGAAATCGCGCAGCGTCAGGGTTTCCGGCCGCCCGCCGTTCAGCGCCAGCATGTTGCAGCCGAACGAGGTCTGCATCGGCGTGAAGCGCCAGAGCTGGTTCAGCACCACATCCGGCGTGGCATCGCGGCGCAGTTCGATGACGACCCGCACGCCCACCCGGTCGGATTCGTCCTGCACATGGGCGATGCCGTCGATCTTCTTGTCGCGGACCAGTTCCGCGATCTTCTCGATCATCGTCGCCTTGTTCACCTGATAGGGGATCTCGTCGAGGATGATCGCCCAGCGGTCCTTGCGGATCTCCTCGACATGGGTCTTGGCGCGGATGATGACCGAACCGCGCCCGTCCACATAGGCCTTGCGGATGCCGCCGCGCCCCATGATCTGCGCGCCGGTCGGGAAATCGGGGCCGGGCACCATCTCCATCAACTGTTCGGTGGAAAGGTCGGGGTTGGCGATCAGCGCCAGCGTGGCATCGACCACCTCGCCCAGGTTGTGCGGCGGGATGTTGGTGGCCATGCCGACCGCGATGCCGCCCGCGCCGTTGACCAGCATGTTCGGGAAGCGCGCCGGAAGGACGGTGGGTTCCTTGTCCTTGCCGTCGTAGTTGTCCTGGAAGTCGACGGTTTCCTTGTCGATGTCGGCCAGCAGGAAGTTGGCGGCCTTGGCCATGCGCACTTCGGTGTAGCGCATCGCGGCGGGCGGGTCGCCATCCATCGAGCCGAAGTTGCCCTGTCCGTCGAGCAGCGGCAGCGACATCGAGAAGGGCTGCGCCATCCGCACCAGCGCGTCATAGATCGCGGCGTCGCCATGCGGGTGGTATTTCCCCATCACGTCGCCCACCGGGCGGGCCGACTTGCGATAGGGCTTGTCGAAGGTGTTCGTGGTCTCGTGCATCGCATAGAGGATGCGGCGATGCACCGGCTTCAGCCCGTCGCGCAGATCGGGGATCGCGCGCGAGACGATGACGCTCATCGCATAGTCGAGGTAGGAGGATTTCATCTCCTCGGCAATCGAGACCGCGGGGCCCGAGAACGCGGGGCGCTCCGGCGCGGTTTCTTCTGCAGAATCAGGAGGTTCCGGCGTATCGCTCACGGTGGTCCGATCTTCTGGCTGCGATGCTCAACATCTGGTCGGCGGCACCTTAGCAGAACCAAGCTCTGGGGTGCAATGCTGCGTGGCCGTGGCTGTTGGCAGCCCCGGCGATGGAGTGACAATACATTGTTTTCATTGAAAATAAATCGAATCGTGGCAGCATCGGACGCAGGGGGGACGAAACGGAGCGTGGAATGCCCGAAACCGAGACCGAACTGATGCTGAAGGGCTATGGCCTGACGACGGCGGAATTCTACTACCGCCTGCCCGATTTCCGCCGGGTGCTGAACAGCTACATCTGGCAGGATTACGACCTGGCGCCGGATTACCCGCGCCTGTTCCGCTTCATCGAATTCTGGCAGGACCGGATCGACGGGCCGCTACACTCGGTCCGCTTCACCCATCGCAAACTGATCGGCCCCGGCGAGTGGCGCAGCGTGGTGGGCGAGTTCCGGCTGCACTGACGGGCGGGCGTCGGACGCGGGCGCGTGTCCGGGCGCGCGGGGTCCCGCGACCCCGGGGGAGCAGCGCAAGGCGCCCGCCCGCGGTCGGGCGCGGCGGGATGAGAGAGACGGAGGGCCGGGCGGGGCGTATCCCCCGGCCCGGGGGAGCAGCGCGAAGCGCCCCCGGGCCAGCGCCCGACCGCCCCTCAAGGCGGGCGCTTCCTTGGCGTCGGGTGCGGGCTCACCCTTGGGAGAGGCCGCAGCATAAAGCGCAGACCGTCGCCGGTGCGGCGCCCGCCCGCGGTCGGGCGTTGGCCCTCTGTGGCGAGAGACGGAGTGGGCGGACACGACACATCCCCCGGCCCGGGGGAGCAGCGCGAAGCGCCCCCGGGCCAGCGCCCGACCGCCCCTCAAGGCGGGCGCTTCCTTGGCGTCGGGTGCGGGCTCACCCGGGGGAGGAACCTCACCATAAAGCGCAGACCGTCGCCGGTGCGGCGCCCGCCCGCGGTCGGGCGTTGGCCCTCTGTGGCGAGAGACGGAGTGGGCGGGCGCTTCCTTGGTCGAACCGCGCGGGCTCACCGTCGGGAGAACTTCACCATAAGGCACAGACCTTCCCCCGGCTCAGCCCCCCGGTCGGGCGCCCCCCCTCTGGTGCGCAAGCCGCCCCCCCCCACGGGCCGGGCGTCAGGCTTACCCGAAGCTGCGCGTCGGGCGGTCGAAGACCTTCCGGCCCAGAAGGCTTGCCACCAGATCCACCATCAGCCGCGCGGTGCGGCCGCGTTCGTCGAGGAACGGGTTCAGCTCCACCAGGTCGAGCGAGGTGACAAGCCCGCTTTCGTGCAGAAGCTCCATCACCAGATGCGCTTCGCGGAAGGTCGTGCCGCCCGGCACCGTGGTGCCCACCGCGGGGGCGATCGAGGGATCCAGGAAATCGACGTCCAGCGACACATGCAGCATCCCCCCCGCCGCGCGCACCGCGTCAAGAAAGCTCCGCAGCGGCTTCACGATGCCATGCTCGTCCAGCACCCGCATGTCGTTGATCGCGATGTCATGCTCCAGCAGCGCCGCATGTTCCGCCGGGTCGACCGAGCGGATGCCGTAAAGGCAGATCCGCTCGGCCGGGATCGGGGCGGGGAAGGGCGGGAAGGCGTCGAACCCGGCCCGACCGGCGATATAGGCCACGGGCGTGCCATGCAGGTTGCCCGAGGTCGTGCTGAGCGGGGTGTGGAAATCGGAATGCGCGTCAAGCCACAGAAGGTAAAGCGGCCGCCCCGCCTTGGCCGCATGGGCCGCGGCCCCCGCGACCGACCCCAGCGCCAGCGAATGATCGCCCCCCATCACGATCGGCATGCCCGCGATGAAGGCGTCTTCGACCTCTTCGGCCAGGGCCTCGGTCCAGCCCACCGTCTCGGCCAGCGAATGCACGGCCGGGTTGGGGCAGGCCACGCCCCTGAGCCGGGGCAGCGCCACGTCGCCGCGGTCCTCGACCCGGTGGCCCAGGTCGGTGATCGCCTGCGCCAGCCCCGCCACCCGGTAGGCGGCCGGGCCCATCAGGCATCCCGCCCGTTTCTGCCCGGTGTCGATCGGCGCGCCGATCAGGATGCAGGTCTGCCCCATCGCGTCAGTCCCGCCGCAGCGCGGCCGACAGCCAGATCAGCACCAGCACCGCCGAGAAGATCGCGTTCCAGCTGGCCATCGACAGGTGCAGGAACACCCAGGCGGGCTGGTCGCAGCGCACGACCGGCGCCGCCATGATCTGCGCCAGCAGATCCTGCGACGACACGCCCTGCGTCGCCATCTGCGATGTGCAGCTTGTGGGGCCGGTGAACCAGCCGCGTTCCACCCCGGTGTGGTAGAACCCGATCCCCGAGGTCGCGGCCGCCGCCAGCGCCCCCAGCCAGGGCCAGAACCGCCAGCCCGTCAGGATCGCCAGCACCCCCACCACGATCGCCGCGCCATGCGGCCAGCGTTGCAGCAGGCACAGATGGCAGGGGGGCATGTGCCCGATGTACTGGAAGGCGAAGGCCCCCCCGAGCAGCCCGGCAGAGCCGAGCGTCGCCAGCAGAATGCGCATCGCCTTGGTCATCAGAAGCTCCGTATCGCGACATAGGCCACGCCCAGCAGCGCAGCCAGGCCCAGTGTCACCCAGGCCAGACGTTTCTCGATGAAGCCCACGATCCGGTCGCCGTGGTGCTGCAACAGCCAGGCCAGCGCGAAGAACCGCGCGCCCCGCGCCACGATGGCCGAGATCACGAACAGCGGAAAGCTGAAATGGATCACGCCGGCCAGGATGGTCACGATCTTCATCGGCGGCATGTGCGCCAGCCCCGAGGTGACCAGCATCACCAGGATCGCCCCGTCACCCGCCGCGGCCTTCAGGCTGTCGAAGGCGTCAAGCTTGCCATAGGCTTCCAGGATCGGTCTGGCGACCAGTTCGAAGGCGTAATGCCCCAGCGCCCAGCCGAACATCCCCCCCAGCACCGAGGTGACGGTGGCGATCAGCGCCAGCCGCATCGCCCGCGCCGGGCGCGACAGGCACATGGGGATGAACAGCACATCGGCCGGAATCGGAAAGACCGAGCTTTCCACGAAGGACAGGACCGACAGCGCCGTGGTGGCGTGGCGCGAGCCCGCCCAGCGGAGCGTCCAGGAATAAAGCGAGCGAAACATCGGGCGTCTCCGTCATGCGTCTTGCTTGCAGCACGCCTGCGCCCCGCGGTCAAGCCGCGGCGCGGGCATGCTGGCGCGCTTGTGAGGCGCGCGGGCTGCCGCCCCGCTGACACGGGTGGGGCGGGCGTCGGCGCCGCGGGCGGGGGCCGTTGACGCGCGCCGGGTCGCCCGCTACACCGCATCCCGGAGCCCGAGTGGCGGAACGGTAGACGCAGGGGATTCAAAATCCTCCGCCCTAACGGGTGTGCGAGTTCGAATCTCGCCTCGGGCACCATCGAAATCCGGTCATCATTTCGCCGTAATCGCCGCTGCGCCCAAAGCCGCGTCTTGCGGCCCGCGCGGCGCGCATCCCCGGCCCGTCGCGGGACGATTCGGCCCAGGCCTGCGGGACGCGGGAAACAATGCCTGCAAATGCAGCGGATTGGCGCCCCGTCCGACATGGCCGAGCCGGCGGGCCGCGGCACGCCGGGGGCGCCGGGGGCAGGGTGGCGCGGCGTCCGCCCCGCCGGGCCCGGCGCGCGTTGATGACGCTGCGGCAACAGCGCCTGCCCCCCGTGGGCGGGAGTTTTCCAGACAAACGCGCGGGTTACGTTGCGGCACCGCGGGAATGGCACCAGATTTCCGGGGAAAATGCGCGGTGGAGATCGGCCGATCAGGAAACAATCGGCGCGCTGCGGCCCGGCCGTGTCGCCCCATTTGCGCCACAAAATCGCGGCGCACCGCCACAAACTGCGCTTTGTTAAGACACTTTTTGCTTTGTGGTGGGGGTGGCAAACGGTAAAACAAATGTGTTCCGGCAAGGTGGCTGGCCATGTGCTGCGCCGCCGGGGCGGGACGAAGGCCGTGGGGGCGGTCGGTGAGCGGTAGGGCGCCTTCGGGTGCAGGGTGTGTTCGGGTGATGCTGCCGGGGATCGGAACGCTGCGTTTCGCACCCCTTGCGCCTTGACTGCGGTCGGGCGGTCGGCATCAGACGTTTCCCCTGCAAGGCGCAGCAGCGAACAACCGGCCAGTGGCCCGGGTCATCCGGGCTCTGTGGGCCGCCGGAAAGGCGGTCCGGTCCCGGATGGGTTCATCCGGGGCAGGCGAAATCTGTGTGCCCGGTCTCCGGGCAGGTGTGAGGGGTACCGGCGGCAGCCGGGGCGGGCGATGGCAGGCGGCGGGGGGCAGGTTGGTGTCCCGACCCCCGCGGCGGGCCGGGCAGCCCCGGCGGCAGGTCGGAACGGGTGGGTGCGGCGCGCCGCGCGCAAGACGTGCGGCGGGCAGGGGTGACGGAGACGGCGATGGGCGTGTCATACTACTATGTCGACGACGGCGGCACGAAGTGCAGCGTCGATCCCGGCTGCGTGACCCAGCACAGCGACGGCCAGTGGTACGACGACCAGGGCCACCAGTGCCATCTGGACGGCGTGGTCCAGGGCACCGCGGGCAACGATCTGATTGACACCAACTATACCGGCGACCCGCAGGGCGACATGATCGACCACGGCGATGCCATCCTGCCGGGCGCCGCGCCGAACGACGATCTGGTGAAGGCGGGCGACGGGAACGACTCGGTCTATGCCAATCTTGGCAATGACATGGTGTACGGCGGCAACGGCAACGATGCGCTTTATGGCGGGGTCGGCAACGACACGCTGTCGGGCGACGCGGGCAACGACCGGCTGTTCGGCGGCTCGGGCAAGGATGTCGAATATGGCGGCACCGGCAATGACGTGCTGTATGGCGGGCCGGGCGACGACTGCCTTTATGGCGGCACCGGCAGCGACACGCTGATCGGCGAGGCCGGGCACAACCATCTGTCCGGCGGCGACGGCAACGACACGTTCGTGGGCGGCGAGGGCGCGGACACGTTCGCGGGCGGCACCGGGCTGGACGTGATCGACTATTCGCAGTCCGCCGAGGGCGTGGATGTGAACCTGACGACCGGCACGCTGTCGGGGGGCGATGCGGGCAATGACAAGATCGCCTACGGGATCGATGGCGTCATCGGCTCGAACCAGGGCGACCATCTGGTCGGCTTCGACCAGCAGGGGACCAGCGCGGTCGACACCTATACCAACGCCTTCTACGGCGAGGGCGGCAACGACACGATCGACGGGATGGGCGGCAACGATTCGCTGTACGGCGGCTCGGGCGACGACATCATCCACGGCGGCGCGGGCACCGACACGATCGACGGCGGCTGTGGCGACGACACGCTGGACGGCGGCACCGGCGCCGACAGCATCACCGGCGGCGCGGGCAACGACGTGATCACCGGGGGCCCGGACGGGCATGACGACCTTTCCGGCGGCGCCGACCGCGACGATTTCATCGTCGGCAGCCAGCAGGGCGGGATCGGTGACGAGGTCGACGGCGGCTCGGCCGGTGACGACCGCGACACGCTCGACCTGACCGGCGCCGGACCCTACCAACTGGTGAATGTCACACCAGACAGCGACGGCAACGGGATCAACGGAACCGTCAACTTCCTCGACGACCACGGCAATGTCGTGGGCCATCTCGACTTCCAGAACATAGAGTGCATCATTCCCTGCTTTACCCCCGGAACACTGATCGCGACGCCCAAGGGCGAGCGGCGGGTTGAAGACCTGCGCCCCGGCGACAAGGTGATCACCCGCGACAACGGCATCCAGGAAATCCGCTGGGCCGGACAAAAAGCGATGGATTGGCGGGCACTGGCCGCCAATCCTCACCTGAAACCCATCCTGATCCAGAAGGGCGCCCTGGGCGACGGCCTGCCCGAGCGCGACATGATGGTATCGCCCAACCACCGGGTTCTGGTGGCCAACGACCGGACCGCGCTCTACTTCGACGAGCACGAGGTGCTGGTGGCGGCCAAGCATCTGGTGAACCACCGGGGCGTGCACCAGGTGTCGTCGATCGGAACCGCCTACGTCCACTTCATGTTCGACCGCCACGAGGTCGTGCTGTCGAACGGGGCCTGGACCGAAAGCTTCCAGCCGGGCGACTACACGCTGAAGGGCATGGGCAATGCGCAGCGCAGCGAGATCTTCGATCTGTTCCCCGAGCTGAAGACCCCGGCCGGGATCGAAGGCTATGCCGCGGCGCGCAAGACGCTCAAGCGGCACGAGGCGCTGCTTCTGGTGAAGTGAAACGTCGCCCCCCCCCCGGTGCCGCGCCCCTGTGTGAGGGGTCGGACCCCGCGGGCGGGCGTGGGCCCTCTGGTGTGAGAGACAGTGTGGCCGGGCGCGAGGCATCCCCCGGCCCGGGGAACAGCGCTAATCGCCCCCGGGCCAGCGCACGACCGCCCGGATGGGCGGGCGCTCCTCGGCCGAACCGCGCAGGCTCACTCGGGGGCGGAACCTCACCATGAAGCGCAAACCGTCACCCGCTCGGCGCCCACCCGCAGTCGGGCGCGGGCCCTCTATGGCGAGAGGCGGGGTGGCCGTCCGCCAGGATTCACCCGGCGCCGCCCCCCTATCGCCCTGTCCGTGCGCGCCAGGCGGCCCAGGCCTCGGGCGTGTCGAGGTCGGTCACCGCCCGCGCGCCGGGCAGGGGCAGATCCCGCAGGCGGTCGCGGTGGGCGGCCACGACGCGGCGCGCGCCCTCGTCGCCGGTGACCGCGGCTAGCTCTGCGAAAAGATCCGGCGGGAAGACCACCGGATGCCCCGGCCGCCCGTCTTCGGCCGCCGCGCGCAGGATGGCGCCGGGCGCCGCGGTCTGGGCGGCAAGCAGTCGCGCCAGGTCCTGGGCCTCGATCTCGGGCAGATCGGCCAGCAGGATCATCAGCGCCCCCGTGTCGGGGGCCAGCGCCGCCACCCCGGCCCGGATCGAGGCGGCCATCCCCTCGGCCGCATCCGCCACCGGCACCCGCGTCACGTCAAGCCCCGCCAGCGCCGCCCCGCGCGGCCCCGGCGCGGGCGGCAGTGTCACGATCACCCGCGCACCGGTCGCCAGCGCAGCCCGCGCCTGCCGGGTCAGCAGCGCGATGCCGTCCACCGGCTCCAGCAGTTTGTCGGCCCCGCGCATCCGCCGGGAAAATCCGGCCGCGGGGATGAGGATGGTGGCGCGCTGCATGGCGTCATTCTAGGGGTCTCCCCATGCCCGCGTCAAAGCCGCAGCGCGGGGAGGCCCGGTCGGGCGCGCGCACGCCCATGCTGTGTCGCCCGACAGAGGGCCCGCGCCCGACCGCGGGTGGGCGCTGTACCGGTGACGGTCTGTGCTTTATGCTGCGGCCTCTCCCGTGGGCGAGCCCGCCCCCGACGCTCAGGAAGCGCCCGCCCATTGGGGCGGTCGGGCGCTGGCCCGGGGGGCGCCTGCGGCGCTGTTCCCCCGGGCCGGGGGGGAGGCTTGGCGATTGCCCACCCTGTTTCCCGAGCGACAGAGGGCCCGCGCCCGCCCTTGGGACGTTCCGGCCCTGGCCCTGGCAGCGCTTCGCGCTGTTCCCCGGAGCCGGGGGGAGGCGGCGCGGCCGTCCACACGATCGTCCGGACCGGCCGCCGCCACCGACGCACCCTCCCTTCGCTTGCGCTTCGGGCGTTCGCGGCGGCAACCGCTCCATCGGAGCGGTCGCGGGCGCGGTTCAGCCCCGCATGCGGGCGCCGTCGGCGTCGAACAGCACGTCGGTGATGACCTTTGCCTGCCGCTTCTCGCCCAGGATCTCGATTTCCACCGGCAGGCCCGGCCGCGCCTTGCCTTCCGGCAGGAAGCCGATCGCGACCGACTTGCCCGACCAATGCGCATAGCCGCCCGAGGTGCACCAGCCGACCACCGCGCCGTCCAGCCAGATCGGCTCCCAGGCCACCACGTCGGCATCGCCCGCGTCCACCTCGAACCAGGCCAGGCGGCGGGTCGGCCCCGCGGCCTTCTCCTTCAGCGCGGCGGCCTTGCCGATCCAGTCGCTGGGCTTGTTCCAGCGGATGAAACGGTCCAGCCCGGTCTCGGCCGGGGTGTAATCGGGCGAGAACTCGCGCCCCCAGGAGCCGAAGAACTTGTCCAGCCGCAGGCTCATCATCGCCCGCATCCCGAAAGGCTTCAGCCCGAACGCCTGCCCCGCGGCCCAGAGCGTGTGCCACAGTTGCCGCTGGCTCATGTGGTCGCAGTAGATCTCGTAGCCCAGATCGCCCGTGTAGCTGACGCGCTGCACGATGCAATTGGCCATGCCCACGGTCATCCGCTTCACGTCCATGAACTTGAACGCCGCCCCCGACACGTCGGACCGTGTCACCTTGGCCAGAAGATCGCGCGCCTTCGGTCCGGCGATCTGGAAGCCGGTGCGGCTGTCGGAGACGTTCTCGACCGCGACACCCTCCATCGCGTTCTGCTCGAACCAGCGCATGTGCCAGCCCTGCGCGCCATAGCTCGCGGTCAGCTGGAACTCGGTCTCGCTCAGGCAGGACACGGTGAAATCGCCGATGATCTTGCCCGAATGGGCGAGCATGGGGGTCAGCGCAAGGCGGCCCGGCTGCGGGATCAGCCCGGCCATGATCCGGTCCAGCCAGGCCCGCGCGTTCGGGCCCGTCACCCGGTACTTGCCGAAGTTCTGGATCTCGTTGATCCCCACGCCGGTGCGCACGGCCATCACCTCGGCCTTCGTGGCCTCCCAGGCGTTCGACCGCTTGAAGCTGGGCGTCTCGTAGCGCGGCTCGCCGGGCAGGGCGTGGTAGTTCACCACCTCAAGCCCGTATTGCTGGCCCCAGACAGCGTTCATTCCGTCGAAGATGTCGTACACCGGCGTCGTGCGGAACGGGCGCGCCGCCGGGCGTTCCTCGTTCGGGTAGCTGACCGAGAAGCGCATCTGGTAGTTCTCGATCACCTTCGGCACGGTGTAGCCGGGGCTGGTCCAGTTGCCGAAGCGCGCCACGTCGAAGCCGCGGGGGTCGCGTTCCACCTCGCCGTGGATCATCCATTGCGCCAGCGCCAGACCCATGCCGCCACCCTGGCTGAAACCCGCCATCACCGCGCAGGCGCTCCAGTAGTTGCGCAGGCCGGGAACGGGCCCGATCAGCGGGTTGCCATCGGGGGCGAAGGTGAAGGGGCCGTGGATCACCCGCTTGACGCCAGAGCGTTCCAGCACCGGGAACCGGCGATAGGCGAAGTTGACCGAATCCTCGATCTTGTCGAACTGCTCGTTCAGCAGTTCATGGCCGAAATTCCACGGCGTGCCGTCGACCGACCAGGGCTCGCAGGGCTTTTCATAGAACCCGATGCACAGCCCGCGGCCTTCCTGGCGCAGATAACTTTCCCCGCCGGGGTCCATCACATGCGGAAACTCGCGCCCCGCCTTCAGGATCTCCATGATCTCGGGGATGTCGTCGGTCACCAGATACTGGTGCGCCATCGGCAGAAGCGGCAGGTAGACCCCCGCCATCGCGCCCACTTCCCGCGCCCAGAGCCCGCCCGCGTTCACCAGATGCTCGCAGGTGACGGTACCCTGTTCGGTCACCACGTCCCAGCCGCCGTCGGCGCGCTGGGTGGTGGCCAGCACCCGGTTGTGCAGCACGATCTCGGCCCCCGCCATGCGCGCGGCCTTGGCATAGGCGTGGGTCGTCCCCGAAGGGTCCAGGTGGCCGTCGAGCGGATCGTAAAGCCCGCCGAGGATGCCCTTGGTGTTCACCAGCCCGTCGGTCAGCTTCTCGATTTCCGCGGGGGTCAGGATCTCGGTGTCCAGCCCCATGTAGCGGTGCTTGGCGCGTTCGGCCTTCAGCATCTCGAACCGGGCGGGGTTGTCGGCCAGCGTCACGCCGCCCACATGGTGCAGCCCGCAGGACATGCCGGTGATCGCCTCCAGCTCCTTGTAAAGCCGGATCGTGTAGCCCTGCAACGCCGCCATGTTGGTGTCGCCGTTGATGGTGTGGAAGCCCCCCGCCGCATGCCAGGTCGAGCCGGAGGTCAGATCCGACCGCTCGATCAGCATCACGTCGGTCCAGCCGAGCTTGGTCAGGTGATAAAGGACCGAACAGCCGACGACGCCGCCGCCGATCACCACGACACGGGAATGGGATTTCATGAGGGACTCCTCGCAGGGTTTGGCGGCAGACTGGCGGGGCGGGGGCAGCCCGGCATGTCCGCGCGCGACAAAAGGTGTCGTTTGCGCAGCAATGCACGGGCGGGTATGCCGATTGGGTGAAGGCGCCGGCCCCGGCACCCGCCGGGGGGAAAGGCAGAGCCCGGCCGCAGACTTGACGCGGCCCGCCCCGCGCGGGACAACCGGGCCCAGCCGCGCCCGAGGAGCCGTGATGATACCCCCCCGCCCGCGCCGGGCCGCCCCCGCGGCGCCCTGCCTGATCCTGTTCAACAAGCCCTGTGGCGTGCTGACCCAGTTCAGCGGCGGCGCCCCCGGCGCGCGCGACACGCTGGCCGCCTTTATCGACCGCCCCGGTGTCTACCCCGCGGGCAGGCTGGACAAGGACAGCGAGGGGCTGTTGCTTCTGACCGACGACGGCCGCTTTCAGGCGCGGGTGGCCGATCCGCGCTTCAAGCTGCCGAAAACCTATCTGGTGCAGGTCGAAGGCGCCCCCGACGATGCGGCGCTGGACCGGCTGCGGCAGGGCGTGGTGCTGAATGACGGCCCCACGCGCCCCGCGGGGGCGGACCGCATCGCGCCGCCCGACCTCTGGCCGCGCGACCCGCCGGTGCGGTTCCGCAAGACGGTGCCCGATTGCTGGCTGCGCCTGACGCTGCGCGAGGGGCGCAACCGGCAGGTGCGCCGCATGACGGCCGAAATCGGCCACCCCACGCTGCGGCTGGTGCGCTGGAGCATCGGCGACTGGACGCTGGAGGGGCTGGCGCCGGGCGAATGGCGTGTGCTGCCGCTGCCCGCGGGTCCGGGCGCGGGCTGACCGGTGCGCCCCACCTCCTTGCTTGACGGGGCGGTGCGCGGGGTGAAACATGGGGCATCACGGCGGAACGGGCGGCCCGATGGGCAACGGCACCGGCGCCGCGCCACCCGCCCGAGGCAGGGCACTGGCAGGAACTCCGCCCGGCACCGTGCCGGAGGCCGGACGGATCGCGCAGCCAACCGCGACCGGCACGCCCAGAGGAGGGACAGGCCATGAGGGTCGTTTCGCTCATCGGACCCACGCATTCGGGCAAGACCACGCTGGCCACCGCACTGGCGCATCTGGAACCCGAGCCGCCGCCGCGCGTGCCCTTCGGCGATGCGCTGGCGGTGCAGCCGTTCCGCTATCTGGGCGAGGATTGGGCCGTGCTGGACCTTCAGGGCGGCCCCGAGGCGCTGGCCCATGCGGGGGCGGCGCTGGCCGCCTCGGATGCGGTGGTGGTCTGCGTGCCGCCCGAGCCCGAGGCCGCGGTGCTGGCCGCGCCCTATCTGCGGCTGGCTGAGGCGGCGGGGCTGCCGGTGGTGATCTTCGTGAACCGGATCGACACGCTGACCGACCGGCTGCGCGATGTGGTGGCGGCCTTGCAGGGCTATCTGGGCCACACCATCGTCCTGCGCCAGATCCCGATCCGGCAGGGCGGGCAGGTGGTGGGTGCGGTCGACCTGATCTCGGAACGCGCGTGGCGGTACCACGAGGGGCGGCCGTCGTCGCTGATGCCGCTGCCCGAGGCGGTGAAGGGGCGCGAGGCCGAGGCGCGCACCGCCCTGCTGGAAACGCTGGCCGACCATGACGACGCGCTGATGGCGGAACTGATCGAGGATCACGCGCCAATGACCGCCGAGGTCTATGGCGTGGCCGCCCGCGCGCTGGCGGGGCGCGATCTGGTGGCCTGTTTCTTCGGCTCGGCCAGCCACGGCAACGGGTTGGTGCGGCTGATGAAATCGCTGCGCCACGAGGTGCCGGGGGTGGCCGGGCTGGCCGCGCGGCTGCCCGCGGGGGTGCTGGCCGCGGCGCCGGGGGGCGAGGTGCGCCGGCATCTGGGCAAGATCGTGCTGGTGCGCGCCACGGCCGCGCTGCCGTCGGGCGCGATGCTGGGCGGCGGGCCCGTGCGGCTGACCGCGCTTGACGCGAGAACCGCGGTCGCGGTGCTGGCGCCGGGGGCGCTGGGGCTGGCGCTGAAGGCCGACCACCTGCGGCCGGGGCGGCTCTTCACCGCCGGCGACGCGCTGGCCCTGCCGGGCTGGGCCGCGCCGCGCCCGCCTGCGCAGCGCACGATCCTGACCCCCTCGACCGAGAAGGACGACGCCCGCCTGTCGGCCGCGCTGGCGCAACTGGCCG
>JAJZVD010000081.1 GCA_021845805.1 Pseudomonadota bacterium | reverse complement strand
TGGCGCAACGATGACATCGTGATCTCGGTCCCGCCGAAAAGCGGCACGACATGGACGATGAACATCGTCCACCAGATCCTGACGGGCGGAACGGCAGATTTCGAGGACATCTACGCCGAGGTGCCGTGGATCGAGTTCGTGGGCGATCCGGCCCTGACCGATCAGGACATCGCCGACCGCGTCGCCGCCATGCCGGTTGGCCGCCGCCGGGCCTTCAAGACCCATTCGGCCCCGCCCGAGGTGCCGTTCCTGCCCGCGGGCGCGGGGCGGGACGTGAAATATGTGGTCGTCTTCCGCAATCCTGAAGAAGCACTGGTGTCGTTCCGGCCCTTCCTGGCCAAGCACGCGCCGGAATGGCACGCGCTCTGGAAACTGCCGCCCGGCGTCATGGAGCGGCCGGATTTCCCCTCGTTCTACCGCGAGGTCATCGACGGGCAGGGGATGCAGGGGCGGTTCTTCGGCTTTCTGGCCGCCTGGTGGCCGTATCGTCACGAACCGAACGTGCTGTTCCTGCATTTCTCCGACATGAAGCGGGACCACGAAGGCGCGATCCGCCGGATCGCCGACTTTCTTGGCGTGACGCCGACCCCGGCGGACTGGCCCGCGATCCTCGAGCACAGCTCGTTTGCCTGGATGAAGCGGAACGAGGAAAAGTTCGAGGCGCGCACGGCCGGTGCGGTGCCGATCCTTCGCTCCGGTGCGATGATCCGCAAGGGCGAAACGGGCAAGGCCGCCTCTGACGGGATGACGGAAGAGATTTCGGCGCATCTGCGGACCATCGGCGCCCGGATCTGCCCGGACCCCGCTGCGGTTGACTGGTACTACAAGGGTGGCGATCTGCCGTAAGGGCGCCTGGCCTGCGCCGGGGTGGCATGCCTCTGTGGCCGGCGGCCCCGGCGCGGCGATCCGTGCCGCGGGCGTGCGGAATGTCCTGCCCCGCCGGATGACAGGGCAGCCGCAAGCCGCTAGTGTCGGACCCGTGATGGAGTGGAAATCCCGGTGTCGATGGCTGTTACGCTGAAGGAAGTTGCCGCGCGCGCGGGCGTGTCGCGGGCCGCTGTCTCGCGCACCTTCACCCCGGGGGCCTCGGTCTCGCCCGGCATGCGCGCGCGGGTCGAACAGGCGGCAGCCGAACTGGGGTACAGCCCGAACCTGCTGGCGCGGGCGCTTTCGACCCGCAAGACGCAGCTTGTCGGGCTGATCTCGAACAACTTCCACAACCCGGCCTTCCTGCAGATCTTCGATCTTTTCACCCGGGGATTGCAGGATCAGGGGCTGAGACCGCTTCTGGTCAACCTTTCGGATCAGACCACGCCGGGGCATTCGCTGAACCTTGCGCGGCAGTATTCGGTCGATGGGGTCATCATCGCCTCGTCGCATGTTCCCGACAATTTCGCCGAAGCGTTCCAGAAGGCCGGGATGCCGGTTGTCCATGCCTTCGGAAGCGCGGCGCGCACCCAGGGTGTGCCGATCGCGGCGATCGACAATGTGGCGGCGGGGCGGATGGCCGCGCAGACGCTGATGGCGCGGGGGTATCGGCGCATCGGCTTCATGGGGGGGCCGGAAGGCGCGAGCACGACGCGCGACCGCCTGCAGGGGTTCCTCGAGGCGGCCCGCGCCGGCGGTGTACCGGTTTCGGTCAGCTATGCCGGGGCCTATGGATTCGAGCAGGGCCGCGCGCAAATGCAGCGCCTGTTGCGCGACAAGACGCGCGCCGAGGCCTATTTCTGCGCCGATGACGTGCTGTCGATCGGGGCGCTGTCGGCGATGCGGGATGCGGGGCTGGCGGTGCCCGGGGAAATCGGCGTGATCGGGCTGAACGACATGGAGATGTCGGGATGGGCGGGGATCGATCTGACGACGATCCACCAGCCCTTCGCCGCGATCGTGAGCGCGGCGATCGACATGATCGTCGCGCGCTTTCGCGATCCCGACCTGTTGCCCGAGACCCGGCTCTTTCCCTGCCGGATCGTCGAACGCAAGACGCTGCGGCCGCTGGCCTAACGCATCATCGCCGGACGGGCATCGACCCAGGCGCCCTTCTCGCGGGCCGAGCGGACCGCCGCATGGATCGCCGCGATCGAGCGCAGCCCGTCCTCGGCGGTCGGGAACAGCCTGACGGCCGGATCGGGTGTGCGGCCTTGCGCGCGCGCCAGAAGGGTTTCGCCCAGGTCGCGGTAGATGTTGCCGAAGGCCAGCGGCATCCCTTCGGCATGGCCCACGGTCACGCGGCTGGCGCGGTCGGCCTCGGGCGACAGGTTCCCTTCGCCGCGCTCGATGACCTGAAGACGGCCACCAAGCGGCATGTAGTACAGTTGGTTGGGCTGTTCCTGTGCCCAGCGCAGCCCGCCGGTTTCGCCGAACACCTGGATCGTCAGCCCGTGCTGCCGACCGATCGCGACCGAGGAGGTCCACAGACGGCCCACGGTTCCGCGCTGGGTGCGGAAGTTGACCATCGCGTCATCCTCCAGCACACGGCCTTGCAGACAGGACGCGAAATCCGCCGAAAGATCCTGCACCTCGTCGCCGGTGACGAATGACGCCATGTGCAGCGCGTGGATGCCGCAATCGGCGAACTGCGCCGAGACACCGGCCTGCGCCGGGTCATAGCGCCAGCGGACGCGCGGGTTGTCGGCGTCGGCGGCGTTGGCATGGTGGCCGTGGGCGAATTCAGCCACCACCAGCCGCACCCGGCCGATGTCGCCACGCGCCACCATCGCCCGCATGTGCCGCACCAGCGCATAGCCGGTGTAGCCGTAGTTGACCGCGCAGATGCAGCCCATCCGCCGCGCGGTCAGCACCAGGTCTTCGGCCTCGGCCTCGGTCACGGTCATCGGCTTTTCGCACAGCACGTTGATCCCGGCCTCGAGGAAGGCTTTCGCGATCTCGTAATGCGTGGCGTTGGGGGTCGCGACGGTCACCAGCGCGATCCGGTCTGCCCGGTCGCGTTCGCCCGCCAGCATCTCGCGCCAGTCGCCATAGGCGCGGTCGGCGGCAAGGCCCAGCTTTTGCCCGAAGGCCCGCCCCGCGGCCGGATTGTGGTCCAGCGCCCCCGCGGCGAAGGTGAACAACCCGTCGAGCCCGGCGGCCAGCCGGTGTGCCGGGCCGATCTGGCTGCCGTCGCCGCCGCCCACCATGCCCCAGTTCAGTCGTGTCATGTCGGTCCCCTCAGAAGCCGATGGAGGTCAGATACGCCCGGTTCGCCCGCGCGTCGTCGATGGGAGAGGTGGCGCCCGCGGGATCGCAATCCTGCTCGACCGTGCACCAGCCGTCAAAGCCTGCGTCCAGCAGGATCTGGCGGACGGCGGGAAAGTCCACATCGCCCTGCCCGAGGTTGCAGAAGATTCCCTGCGCGCAGGCGTCGTAGAAGCCGGTCCGGTTGGACACCGCGCGGGCCTTCACCAGGGGGTCGATGTCCTTGAAATGGACATAGGACACCCGGTCGATGTGGCGGCGCAGGAAGGCCACGGGGTCATAGCCCGCGTAGGAATGATGCCCGGTATCCAGGCAGATCTTCAGCACGCGGTCATCCACTGCGTCCAGAAGGCGTTCCAGTTCGGGTTCAAAGTCGACAAACCCCGCCGCATGGGCATGGATCGACGGGATCAGCCCATGATCCACCCCCAGTTGGGCGACCCGGCGCAGGCGGTCGACGAAGCCGCGCCATTCCTCGGCGCCCATCTGCTCGGCCTCGGAGGCGCGGCCCGCGGTGGGGGCGCGGCGCGGCGAGATCGAATCGATCAGCACCAGATGTCTTGCGCCATGCGCGACCAGCGCCTTGCAGGTGCGCAGCGCCCCATCCCAGACCTGGTCCCACTGGCCCGCATCGTGGAAGGGGCGGAAGACGACACCGCCGGTCAGGCTCAGGCCGAATTCCGCCAAAGCCTCGCCCAGCCGCGCCGGGTCTTCGGGCATGTAGCCGACGGGGCCCAGTTCGATCCCGCGGTAGCCCGCGTCCGCACAATCCGACAGCACCTTTCGCCACGGCGGGTTGCGCGGGTCGTCCGCGAATTCGATACCCCAGGAGCAGGGCGCGTTGCCGATGTGAAGCATGTCGTTCCTTTCACAGGTCTATCCAGCCGCCGGTCTGGTGGCTCGCTTGCGCGGCGGCAATCACGCGAGAGACATCCAGCCCGTCGCGAAAGCGCGGCCAGACGGGGGCGCCGGTTTCGATGGCGGCCAGAAAGTCGCGCGCCTCGATGATGATCTGATCCTGATAGCCGGTGCCGTGGCCCGGACCCTGACAGAAGGCCGCGTAATCGGGATGTGCGGGGCCGGCAAGGATCTTGCGGAAGCCGCGCTCGGCCTCGGGGCCCTCGGCCAGATAGAGCCAGAGGGCGTTCTGATCCTCCTGGTCAAAGCGCAGCGCGCCCTTCGTGCCGGTGATCTCGTAGGCATAGCCCATCTTCCGGCCGGTCGAGACCCGGCTGAACCCCAGATGCCCCATGGCGCCATTGGCGAAGCGGCACAGGAAATGGCCGATGTCGTCGTTCGGCGCGCGTCCCTCGGTTCCGGGGCGGTCAGCGTAAACGGTTGCAATATCGGCGCAGAGACGGGTGATCGGGCCCATCAGCGCCAGCGCCGCATTGACCATGTGCGGAGCAAGGTCGCCCATCGTGCCGTTCGCCGCGCCGAAGTTGCGCCAGGTCGCCGGGCGACGGGGGTCTGCGTCGAAATCCTCGGTATGTTCGCCGCGGAACCAGGTGATCCGACCCAGCGCACCGGAATGGACCAGATGCCGGGCATGTTGCGAGGCCGGGGTGCGGATGTAGTTGAAGCCCACCATGTTCGCCACCCCCGCCGCCTCTGCGGCCTCGGTCATGGCGCGGCTGTCGTCCAGGCTTGCGCCCAGCGGCTTTTCGCAGAACACCGGTTTTCTTAGGGAAAACGCTAATTCTGCGATCGGGCGGTGCGTTTCTTGCGGACTGGCGATCACCACCGCCTCGACGCGAGGGTCCGCCACCAGATCGCGCCAGCGCGCCGTGGCGCGGGCAAAACCGTACAGCGCGCGATAGCGTTCGGCGCTGTCGGGCGTGCTGGCGCAGATCATTTCCAGCCGCGGGCGCAGCGTCGTGCCAAAGGTCGCCCCCACCGAGGCCATGGCGACCGAATGCGCCTTGCCCATGTATCCGCCGCCGATGATGCCGATTCCGATCTCGCGCAAGGGGGGCCTCCAAGATGATTGCAACCGGTTACAATATCTGTATCGTGAGACTCCGGAGACGGTCAAGCAATTCCGGACGGGCTCGTCCTGCGGGGGAGGATATGCGGTGCATCAGACGGTTCGGCTGACGGTGGCGCAGGCGATCATGCGGTTCCTCGCCGCTCAGATGATCACGATCGACGGGCGAAGGATGCCGGTGTGTGGCGGCGCCTTCGCGATCTTCGGGCATGGCAATGCCCCCTCGCTTGGCGAGGCGCTAGAGGCGACGCAGGACATCATTCCGGTCTACCGGGGGCAGAACGAGCAATCGATGGGCTTTGCCGCGGCCGCGTATGCCAAGACGTGGCTGCGCCAGCGGTTCATGCTCTGCACCGCCTCTGCCGGTCCGGGAACCGCGAACCTGCTGACCTCGGCGGCGCTGGCCCATGCCAACCGGCTGCCGCTGCTGATGCTCTGCGGCGACAATTTCGCCACCCGTCTGCCCGATCCGGTCCTGCAGCAACTGGAACATTTCGGGGACCCGACGCTGGGCGTGACCGACGCCTTCCGCACGGTCTGCCGCTACTGGGACCGGATCACGCATCCGGCACAGGTGATGCGAAGCCTGCCCGCGGCAATCGCCACGCTGCTGGACCCGGCCGATTGCGGGCCGGTCTTTCTTGCGCTGCCGCAGGACCTTCAGGGCTGGGCCTACGATTATCCGCTGGCGTTCTTCCAGCCGCAGGATCTGCGCATCCGCCGCCCGTCTGCCGACCCCGACGAGATCGAGGCCGCGGCCCGCGTGCTGCGGCAGGCGCGGCGGCCCCTGATCGTCGCGGGGGGCGGGGTGCAGTATTCCGGGGCGGTCGCGGCGCTGGGCGCCTTTGCCCGCCGCCACGGCCTGCCGGTGGTCGAGACGATCGCCGGGCGGGCGAACCTGCTCTGCGACGATCCGCTGAACATCGGGCCGATCGGCGTCACCGGTTCTGACAGCGCCAATGCGGCGGCGGCAGAAGCCGACGTGATCCTGGCCGTCGGCACGCGGATGCAGGATTTCACCACCGGCTCGCGGTCGGTCTTTGCCCCCGACGCGCGGATCATCGCGCTGAACGTGGGGCGGCAAGATGCGGGAAAACACGGGGCGCTGCCGGTGGTCGGGGATGCGCGGCGGGGGCTCGAGGCGCTGGGTGCGGCGCTGGGCGAGCATCGCGCGCCGGGCGGGTGGCTTTCGCGGGCGCAGGGATTTCGGGCCGAGTGGGACGCCTTCGTGCGGGTCAACACCGCGCCGCGCAACGGCATGCCGAATTATGCGCAGGCCATCGGCGTGGTAAATGCCCGCTGCACCCCGCACGACCGGATCGTGACCGCCGCGGGGGGGCTGCCCGCCGAGGTGACGGCGAACTGGCGGACGCTGGGCGTGGGCACGGTGGATGTCGAGTTCGGCTTTTCCTGCATGGGCTACGAAATCGCGGGCGGCTGGGGCGCGCGGATCGCCCGCGACCAGCGCGGCGATACCGGCGAGACCGTCGTTCTTGTCGGTGACGGGTCTTACCTGCTGATGAACTCGGATATCCTGTCCTCGGTCATCACCGGGCACAAGCTGATCGTCGTGGTGCTGGACAATGGCGGTTTCGCGGTCATCAACAAGCTGCAGAAGAACACCGGAAACGCCGGATTCAACACGCTGTTTTCCAACAGCCCGTCGGTGGTTGCGCCGGTCAGGGTGGATTTCGCGGCCCATGCGAGGGCCATGGGGGCGCTGGCCGAAGACGTGCCGGGGCTGGATGATCTGGGCCCCGCGTTCGAGCGGGCGCGCGCGGCCGCGCGAACCACCGTCATCGTCCTGCGCATCGACCCGCACGAGGGCTGGACCGAGCGCGGCCATGCCTGGTGGGAGGTGGGCACCCCCGAGGTCAGCCCGCGACCCGAAATCGCCATCGCCCGCGCCGCGATCGAGGCCGGGCGAGCCGGTCAGCGGCGGGGGGCGTGATGCAGCGCCTGTGGAACCGGATGGCGCTGAACCGCTTTCTTGTGCTGGGGCGGGTGGGGATGGATCTGAACGCCGACCCGCCCGGCACGCGGATCGACGCGGCGCGGGCCTTCACCACCTCGATCGGCGGGTCGGCGGGCAACATCGCGGTGGCGCTCGCGCGGCAGGGCGCGCAGGCGGCGCTGGTCTCGGTGCTGTCGGACGATGCGGTGGGCGCGTTCTGCCTGCGCGAACTGGCCGACTACGGCGTTGACACCGGCCTTGTCCGCCGTGTGCGGGGCGAGGCGCGCAGCTCGCTCGCCCTGACAGAGACCATCGCCGAGGGCTGCCAGACGGTCCTTTACCGCAACAACGCGGCCGATCTGGGCCTGGCCGAGGCGGATGTGCGCGACCTGCCCTGCGAGGGCGTTGCCGCGCTGGTCGTCACCGGAACCGCGCTTGCGGCCGAGCCCTCGCGCAGCGCCGCGCGGCTGGCGATGGCGCGCGCGCGCGCGGCGGGGGCGCTTGTGGTGCTGGATGTGGACTACCGCGCCTATTCCTGGCCGTCACAGGCCGAGGCCTCGGCGGTCTGCCTCGCGGCGGCCGAGGCCAGCGACATCGTGATCGGCAATGACGTGGAATTCGGCCTTCTGGCGGGCAGCATGGATGCCGGCCCCGCGCTGGCCGCGGCGCTGGCGCGGCGCGGCCTCCTCTTTGCCGTCTACAAGCGCGGGCCCGAGGGCGCGACCACGCATACCGCGGATTTCAGCTTCGACACCCCCGTTTTCCGGGTGCAGGCGTTGAAGCCCACCGGGGCGGGCGACGGGTTCATGGGCGGGCTGCTGGCCGGTCTGGCGCAGGGTCACACCCTGGAACGCGCCGTCCGGCGCGGTGCGGCGACCGCGGCGCTGATCGTCTCGGGCGTCGGTTGCGCGCCCGCCTCACCCGACCGCGCGGCGGTCGACCGTTTCATTGCCCTTTCCTGACCCGCGGAGGCGTCATGCACATCCCCCCTCACGACAACCGCAACCAGCCTATCGTCGGTGTGGACAACCCGCTGGTTCCGCTGGTCTATTTCAACATCGTGAAACTGGCCGCGGGCCAGTCCTTCACCTCGGTCGTGCCGGGCTATGAAACCTGCATCGTTCCGGCGACCGGCACGGTCGAGGTTGCCACCGCGGGCGAGACCTTCTCGGGCATCGGGCAGCGGACGGCGAATGTCTGGGACGCCGAGCCCGAGGGCGTCTATGTCGGCGCGGGCCAGCCCGCCCGCATCCTGTGCACCCGCGGCCCGGCCGAGGTCTTCATCGCCGGCGCCCGCCATGCCGAGGTGCTGCCCCCCTTCGCCGTCCGCGCAGCCGACATCGACCCCGTGCAATACGGCTCCGACGACACCAAGACCCACCGCAAGATCAAGCACATCCTTGGCCAGAAGTACCACGGCCGGGTCGGCCGCCTGCTGGTCAGCGAGCTTTTCACCGTGGGCAAGGGCGGCTGGTCTGGCTTTCCCAGCCACAAGCATGACACCGACCGCCTGCCGCTGGAGACCCGCCACGACGAGGCCTACAACTTCCGCTTCAACCCGCCCCATGGGTCGGGGGTGCAGATGCTGCAACGCGAGGACGGCAGGCCCGGCGATGCCTATCACATCGTCGACGGCTCCACGATCCTGCTGGATAAGGGCTACCATCCCTGCTGCGTCCTGCCGGGCTACGAGATGTATTACTTCACCATCCTGGGCGGCCTCACGCAGCGCAGCCTCGTTCAGTTCTTCCAGCCCTCGCATGCCGACCAGCTGGAGACGATCCCCGGCATCAAGGACATGATCGCGAAGTTCAAATGACCATCGCCACCCTGACCGATGTTCTGCCCCCCTGTCTGGCCGACGGCACGGCGGTGGCCGGGCTTGTCGTGCTGGGGTGGGAAGACGCGCTGGCCTATGTGCGCGCGGCCGAGGCGCTGGGGCGGCCGGTGATCCTTCAGGCCGGGCCGGGGTGCCGGGCGCATACGCCGCTGCCGGTGCTGGGGGCGATGTTCCGCCATCTGGCGGATCGCGCCGCGGTGCCGGTGGTGGCGCATCTTGACCACGCCGACGGGTTCGAGACCTGCCGGATCGCGGTGGAATGCGGCTTTACCTCGGTGATGTTCGACGGCTCGGCGCTGCCGCTGGCCGACAACATCGACAGGACCGCGCGGATCGTGGACTGGGCGCATCCGCTGGGTGTGTCGGTCGAGGCGGAACTTGGCTTCGTGGGCTATCGCGGCGGCGCGGTCTCGCGCCCGACAGACCCGGACGAGGCGGCGCGATTTGTCGCGCAGACGGGAGTGGATGCGCTGGCGGTCGCCGTGGGCAACACGCATCTGATGACCGAGGCGGGCGCAACGCTGGACTTTGGCCGCCTTGCCGCGATCGAGGCCGCGCTGCCCGGCCTGCCGCTGGTGCTGCATGGCGGATCGGGGATTGCGGGTGAGGTGCGGCGCAGGCTGGTGCGCGAGACCGCGGTCTGCAAGGTGAACATCGGAACCGAGTTGCGGATGGCCTTCGGCGCCGGGCTGCGCGCCGTGCTGGCCGAACGCCCCGAGGCCTTCGACCGGCTGGAGATCCTTCGGGCGACCATCGCGCCGGTCGAAGCCGCGGCCCGCACCGCCATCGCAAGCCTCGCGGGGTAGGGCGGGGCGGGCGGGCTGCGGCGGGGCGCCGCCGAAACGCATTCCAGAAATTGCATGATTGCGCTGAGGGGGCGGATGGGCCTATGCTGCTCACGACGCCGTGATTTTTCATGAAGAATTGCCATGACCCAGACGCCCGATCCCGATCTGCCGACCGTTCTGGTCCATCATGATGATGGCGCGGCACAGGGGGTGGCCCGGCGGGCGGGGCGCCAGCAGGGGCGCTTTCGGCGGGCGCGGTGGCTTCTTCTTCTCCTGCTGATCCCGCCGATCATGTTTTCCGGTGCGGTGATGGGGATGTACTTCCAGCCGCTTGGCCTGAAGAAATTCTACCAGTGGACCGGCCTGACCCCCGGTGCCGGATCGGTCGCGCCGATTGCCCTGCCGCCGAATGTCGTGATCCCGAAGGACATGGCCGAAACGATGCAGGGGACCGATGTGGTCGGGCTTGCCCGGCTGATGCCGAAGGGCGACATCGTCACCGTGGCCCCGCCCTACGGCACCGGGGATGCCCGGATCGCGGAGATTCTGGTGCAGGAAGGCCAGCAGGTCGAGAAGGGCACAGTGATCGCCCGGCTGGACAATGCGCAGCAGTTGCAGGGCGCGGTGCTGGCGGCGCAGGCCAGCGTGGCCGTGCGCGAGGCGACGCTGGCGCAGACCCGGGCCACGGTGCTCAACAGCCAGGACGAGGCGCGCGCGGCCCTGGCGCAGGCCGAGGCGGCCTCGGTCGCCGCGACGGCGGACCTCGCCCGCATCCGGGAACTGCACGACCGGGGCGTGGCCACGCAGGCCGCGCTGGAGGCCGTGGTGGCCAGCGAGCGCCAGTCGGCGCTGGCGGTGGACAAGGCCCGCGCGACGCTGGCGCGGTTTTCCGCGGCCGACATCGACAGCCAGCCCGACGTGATCGTGGCCGAGCGCAATCTTGACGCCGCGCGGGCCGATCTGGCGCGGGCGCAGGCCGATCTGACCCGGGCCGATGTGCTGGCGCCGATCACTGGCGTGGTTCTCGACATCAATGCCCGCGCGGGCGAAAAGCCGCCTGCGAGCGGCATCATGCAGATGGGCGACACCTCGCGGATGATGGCCGAGGCAGAGATCTACCAGGACCGGATCGCTGCCGTGGTCCCCGGTCAGGCGGTGGAGCTGGCCTCGATCGCGCTGGGCCAGACCCTGCACGGCCGGGTGCAGGAAGTGGGGCTCATCGTCGGGCGGCAGGGGCTGATCGGCGACGATACCGCCGCCAACACCGACGCCCGCGTGGTCAAGATCCGCATCGCGCTGGATGCGGCCTCGACGCGGATCGCCGCGCGCTACACCAACCTCGAGGTGATCGCCCGGATCGACACCCGCGCGGCGGCGGCCACCCCATGAGCCGCCTGCTGGAACGGCTGTTCGGACGGCTGCCGATCGGCTGGCTGCAACTGATGCACCGCCGGACCCGTTTCATCGCGGCGCTGGCCGGGGTGGCCTTTGCCAATGTGCTGGTCTTCGTGCAGGTCAGCCTGATGAACTCGATGTCGCTGGCGACGCTGCGGCCCTACGATTTCTTCCAGGCCGACATCATGATTTCCGCGCAGGATGCCAATTCGCTGAGCGAGGGCGGCAATGTCGCGCGGCAATGGATGTTCCAGGCGATGCAGGACCCGGAGGTGACCGCGGGCATGGGGCTGATGATGGCGAATGTCAGCTGGCCCCGGGTGCAGAAGACGCTGGCGCTGACCACCTTCGGCGTCGATCCCGAACAGCGCGGCTTTCTGGCGCCCGGCATCGCCGAGAAGGTCGGGCTGCTGCAGATCCGCGACACCGCGCTGCTGGACCGGCTGAGCCGCGGCCTGCCGCGGGACGAGGCGGCTGCGATCCGGCCGCAGTCGCCCACCCGCTTCGAGGTGTCGGGCAAGACGCTGACCATCAGCGACACCTTTGCGGGTGGCGGCGGTTTCGGCGGCGATGGCTTCATGATCGTGTCGGATCAGACCTTCCTCGACCTCTTCCCCGCGCGCAGTTCCGCCGCGCCCGACCATATCCTGCTGCAGGTGGCGCCGGGCGCCGACCCCGACCGGGTGGCGGCGCGGTTGCGCAAGATCATCACCGACAAGGCCGTGCGCATCCGCAGCTATGCTGCCGCCAAGGCCGAAGACCTTGTCTACCAGCAGACCAGGCGCCCGACCGGCATCATCTTCGGCTTCGGCGTGCTGATCGGGGTGCTGGTGGGGATCGTCATCGTCTATCAGGTCCTGTCGGCCGATGTCGCCGATCACCTGAGCGAATACGCCACCTTCAAGGCCATGGGCTATCCGCGCCGCTTCTTCCTGGGCGTGGTGTTCGAAGAGGCGCTGATCCTGGCCTTTCTGGGCTTCTTTCCCGGTGCGATCATCGGCACCGCGATCCTGACGCTGATGCGCAAGGCGACCACGCTTCCGCTGACGATGACGCCGGGCATGGCCGCAACCGTGTTCCTGGCCACCCTTGTCACCTGCGTCGTGTCGGGGGCCATCGCGACGCGGCGGCTGTCCTCGGCCGATCCGGCCGACCTGTTCTGAGGGGGGGGGGCGCGCGT
>JAJZVD010000013.1 GCA_021845805.1 Pseudomonadota bacterium | reverse complement strand
CTGCCGTCTGCCGCCGCCCCCGCCCGGTCGACGACAAAGAGGTCCGCCCCCGCCCCGCCCGACAGCATGTCACCCCCGCTCAACGCGACAAGGATGTCGTCGCGCGCGGTTCCGGTGACGGTGCCGCCCGCCCCCCCTTCGACGATGATGCCGAAGCGCGCGAGGTCGACCGACAGCGCCGTCAGCCCCGGTTCGGTGGCCGAGGCGGCGAAGATGTTCAGCGTGGAGCCCTGCGCCAGCGCCGCCAGCGCCGCGACATGGGCAAGCGTCATGGTGGTGCTGTCGGCCAGGCTTGCCAGATGAAGCAGCCGCCCCCGCGGCGTCAGCGCGAAGAGGCTGACCCCGTCATCGGCGCCCGCGGCGATCACGAAGGCCGTGCCGCCCGCGGTCACGCTGACAAGCTGGTCGACCCGTGCGACGCGTGTCGCGAGATCGTCGACCACCTGATCGGTCGCGCGCAGCCTGCCATCGGCCCCGACCGCCACGACCGACAGGCTGGACGACCCCGCCGCGGCGACCACCGCATAATCCTGCCCGCCCGCGCGGACGGCGGCGATGGCCGTGGGGTCTGCGATGGGCAGGCCCGTTTCCGCCCCGAGCGTCGCGGCATGGCCGAGCCCGCCGGTGGCGTCTATCGTGTAGGACAGCACGCGGTCGGTGCCGCTTTGCCCGCCCAGCAGCACCGCGCTGCCGCCAATCGTGACAAGGCCCAGCGCGGTCAGCACCCCGCCGCCCGGTGCCCCGGCCGTGTCCACCGCGACCGGGCCAAGCGGGGATCGTGCGAGGTCGTATCCGGCCGGGGCCGGGCCCGCCTGCGCGGTATAGACGATCGAGCGGTCGGCGATGGTCAGAACCACCGGATCGGCACTGGCGGGGAGCAGGGCGGCGGCGGCCTGCAGCACCCCTGCGCGGCCCCCTGTCAGTGTGCCGTCGGCCTTCAGGCCATAGGCCGTCCAGCCCGTGTCATAGGGCCCGATCGGGATCAGCGTCGGCTGGCCGTTGTACAGCGCCGTTACCAGCGCGGTGGAGGCCAGCGTGCCCGAAGACGAGGCATAGGGGGCCGTTCCCCGCAGGCCGGGCGCACCGGTGGCCGAGATCGCATAGGCGCTGAGCCCGCCGCCCCGCCCGGTGGCAAGGTACAGCATCGCGCCGCTGCCGGTGGTGGCCGTGGCCATTCCCGTCACGTTCGTCAGAAAGCCGCCGGGATCGCCCGGCAGCGTCGAAACGGCCTGAAAGTTCACCATTGCAGCCACCAAGAACAGACCATGCCCCGCCCGCGACCATCCTGGCACAGGCGGGCCGCGACCCGCCGCACCGTGGCGCACTGCCAGAGTGTGCCCGGCAATTGCGTAGATTCCCTTAGCAAGGCGCCGGTGTTCCCGCGGCCGGGGCATCGGGCGGCCGTCGGCTGCGTTGGCAATCCGCAACAGGCCGGGCCGGTTCTGCCGGGGTCGGGCCAGAAACCCCCTTGTACCTCGGGGAGGATTCTGGGAACTCAATCTATGCGCGTGGGGCAAGAGTGTGGGGTTGAGATGAGACATGTGGTCGCGGCGCTGGTCCTCTTGCTTGGCGGATGTGGCACGGCCTATCTCAGCCCCAGCGTCCAGCAGGATGCCACGGGCGGGCTGCAGGTGCACGTGTTGCCGATGGCCCCCGCCGTTGTCGCCGATGCCAATGCGCAGCCCTACATCCCGCGTGCCCTGCCAAAGGCGTTCTACGACAACGGCCCCGGCGGCGCGTTGCCTGCGGGCGGGGGCACGTTGCCCACCCCGGCCATGCTGCCAGAGGCGCGGCCCGCCCAGGTCACCGCCGACCTGCCGCCGCCGCCGCCCGATGCGCCCTACCGGATCGGTGTGGGCGATGTCGTGCTGATTGCCACCACCGATACTGCGGCCACGGCGAATACCGTCACGGCGCTGACCGGCCTTCTGGTCGCGCAAAGCAAGCGGCAGGGCTACACCGTGCAGGATGACGGGGCGATCGCGATCCCGGACATCGGGCGGGTGAAGCTGGCCGGGATGACGCTGGAAGAGGCGGAAAACGCGCTGTTCCAGGCGATCGTGGCCAAGCAGATGACCCCGGCGTTCAGCCTTGAGGTGGCCGAGTTCCACTCGCAGCTGGTGTCGGTGGGCGGCGCCGTGCGCCAGCCGGGGGTCACGCCCATCACGCTGACCCCGCTTTACCTCGATCAGGCCATCGCCGCCGTTGGCGGGGTCACGGTGCCCGACGAGAAATACGCCATCGTGCGGATCTATCGCGGCGGCAAGATCTATCAGGTGCCGCTGAAAGATGTGTTCGCCACGGCCACCAACAAGCGGATCCGGCTGGTGGCGGGCGACAGTGTCTTTGTCGATACCGAATACGATCTGGACAAGGCGCAGGCCTATTTCGCCGAACAGATCCAGCTGATGACCGCGAAGACCGCAGAGCGGCAGGCGGCGCTGGCCGAGCTGAACGCGCAGGCCACCGTGGTGCAGGCGCAACTGACGGCGGCGCGGTCGAACTTCAAGGACCGGCTGGCGCTGGGCGCAGAGGCGCAGGATTACGTCTACCTGACCGGCGAGGTCAGCAAGCCCGCGCGCTTCGGTCTGCCGTTCGGCAATGTGGCCACGCTGGCAGACGCGCTCTATTCGCAGGGCGGGTTCTCGAACGTCACGGGCAACCCGCGACAGATCTACGTCCTGCGCGCCGACATGGCGAAGGGCGGGATGACCGGGATCACCGCCTATCAGCTGGACGGGCGCAACGCCGCGAACATGATCATGGCGACGCAGTTCCAGATGCGGCCGAACGATATCGTGTTCATCGCACAGCAGCCGATCACCAGATGGAACCGCGTCCTGTCGCAGCTTGGCCCATCGCTGGTCACGGCGTCGGTGAACAAACTCTGACCTTGGCCCCTGCCGCGGTGAAGGTGCCGCGGCAGGTTTCTGCAGAGCGGGGCATGAATGCTATCTTTTGAGGCAGAGTTGGACTATGGCCCGCCCGGGCGGTGTTTTCGATCGGCGCCCGTGGCGCGGTGCTGTTGCAGTGCGGCCCGCGGCCGCCTGCCGTGCCTGCGGCCCTGGCCAGCCACGATCCCTGCGCGTGGCTGGCCCGCCGGGGCGCGGGCGGGGACGAGAGTATGATTGAAAAGGAACATGCCCGCATGAACCACATGCCCCGTCTGCCGCAGCAGGGACAGGCCGTGATCCCGGCCCAGGATGCTTCGGACGAGATCGATCTGATGGCGCTGTTCCGTGTCCTGTGGCGCGGCAAGCTGCCGATTTCGCTGACCGCGCTGGTGCTGATTGTTCTGGGCGCGGTCTACAGCTTCCTGATCGCGACGCCGATGTATCAGTCGACCGCCGTCGTCGCGCTGAGCACGCAACAGAACCAGGTGGTCAGCAGCATCAGCAGCGTCTTGTCGGCGCTGGGGACCGACAGTTCGACCATCAACACCGAGACCACGATCCTGCAATCGCGCAACCTGATGGAACGCGTGGTCGACAAGCTTGATCTGGTCAGCGATCCCGAATTCAACGACCGCCTGCGGCCGACAAGCTACCCCAGGCAGGTCAAGGACCGGGTAAAGGCGATGCTGGGGCTGCCGCCCGACTCGCCGCTGACCACCGCCGCGGTGAAAAGCGCCACGATCGACCAGCTCTTGCAGCAGGTGTCGGTCGCCAACGAACCGAACACCATGGCCTTTGACATCACGGTGTCATCGGTCAATCCCAACAAGGCCGCGCTGATTTCGAACACGATCGCCGCGCTTTACATCGATGACCAGAAGCAGGAGAAGCTGCAGGCCACGAAAGAGGCCAGCCAGTTCCTGACGGTGCGCACGGCCGACCTGCAAAAGCAGCTTCAGCAGGCCGAAAACAAGCTCAGCGATTTCAACCACAACACCCAGCTTGTCAGCGCCGATGCGCTGACGGGGCTTCAGGTGCAACTGAAGGATCTGCGCGACCGTCTTGCGCGGCTGCGCGCCGACCGCGACGGCATGACCAAGCGCCAGGCCGACCTGAAGGCCGCGCTTGCGCAGGGCACGCCCGAGGCCTTCGCGGGCTTTGGCGACGACCCGGGGGTCAGCGTCCTGCTGGACAAGCTGAAATCCGGCGCGATCTCGCAGCAGGATTTCCTGACGGGTGTGCAGGCGGTGATCGCCCGGATCGCCGTCAACCTCCAGCGCTCGGATGAGCAGGTCGCGGCGCTGGAGGCGTCGGAAAAGGTGCAGTCCGACCAGATCGACACGCAGTCCAAGGATCTGATCACCCAGCAGGAACTGCAGCGCGAGGTCGATTCGACGCAGGCGATCTATGATTCGTTCCTGGCCCAGTTGAAGCAGACCGACGTTCAGCTTGGCCTTGCGATCCCCGACAGCAACCAGCTTTCGTCGGGTGTGCCGCGCCCGGCGGTGTCGCCGAAAGTCGGGCTGATCCTGGTGATCTCGGCCTTCCTTGGCCTCATGATCGGGTCGGGCTTCGTGCTGCTGCGCGAACTGCAATTCGCCAGCTACCGCACCGCCGACGAACTGCGCGCAGCAACGGGCCTGCGCGTGCTGGGGACGATCCCGATGATCCCCAGCCGGTCGCGCAAGGACGCGCTGGGCTTCCTGCGCGAGAAGCCGACATCGGTGGTGGCGGAATCGATCCGCAACCTGCGGACCTCGATCCTTCTGTCCGACATCGACAACCCGCCAAAGGTCATCATGATCACCTCGTCGCTGCCGGGCGAGGGCAAGACGACGCAGACACTTGCGCTGGCGCTGAACATGGCCAGCCTGGGCAAGAGGGTCATCCTGATCGAGGGCGACCTGCGGCGGCGCGTCTTTGCCGAGTATTTCGAAACCAAGCATTCGGTGACGCTGCTGTCGGCGATGAACGATCCGACAGAGATCACCCGGCACGACCTGCGGCAACCCGCGCTGGGCGTCGATCTTCTGGTTGCGGCCAAGGCCAACGTGAACGCGGCGGATATCTTCGCCTCGGAAAAGTTCGCGGGGCTTATCGCGACGCTGCGCGAACATTACGACTTCGTGCTGATCGACACGCCGCCGGTGCTGGCGGTGCCGGATGCCCGCGTGATCGCGCGACATGCCGATGCGATCATCTATACCGTGAAATGGGATGACACCACCCGCACCCAGTTGCGCCAGGGGCTCGAAATGTTCTCTTCGGTCGGCCTCGAGGTCGACGGCCTTGTGCTGAACCAGGTCGACAGCAAGCAGATGAAGCGCTACGGCTACGGCGGCCAGTATGGCTACGATGCCTACAAGTCGAAGTATTACGACGAGGGCTGAGGGCGCGGCGCGATCCGGGCCCCGGCTTTTCCGGGGGTCAGGTGGACAGGAAGCTGACCGCGCCGGGAACGATCCGTGCCGCGGTCAGTCGGCCGGTGTAGACGCCGCCGGTATCGGTGGCGATGCGGCCGTCCTTCGCGCTGGGCGTGTCGAAGACGAAATGGCCGTGCGCGACCCACTGGCCATCCTGGCGCGGAACCGCATCGAAATCGCGATGCCCCCACAGCATCACCCGCCGCGTCTGGTCCGGCATCGCGACCGAGGGATCGGCCCCGGCGTGGGTGACCCAGAGGTTGCCGCTGTTCCAGACCAGAGGCAGGCCGCGCAGCCAGTCCTCGATCCCGTCAGGCAGTGCGCGGTGCAGGTCGACCGACAGCGCGGCCAGTTCCTCGTCGCTCATGCCGTCGGCCAGAACGCCGCCCAGCCCAAGGCTCATCAGCGTCTGCAAGCCGCCGTTGCGCAGCCAGCGCGGCCCCCTGGCGGGTGTGTCGATGAAATCGAGCATCATCTTCTCGTGGTTGCCCAGCAGGCAGACCACGCTGTCGGGCCGTTCGGTCTGCAGCGCGAAGGCCCGTGACAGAACCGCGGCGCTGTCGTCGCCGCGGTCGATGTAGTCACCCACCAGCACCAGCATGGGCGCGGCGGGGTGCCCGAGCGTGGCGGCATCGGTCTCGATCAGCGCAAGCAGGCGATCCAGCAGGTCGATCCGGCCATGGATGTCGCCCACCACATAGACGGGGCGGTCGGGTTGCGGCGGATCGAACACGACCGGGCCGCGCGGCGCGGATTGAGACGCAGCCCCGGCGGATGTCCGGAGACGGAGGAACGAAAACAGGCTCATGCCCGACAGATGTGCCGATGCCCCGGAAAACGCAAGAGCACAGGCGCCCCGCCCCCGGACGCAGCGCCCCCCGCGTCAGATCCGGATCGCCTTGGCGCGCGGCACCAGGCTGTTCATGCGCGCCAGATGCTGCGCCCGCGTCCGGGTCAGGAAATCGTAACGTTCGACAACATGGGCCCGCGCGGCCGGGCCCAGCGCGGCGTAATCGTCCGGGCGTTCCAGCACGTCGATCACCCGGCGGGCCAGCGCCTCGGGCGACAGGAAATCGACCAGAAGGCCGGTCTTGCCGTCGGTAATCATCTCGCGCACCGGGGCGGTGTCGGACGCGACGATGGTCGCCCCCATCGCCATCGCCTCCATCAGCGACCAGGACAGCACGAAGGGCACTGTCAGGTAGATGTGGCAGCGGCCGAGCTGAACGACGCGGGCGTAATCGACATAGGGCAGGCGGCCCAGGAAATGCACCCGGCTCCAGTCCAGCCCGGTGCCCAGTTCGCGTTCCATCTGGCCGCGATATCCGCCGGGTGCGCCGCTTTCGGCGCCGTAGGACACCTCGTTGCCGCCGATGATCAGGGCGCGGGCCTGCGGGCGCGCGGCGAGGATCCGGGGCAGGGCGCGCATGAAGATGTGAAAGCCCCGCGTCGGTTCCATGTTGCGGGCCATGTAGGTGAACACCTCGTCCTCGCGTCCGACGGTCCGGCCCAGACGCGCCAGGCTGACGCGGGCGGTGGGGTCGGGCGCCAGCCGGTCGGTGCGGATGCCGTCATGGCAGACATAGCTGCGGGCGCGGAACTCGGCCGGATAGGTCTGCATCTGCCAGTCGGTCGGGCATTGGCCCAGGTCGATCATCGGCAGGCAGAGGTGGTTCACCGCGTTGCGCGCCAGGCTGATCTGCCGCGCCGCCTCCGTGGCGGGGAACTCCGGGTCAAAGCCGACCGAGCCGCCGTCCGACAGGAAATAGTATTCCCAGTATCCAAGGATCGGCACATCGGGCCAGACCTGCTTGACGAAGGTCAACTCTCCCCAGCCGACATGGCCAAGCATGATGTCGGGTTTGAACCCCTGGTCCTGGATCTGGCGGCAGGCCAGGTAGGCGCCGTAGCCCGCGCCCATGCATTCCTCGAAGTAGCGCGACAGGGCATAGGCGTCCTTGGCGGGCTTGCGGTGTGGCGCATAGCGCGCAAGCGTCACGCCCTTGATCGGCACCGCGTCCTTTCGCTGGGTCAGGAACAGGATCCGGTGTTCGCCCTGCGCGGCCAGCCAGGCCAGCATCTCGCGATACTGGCCGGGCATGTTCTGGTGCACGAAAAGGATGTTCATGACTGATACGCTACCCGGGGCACCGACCCGGCCCTTGATGCATGGTTAGGCAAGCGTTCCGGCAATCGCAAGCTGGCCCCCGCTAGACCAGCCCGACGCTCGCCGCTGCCCAGAGCGCGGCGGTGCCGATCCAGGTCTGGCGGCGCAGGCCCGCCCGGCCCAGCCGGGTGGCGCAGCGCGGGCCGGCTGCGCCCCGGGCCTGTGCGAATTCGGCCAACAGCGCGCGGCTTTCCGGGGTCAGGTAGGGCGTGGCCCGGTGCAGCGCGGCGATGTTCATGGCGTTCCAGTCGCGATAGGTGCCGGTCAGAACGATCCGGCCGCGGCGCAGCATGGCGCGCAGGCCGCGGTTGGCCCCGATGACATTGGCGCCGTGCTGGCGGTAGAGCAGGCTCGGCACCTCGTCCGGCAGGATCACGCCGCCCGCACCGCTGACCACCTGATAGGCCCACCAGTCATGCGCGGCCACGTCCTGCACCCGCCGGGCGGCCGCGCGCAGAAGGCGCTGTGCCGCGTGGTTCAGAACGATCGTGTTGCCCGCCGCGATGTTCTGCACCAGCGCATTGCGGAACGATGGCGGCCGTTCCCACAGCCGGGATCGCAGCGGTCGGCCCAGCCGCGCGTCGCAGATCCAGGTCTGGCTGCAGTACAGCGCGGGCGTGCGTTCTTCCACCATCGCCAGGCGGTCGACGGCGCGGCTGAGCTTGCCGGGCAACCAGACATCGTCCTGGTCGGCAAAGGCCACCAGCCGGGCGTCGGGCCCCACCGCCGACAGAAGCCGCAGGAAGTTCGCCGCAAAGCCCCGGCAGGGCCCCGGGATCAGCCGGACATCGTGCCCGGGGTGGCGCACGGCCCAGCGCAAAACCTGCAACGGCCCGTCATCGGTCGAGCCGTCATCGCTGACCACCAGCCGCCAGGCCCCGTGGGTCTGGGCAGCGAGGCTATCGAGTTGATCGGTGATGAAGCGTGCGCCGTTGTGCAGGGCCAACAGGATCGTCACCTCGTCGCCGGGTCGGGGCGGCGCGTGCAGGGCCAGAGGCCTTGCGCGGGCCAGGATCGGCAGATCATCGGGGGCATGTCGCATGGGAACCTCGCAGGGCGTGCCCGAACGATAGGTCCGTATTGGTTAATTCGCCCTGAATCGATGCCGCCTCGGGTGGCGGGTGCGCCACAGTCGGTGGGGTTCCCGGTGGTCGGCGGCAAAGCGGTTGTGGCGCCCGGCGCAGGTTCGTAAGGTCTGCCGAAAAGGTGAGGCGTAGATGCGATTTTGGCGACTGTTTTCGCTTTCTCTCGGGGCCTTTCTGCTGACCACGGCCGTCGCAGGGGTCCGTGCGGCACGGGCCGACGGCGTCGGCACGCCTCCCAGCCTGAGCTTCTGGGGCGTGCCCGGGCTGATCGACATGCCGTCGGCGGAAACCGGGCCGGATGGCGAGGTGACGGCCAGCGTCAGCAGTTTCGCAGGCATCAGCCGCGGGGTTCTGGGCTTTCAGATCACGCCCTGGATGTCGGGGACCTTCCGCTACAGCAGCATGCGGCGGTTCAACACCAGCTTTCCGACCACCTATTACGACCGCAGCTTCGACCTGCGGTTCCACCTGGTCGACGAAGGGCGCTATGTGCCCTCGGTGACGCTCGGCCTGCAGGATTTCATCGGCACCGACCTGATGTCGGCCGAATATCTGGTGGCGACCAAGCATGTGACGCCTGCGCTGGCCCTCACCCTTGGCCTTGGCTGGGGGCGGCTGGGAAGCTACGGCTCGATCGGCTCGACCTTCGGGACGCGCGCGGCGCATGGCGGGCTGACCAGCACGGGGCAGCCGAATGTCAAGCAATGGTTCCACGGCCCGGTGGCGCCCTTTGGCGGGCTGGCCTGGCAGGTCAATGACCGCTTGACCTTCAAGGCCGAATATTCGTCGGACGCCTATGTGCAGGAAACCGGCAAGGCGCTTCTTGACCGGCGCTCGCCGATCAATCTGGGAGTCGAATATGCCCTGACGCCTTCGACGCGGATCGGGGTGTACGAGCTTTACGGCGCCAAGATCGGGGTCAGCCTGCAGGTCTCGACCGATCCCGCCACACGGCCGAACAGCCTGATGGGCCCGGCGCCGGTTCCGGTTGCGGTGCGCCCGCCCGAGGCCGCCAACCCCGACGCCTGGTCGCCCGACTGGGTCCGCCAGCCGGATGCCGTCACGATCCTGCGCGACAACGTGGCGCGACAACTCAAGAGCCAGGGGCTGGAGCTTGATGCGCTGGCGGTCACCCCGGACACGGCAGAGCTGCGGATCATCAACCCGGTCTACGATTCGGGCGCGCAGGCCATCGGCCGCGCCGCGCGGGTGCTGAGCCAGACGATGCCGGCCTCGGTCGAGACGTTCAAGATCGTGCCGATGGCGAACGGGATGCCGGTGTCGCAGGTCACGATCCGCCGGACCGATCTGGAACGATACGAATTCGCGCCGAACGGCGACCTGCTTCTGCGCGGCCATTCCGATCTGGGTCTGCCCGATCCGCTGCCCGCAACCGCGGCCCGCGGCGTGGGGCTTTACCCGAAGCTGTCATGGGCGCTGACGCCCTACAGCCGGATCTCGATCTTCGATCCGGACAACCCGTTGCGGGCCGATTTCGGGCTGCGGCTGTCTGGCAGCTACACGCTGGCGCAGGGGCTGATCCTGTCGGGGTCGGTCACCAAGAAGGCGTTCGGCAACCTTGACCAGACGACCCGGGCGTCGAATTCGCAACTGCCGCATGTCCGCTCGGATTTCGCGCGCTACAACGCCGAAGGCGATCCCGCGCTCGAGTCGCTGCAACTGGCCTGGTACACCCGGCCGGGCCCGAATCTATTCGGCCGGGTGACGGCGGGCTATCTGGAACAGATGTACGGCGGGGTCTCTGCCGAACTGCTGTGGCAGCCGCCCACCAGCCCCCTCGCGCTGGGGATGGAGGTCGACTACGTCAAGCAGCGCGCCTTCAACGACCGGCTCGGGTTCCAGAGCTACAGCGTGGGCACGGGCATGGTGTCGGCCTATTACACGTTCGGCGGCGGCTATTTCGCCCGGATCGACGCCGGGCGCTATCTGGCCAGGGACGTGGGCGCGACGCTGACGCTCAGCCGCGAATTCGCCAACGGCTGGACGATCGGGGCCTTTGCCACCAAGACCAACGTATCGGCAGCAAAATTCGGCGAAGGCTCGTTCGACAAGGGGATCTTCTTCAGGATCCCGCTCAACTGGCTTCTTGGCGTTCCGACGCAAAGCGCCATCGGCACCGTCATCCGCCCGGTGCAGCGGGATGGGGGCCAGATGCTGAACGTGAACGGCAGGCTTTACGACGTGGTGCGCCAGTATCAGTCGGGCGATCTCGACGGCGAATGGGGAAGGGTGTTCCGGTGATGAGGCGGCTATGCGCGGCCCTGGCCCTGCTGGGGGTGACGGTTCTGGCGGGCTGCGGCAACGGCCCGAACCAGGAGATTGCGCGCACGATGCTGGCACAGGCGCGCCTTTCGGTCGGCAAGTCGCCGCAGGCGCCCGCGCCGCTGGCCGGGCTGACGCGCGCGCAGGTCGATGCGCTGGGGGTTCCGCTGTTGCGTGTCACGGCGATCAAGCTGAAGACGCAGGCGCTGGTGGGGGTCTATGGCACCAACGGCCCCGTCACGACCTGGTCGACGACCGACAAGACCTCGATCGCGCTGAACGGCGGGATCGTGGTGGCCACGCGCGGGCTGCCGGGTGACCTGATGTCGGCTGCGGTGCCGTCGCTTGCCGAGATCGCCGCCGGGGCGGGCGTTCTTGCGCGGACACACTATTATCTGGGCCGGAACGACCAGACCGAACCGGTCGTCTTCCGCTGCACGCTGGCCGATGCGGGCGCCGAACAGATCACGGTGGTCGGGCTGGCCTATCGCACGCGCCACGTCACCGAAACCTGTGTCTCCGGATCGCAGAGCTTCACCAACGACTACTGGATCGACGCGCGCGTCACCCTGCGCCGCTCGGTGCAGTGGATCAGTCCGCAGACCGGCGCCCTCGAGATCGAAAATCTGGTGAACTGAGGCGAATCACGCTGGGCCACGTGGGCCGCAGGCGGAAAGAGTGCCCGGAAAGGCGCCGAATCTCCGGGCGGTTTCGGCCAAGATGTGCAAGCGGCGCCACTTTGGCTCAGAACCCGTACAAAACCTCTCCCCTGGTCCCGCCGAAGTTGATATAAACATCCCGGTAGTATGATTTTCAGGAGGCCCCATGAAGTCGATGATCCTGACCGCAACGGTCGCCGCGCTGGTTGCAACCACGGCTGTGGCCGCGCCGGTCATTTCGGCCCAGGGCACGGTCGAGCCGAAGATGAGCACGCAGTCCTCGGTCGGTGGCGCGGCAGGTTCGCTGACGGCGCAGGCCTTTGCGGCACTGGTCGCGGTGGGCATCGTGGCCGGTGCCGCGGGCAGCAACAGCAGCACCGCCAGCACCCCCAGCACGCCGAGCACCCCCTGACCCCGGCTTCGGGCAGGAGCGCCGAAAGATCAGCGGTGCCGCGCAACCCTGTGCGGCGCCGTTTTTGCCTGTGAAAGCGGCGCACTGGCGGCTAGGCTGAACAGCATGGCCTTCAGGGGAGCGGCAGCGCTGGACGTCATCACCTTCCTGACCACCACGGTCCGCGGTGTCGTGCGGATCGTCGCCGACAGCAAGCTGGGCCTGATCGCGGCGGGCGTCGCGTTCTTTTCCATGCTGGCGGTGTTTCCGGCGGTGGCCGCGGTGATCGCGCTGTTCGGCTATTTCGCGGACCCCAAGGTGATCCTTGTCCAGGTTCAGCTTCTGGCCGATTTCGTGCCCGCGGAAGCCTTCGACATCCTCGATGCGCAGGTCAAGGCGCTGATTGCGGCCAATGTCTCGGCGCTGGGCTGGACCTCGGTCGTCTCGATCCTGGCCGCGCTCTGGTCGGCGCGGGCCGGGGTTGCCGCGCTGATGGAGGGGGTGAATGCGACCCACAGGGCCGATGCCCGTGGCGGGTTCGGACATATCCTTGCCTCGGTGCTGATGACGCTGATCCTTGTGGGCGTGGCGCTGGTGGCGCTGGCCGCGGCCATCGTGATCCCCGTGCTGCTGGCGGTGTTTCCGCTGGGGCCGTTCTTCACCGTGGCCGTTACCGTGGTGAAATGGGCGATCTCGCTGGCCGTCGTGGTCTTCGGGGTGGGGCTGGCCTATCGCCACGGGCCGAACCGGGGCGACACCCGCTCGCCCTGGATTTCGCCGGGGCTGGTGCTGGCGGTGGCGCTCTGGGCGGCGGCGTCGGTCGGCTTTTCCTACTACATCGCCAATTTTTCCAGCTACAATCAGGTCTATGGCTCGATCGGGGCGGTGGTGGCGTTGCTGATGTGGTTCTACATCAGCGCCTATGTGATCCTGCTTGGCGCCGCGCTGAACGCCGAGCTGGAGCGGTTTCCGCGGGTCTAGAAATCCCGTTGATAATAGATGCCGATCCCGGTGTTCCCGTCCGATCCGGCCATGCCCTTCACGGTTACCGACTTGGTGACATCAAGGTTCAGGTTCACCGATGATTTTCCGTCGGCGCCCACCGTCACCTCGGTGTAGATCCGGCTGGACAGATACTTGCCCGCCTTCACCGCCGCGCCGCCGGTGCTGTCGGTCGTGACATCCAGGTTGTCCAGCCCGAAGCCCTGCCGCAGCTTGCCCACCATCCCCTCGCCGCCCTTGCCCGCCAGCGTCGCCACGGCCGAGGCAAGCTGTGCCGCCTGAAGCGCCGAGATCTTCGACAGGCCCTGGCCGAACAGCAGGTGCGACAGCACCTCTTCCTGCGGCAGGGCGGGCGAGGACGAGAAGGCGATGACGGGATTGGTCGCCTCGCCCGTGATCGAGACGGTCGAGGTCACGCCGTCGTTCACCGAAGAGGCCGCGATCTGGACATAGGGCACGAAGTGGCCCTGAAGCTGAAGGCTTGCCTGGCTCAGGTCGAACCGCTTGCCCAGTATGTCGAGCCGCCCGCGCAGCAGTTCGAACCCGCCCGAAGGGATCACGTTGTCGGTGTCTCCGCCCAGCTTCACCGTGCCCCCCAGTTCGGCATCAAGGCCGCGGCCACGCAGGAACACCTGGTTCGGCGCGACGATGGTCAGATCCAGCGGGAAGGGCCGCGCCGGGCCCTGGGCCGTGCCGCCCTGCGGCGTCACCAGCCCGGCGCGGACCCGTGTCGCCTGAACCGCGGGGCTGGCCCCCACATGGGTCAGCCCCTTGACCATGTCGGCCCCCGACAGGTTGGTGGACGGCACCCGCAGTTCCGTCTGCGCCAGCCGCAGGGTGCCCGCCAGCCGGGCACCGCCGGTCAGCGGCCCGGCGATGGTCATTTGCCCGGTCACATGGGTGCTGAAGAGGTCGGGGTTCTTGAACAGCACGTCCGACAGCGCCGCCGTCAGGTTCGCGGCATAGGGCGCGCTCAGCGTCACCGGCCCCTCGGCCGTGATGGTGCCGCCGCCCACGCTGGCCCGGGCCTTCACATTCGCCCGGCCGCTGCCCAGCGTGACCGTTGCCGTCACCGGGTCCGCCGCAAGCCCCAGCCTGGGGTCGACCAGCCGCAGCGGGCCCAGGTTCAGCGTCCCGCCCAGCGCCGCAAGTCCTGGCGCGCCATCGACCCGCAGGTCGAACCGGATCGGCCCGCGCAACGAACGCGGCTGCATCATCGCGTTCAGGATTGCGGATTCGACCGTGCCCCTGGCCGTCACCCTGGCGGTCTTCAGGTCGGATGACACCGTGCCCCCCAGTGTCGCCGCCAGCCCGCCGGGGCCGTTGGCCTTCAGGTCCAGCCCGTAGCCGGTCTGATCCTGCGCGACCGTGCCGCCGATGGTCAGCGCGCCGGGAAAGCCGGGCGCCACCTGCGCCAGGTTCGCAAGCTTCGCCGCCAGTGTCATCCGGGTGGCGCCACCCGTCGCCTCTGCGATGACCTTGGCATCCAGTTGCGGGTTCGACAGCGCGAAGTTCTGCACCGTCACCCGGTCGCCTGTGCGGCTGGCGGCAAGGGCCAGCGTGGTCTGTCCCCGCAGCAGCACGTCCGCCTGCGGCTGGCTGACCGCCAGGTCACGCCCTGTGCCATCCAGCGTCACGGTCTGGGTGCCGTTGGCCTCGGTCAGGTGCAGGCTGGCCGACAGGCTGCCGCCGTAGCCCCGTCCCAGCGCGCCAAGGTCCGCCATGTCGAGCGTCGCGGTCAGGTCGGCCGCGCCGGTCTGCACATGGCCCCGGGCCGAGGCGGTCAGGCTTTGCGCGCTCAGGTGCAGCGATCGCAGGTCGGTGCCGGTTTCGTCGCGCTTCGCCGACAGGGCGACCGTGCTCTGCCCGCGCAGAAGCTGGTCAAGCTGCGGTTGGCCTGCGCGCAGGTCCTGGCCGGTCACCGTCGCCTCTGCATCGAAGCGGCCCGCCAGCAACGCGGCGGTGCCCTTCACCGTCACCGTGCCCGCCCCGCCCAGGCTGCGCCCGGCCAGCGCCGACAGCCGCGAGAGATCGTCGACCGTCGCGCTGGCCGAACCGCCGACCGTCAGGGCCGAGTCGATCCCGTCGACCGTGCCCTGCGCGCTCAGCCGGTAGCCGCTGCCGGTCAGGCTGACCTCGGGCAGGGCGATGGGGCCGTGGGTCTTCCAGCCGAAGGCGATCCGCCCGGTCAGCGCGTCGCCCAGGGCCGCCGCCAGCGCCGGATCGGCGGGGGCGAGGCCCGTAGCCGCAAGATCGACGGTGCCATCGACCGCGCCGCCTTCGGGTGCCCTGGCGATGTGGCCGCCGCCCGCCAGCGTCAGCCCCGCCGCCCGCAGGTCGGGCCGGTCCAGCCCGGTCAGGTCGATCCGGCCCTGCCAGCCGTCGCCCTGCGCCTTGTCGAACCGCACCGACAGCGCGGCGTGATCGATCCGGGTCGGGGGTCCGGGCAGCGGCACCAGCACCGGCGCGCCGTCGGTGGCGGCGATCCGGCCAGTCAGGTCGATCCGGTCGGGCAGGCCGTCGGCCCCGATCCGCACCTGGCCGCCCAGCGTGATCGCCTGCGCCGCCAGCGTCAGCTTCGGCAGATCCAGCGTGCCGTCGGGGGCGATGCTGCCGGTGACCGCCAGCCGGATGTCGGGGCCGAAGAAGGCCCGGTAATCCGGCGCGAAAAGGGGGGCGATGTCGCCCGCCAGATCGGCGGTGAAGTGGCGCGCCGCCGGGCTGCCGCCCTGGGGAGCCGGGTCGCTGGCCAGCGTGACCTTGCCGGTCAGCCGGTCCTGCCCGTCGGTGGCCAGCCGGATATCGGCCGCGTATTGGTCCAGCGGGCCGGTGCCCTTCACCGTCAGGCTGAGCGCGGGGGCCCCCGGCACCCCGATCAGGCTAGAGATCAATCCGCCCGCCGCCTCATCCGCCGTCAGGGTCAGCGACAGTTGCCGCGTCGCATTGGCATAGCCCGCATCCAGCGCGAACCGGCCACGGGGGCCGTCGATCCGGTCGATGTCCAGCTTGGCGGCCCCCTCGCCGCCCGCCAGCCGCAGGCTGCCGTTCACACTGACCACTGCCGCGGTGCCCAGCAGCGGCGCGCCAAGTTCCACCCGCTTTGCCGCGATCTTGCCGATCGAGACCGATACCGGCAAGTCCGGCAGGCTGAACCCCCCCGCCTCGGCCGAGGGCGGGGCCGCCGGCGCGGGCAGCGGCGCGCGGGCCACGATGATGTCATCGGCGGAAAGCTCGTTCACCTCGAGCCTGCCGGACAGAAGCGCGGCGCGGCTCCAGTCCAGCACCACGCCCTTCAGCGTCAGCCAGACGCCCGCGCTGTCGGCGACCGTCAGTTCCTGCATCGTCGCCCGCGACGACAGCGCCCCGGCAAAGCCTGTCACCGTGACCGTCCGCCCGGGGCCCGACAGGCTCTGTTCCAGCGTCGTGGCCAGAAACCCCTTGTCCTGCGCCAGGGCCGCCGCGGGGATCAGCCACAGAAGAAGCGCCAGCCACCGCATCAGAAGGCCTGCCCGATGCCGATGTAAAGCTGCAGCCCCCGGCCGGTGTCGCCCTGCACCGGCAGGGCTGCGTCCAGCCGGATCGGCCCGATCCCGGTGTTGTAGCGCAGGCCAAGGCCCGCCCCTGCCTGCCAGGCGCCGCCGTGGAAGCTGGTCGCGCCGACATAGCCCGCGTCGTAGAAGGCCACGACGCCGATGGTCCGGGTGACCGCCGTCCGCAGTTCGCCCGACAGGCCCAGGAACGCCTGCCCGCCGCTGCGCTGCGTCGGGCTGATCGCGTAGACGCCAAGCGACTGGTAGGGCTGGCCGCGCACCGTGCCGCCACCACCCGAGTAGAACAGGTAATCCCGCGGGGTCGCCGCCAGCGCGGGGCCCGTTACCGCGCCCACCTGCAGCCGCGCGGCCGCCACGACCCGGCTGCCCAGCGGGGCATAGCCGCGTGCGTCCAGCTTGATCTGGGCCCCGGTCCCGGTGCCGCCGAACCCGGCGAAGGGCATCAGCGACAGGTCCGCATAGGCCCCCTTGTGCGCGTCCAGCTGCGAATCCCGGTTGTCCCAGGTGGCGCCCAGTTGCAGGCTTGCCGTGCGATAGGATGTCGTGCCGGTCGTATCCGTCACGCGTTCGCTGTCGAAGCCAAGACCGTAGCGCAAGGTCAGCCTGTCGTTCACGATGCGCTTCTGCCCGACTCCCAGCGACAGGATGTTCGCGCTGTAGTCGGTCAGGTTCTCGCGGGAGATGGTGGAGAATCCATAGACCGAGGTATCGGCGCTGAAGGTCGCGGGCCGGTCGATCCGCGCCGAAAGGCTGTAGCTGCGGCCGCCGGTCTGCGCGGCGATGCCCTCGACCTTGCCTTCCAGCTTGAACTGCTCGGCCCCGCCGAACAGGTTGCGATGCAACAGGAAGGCCGACAGGCTGGCCCCTTCCGAGCTGGAAATGGCGGCGCCGAAGCCCAGCCGCCGCGGCCTCTGGTCGACCACCGCGGCGGTCACGTCCATCGTGTCGCCGGGGCCCAGCGTCTCTGCCTCGCTCAGCGCGACCGAGGCGAAGGCGCCGGTGCGGCGCAGCCGGTTGGCCACCCGCTCCAGCGTCTTCGGGTCATAGACGGTGCCGGTCGGAAAGCCCGCGATGGCCTGCAGCCGTTCGGCCCGCACCCGCGAGGTTCCGGTGAAATCCAGCCTGCCCAGCCGCACCACCGGGCCGGGGGCCAGCGTCACGTCCACGTCCAGCGTGCCGTTGCGGTGATCGGCCACGGCCTTCTGGTCCTTCACCGCAACCTTGGCATGCCCGTCGCTGCGCCAGGCAAGCCGCGCATCATCCACCGCGCCCGCCACCTCGCCCGCCCGCGCGGGCGCGCCGGGGTGGAATCCCTCGGGCAGCCGGGTGCCCGGCGCCAGCGGCACGATCCGGGTCTGGCCAAAGACGAAGGCGGGGCCGGGCGTCACCTCGACCTGGATGCTGCCGATCCGGGTCGGCGCATCCAGCGGCGCGATGCCTGCGGCCTCTTTCCCGTCGATCAGGATGTGGATGACCGGCCCGTAATGGCCTGCGGCATAAAGCGCGCCGATCAGCGCGCCGTAATCTGCCCGGGCGGCGGCGAAGAGGTCCTGCGGTTGCGCATTCCCGGCCGCCTGGGTCGACAGGATGACCGAGGCCGCCTTCAGCGCCGCCAGCAGGGCCTTGTCCGCCCCCGGCGCGGTGAAGTCCACCTGGGTCGCCGCCAGCGCGGGGGCCGCCATCACCGCCAGCGCCACCGGCGCAAGCCATCGTCCTCGCCTGTGAACCGCACTGCCCACCGCTGTCCCCCCTGACAGGGCAACCTTTGCATGGCGACCTTGCGGCTGCAACCGCCGCGCCGCGCGGCTGGCGGCCTGCCGCCCCCGGGGGCGCCCGAGACGCGCCGAAGACCCGATACCCCGCAGCGCCCCCTTTCCCGGCGCCAGCGGGCGTGCTTCACTCTGAAGGGAACCAGAGGATACCGGACCATGCGATACACCCTGCTTGCCGCCGCCGCCGCGACCGCCGCGCTTGTCATCCCGCAGGCGCGGGCGGCCGATCTGCCGCCGGCCGTCACCGATCAGGATTACGCGCCGGTGAACCTCGACGAGGCGAAGCTGGGCCAGCTTCTGTTCTACGATCCCGTCCTGTCGGGCAACCGCAACATTGCCTGCGACACCTGCCACAACCCCACGCTCGGCACCTCGGACGGGGTATCGCTGGACATCGGCGAAGGCGGCATCGGCCTGGGCCCCGACCGCCATCCGGGGCCGACCGACATCCCGGAACAGCGGATCGAGCGCAATGCGCCCGCGCTGTTCAATCTGGGGGCCAAGGCCTTCACCATCATGTTCCACGACGGCCGGATCGAGGCCGATCCGACCCGCCCCTCGGGCCTGCGGACCCCGATGGAAGACGAGATGGTGCGCGGCTTCGCCTCGGTCCTGTCGGCGCAGGCGATGTTCCCGGTGCTGGCGCAGGACGAAATGGCCGGAAACGCCGCCGAGAACGACATTTCCAAGCTGGTACGGGAAGGCCGGATCACCGGCCCCGGCGGCGCGTGGGAGGCCATCGCCGCCCGCGTCGCGGCGATTCCGGCCTACAAGGCGAAGTTCGAACAGGTCTACCCGGGCATCCGCAACGGCGCCCCGATCGCCTTCACCGACATTTCCAACGCCATCGCGGCCTTCGTGGCCTTCGAATGGCGCTCGGATACCTCGCCCTTCGATGCCTACCTGCGCCATCAGGGCGACCTGCCGGCCGAGGCCAAGGCCGGGTTGGACCTGTTCTATGGCCGGGCGGGCTGTTCGGCCTGCCATTCCGGCCCGTTCCTGACCGACAACAAGTTCCACGCGATGGGCGAGCCGCAGCTTGGCCCCGGCAAGACCGAACGGTTCGAAACAAACCAGCGCGACCTGGGCCGGTTCAAGGTGTCGAACGATCCGGCCGACATGTATGCGTTCCGCACCCCGAGCCTGCGCAATGTGCTGCTGACCGGGCCCTGGGGGCATGACGGCGCGCATTCCGACCTGAAGGCCTTCATCCGCTATCACGCCGACCCGGTGGCCGGGGCCGCCACCTACAGGCCGCAGGCGATCTTTCCCAAGGGCTATGTCAGCACCAAGGATGACTGGGCGGCCTGGAACGACCCGGCCGACCGTCAGGCGATCCTGGCCGCGGTGAAGACCCCGCCGGTGACGCTGAGCGAGGCGGATGTCGATGCGATCTACGCCTTCCTTGGCACGCTGACCGACCCCGCGGCGCTGAAGGGGCGGCTGGGCGTGCCGACCGCGGTGCCTAGCGGGTTGCCGGTGGATACCCCGGTGCGCCAGCCCACGAACTAGGGGGGTCGCGGCCCCCCCCGCTCAGTAAAGGGGGCCCACCTTCAACCCCGCGCCCTCGGCGCGCAGGCTCCACTTGCCGTCCACCGGCACGCTGGCCCAATCCGATTTTGTGCCATCCGGCCAGACGACCCGTACCTGGGCCGCGTCGGCAGGACCAAGGCCGAAATGGATCGGCGTCAGGTGCCCCGAGGCATGGCCGCCGCCCACGGTGATCTCCTGTTCCTGCCAGCGGTCGCCCGCCTTCACCTCGACCCAGGCGCCCACGGCATAGGCATTGCCGCCGCTGTCCATGCGCGGCTGAACCTCCAGCCAGTGGTTGGCGCCCGGCGTGTCGTTCTGCCAGACCTCCATCGGCGCGCGGCGGTTGACCACCACCAGATCAAGCTTGCCATCGCCGTTCAGGTCCACCAGCGCCGCCCCGCGCGAACGTTCGGTGGTGCCGACCCCCGCTGCGTCGGCCTTTTCGACGAAACGGCCATCGGGCTGTTGCATCAGCAGGTTGTTGGGGTCCTTCGAGGCGTTCGAGGGCATCTGGTCCACGTTGCCCTTGGCGATGAACAGATCCATCCGCCCGTCATTGTCCACGTCGGCGAACTCGGCGTGCCAGCCGGTGGCGGGGCGGCCGTCGTCGCCCTTGTAGGGACGCTGGGCATAGGTGCCGATGGAATAGGGTGCCGCCGTCAGCGTTCCCTTCTGGTTCAGTTGCAGCAACTGGTCGCCCATCGAGGTGGTCATCACGTCAGGATAGCCGGTGCCGAACAGGTCGGCGCTGGCGATCCCCATGCCCCAGAGCGACACCTGCGGCCAGCCTTCCGCCGGGGTGAACTCCTTCACCGGGTTCAGGTGCCACATCTGTTCGTAGCCGCCCTTGACGTAATACTGCCGGTCGTTCGCCACCCGCAGCGTACGTTCGCCGTTGCGGCGCCAGTCGGAAATCAGCATCGAGAGGGTGCAGAAGCTGGGCTTCAGCGGGATCGGCGTGCCGAACCGGCGGCCGTCGCCGTCGGGTCGGATCAGGAAATCCGTGTCGCAGGCAAAGAACGGCCCGTTCGGGTCCTTGCGGTTGACGTAGTTGCCGATGGCGATGGTGGGCCAGCTTTGCCCGGCCTCCCATGTCGCGGCAAAGGCGGTGGTCCAGCGGTCGCCGGGGTCCAGCCCCCATTGCGCGGTCACGTCGGTGAAGGTGCAGTCCGGCCCGCCCTTCAGTACGGCAAAGCCGCCCGCGCGCATCACGAACAGGTCGGCCCAGCCGTCGCCGTCGATGTCGATCGGATAGGCGCCGGTCACGTCGGTTTCGGCGGGAATGTCGCCCAGCCGGAAGGTGATGGGCTGCCCCGGCGCGCTGGTGGTGTTCACGAACAGCCGCGACGGCCCGGCGCCCCCTGCGACATACATCGAAGGGTATCCCGAATGGTTGCAATCGAGCACCGCGACGCCGCCGCCCACGAAATGTTCCCACCCGCCGGAATAGACCTGCACCGCGGGCAGGTCCTTGGCGCGGTCGATGAAATGCGGGTCGGGCGCGGGCAGGGCGGCGGCCGGGGCGGCGGACAGGACAAGAAGCGCCGCGGTCTTCATTGCGCCGCCATTTCCCGGGCGGGGACCAGGAGGCCATCGGTCACCGCCGATAGGGCCAGCGCCGCCGCGCCATGGGCCCAGAGCAGGTCGCCCCAGGCGTGGATCTCGATCTTCGGCGCGGGGCGTCCGGTGTTCAGCATCAGGGCCTCCATCTCGGCCAGCGTATCGGCCGCATACAGGTAGTCATAGCGCATCCGCTCGCCCGACAGGATGATCAGTTCCGGATCGAACAGGTTCACCACATTGGCCAGCCCGACCGCCAGATACCGCCCCGCCCGTCGGAAGATCGACCGCGCGGCGGTGTTGCCCGCCTTGGCGTGGTCGTACAGGCTTTCCAGCAGCACGCCCACCGACTGGCTTTCCTTGTGGGTCCAGTTGAGCGCGGTGGTCGCCTCGCGCGCCAGCGCGTAGTCGGCGATATAGGCTTCCAGACAGCCGCGCTGGCCACAGCGGCACAGCGCGCCATCCAGTTGCACCTTGGTGTGGCCCAGTTCCATCCCCAGCCCCTGCGCGCCGCGGTAGATTCGGTGGTTCAGCACAAAGCCCATGCCCACGCCGTGCTCGATGGTGACCACGGCGAAATCCGACAGGGTGCGTCCGGCGCCGAACCACAGTTCGGCCAGCGTCACAAGGTTGGCGTCGTTGTCGATATGCACCGGCAGGCCGAAGCGATGCGCCGCCGCGGCGCCCAGCGGGGTCTGGCGATCCGACAGGACCGGCGACCACAGCACCATGCCCTCGGCCTTGTCCACGAACCCCGGCACGCCCAGCCCTACCGCGCTCAGCGCCGCGCGCGGCAGGCCCGCGCGGGCGCAGACGCGGCTCAGCAGATGTTCGCTGGCATCCAGAAGCGTCGCCAGATCCATCGAGCCGGGCCGCCGCGGCACCGTCTCGCTGGCGATCAGCCGTCCGGCGAAATCCACGATCACCGCGGTATGTTCGCGGTCCGACAGCTTCATGCCGGCCACGCGATGGGCGTCGGGGCGCACCCCCAGTTGCACCGCCGGGCGGCCGCGTCCGGTTTCGGGGTCGCGCGGCATCGAGACTTCCTGGATCAGCCCGGCCTCGATCAGTTCGGATGTCGTGGTGGTGACCGATGCGGGGCTGACGGCCAGATCCTTGGCCACCTGGACGCGCGCGATCAGGCCCGCCGCGCGCACGCGCTCGAAGACCTGCTGCCGCAGCGGACGCAGGGTCTCGGACAGCGGCGGAATCAGTGGGCCGCAGCCGCTCGGGGCGGCGGAAAGGTCCGCCCCGATCATGGCGGCGGGCTTTGGCAGCATTTATTTGGCCCCCGAACAAAAACTTACGGAATTCGCAGGAACATCGGCCGATGTCTGCCGCATCGCAGCGAATATTTGCGTATATCTACGCCATCCCAAGATTGAAGCATCATTTTTATTTTGACAACTGAATTTATTGCCGCCATTTTTGTGCCGTGCCGGCGGATTCGTCGGACCGGCCCGTCGCAGGCCGCATCCATAGGGAGGATCATATGCGTAAATCATTCCTGACCGCCGTCGCGATGACGGCCGGTCTTGCCATGCCGATGCTGGCGCACGCTGCCGTCGTGGGCGTCAGCTGGTCCAACTTCCAGGAAGAGCGCTGGAAGACCGACGAAGCCGCGATCAAGGCCGCGCTGGCCAAGGCGGGCGACAAGTACATCTCGACCGACGCGCAATCGTCGTCGGCCAAGCAGATCTCGGACGTGGAAAGCCTGATCTCGCAAGGCGCCAACGCCCTGATAATCCTGGCGCAGGACACCAAGGCGATCGCTCCGGCGATGAAGGCCGCGCATGACGCCGGCATCCCGGTCATCGCCTACGACCGTCTGATCGAAGACCCGAACGCCTTCTACCTGACCTTCGACAACATCGAAGTGGGTCGCCTGCAGGCCAAGGCCGTCGAGGCTGCGGCGCCGAAGGGCAACTATGTCTTCATCAAGGGCTCGCCCACCGACCCGAACTCGGACTTCCTGCACTCGGGCCAGATGGAAGTGCTGAAGCCCGCGATCGACAAGGGCGACATCAAGGTCGTGGGCGAAGCCTACACCGACGGCTGGCTGCCCGCCAACGCGCAGAAGAACATGGAACAGATCCTGACCGCCAACAACAACAAGGTTGACGCGGTCGTGGCCTCGAACGACGGCACCGCCGGTGGCGCGGTTGCCGCGCTGCAGGCCCAGGGCCTGGTCGTTCCGGTCTCGGGCCAGGATGGCGACCACGCCGCCCTGAACCGCATCGCGCTTGGCACCCAGACCGTTTCGGTGTGGAAGGACTCGCGTGAGCTTGGCAAGGAAGCGGGCACCATCGCCGCCGAACTGGCCAAGAACCCGAAGGCCAAGGTTCCCGGCGCCAAGGAGTGGAAGACCCCGGGCGGCAACATGGTCATGTCGAAGTTCCTGACCCCGATCGCGATCACCAAGAAGAACCTCGACGTGGTGGTGAAGGCCGGCTGGATCACCAAGGACGAACTCTGCCAGGGCGTGAAGAACGGCCCGGCTCCGTGCAACTGATCCACGGCATCGTCTGAAACCTGCACGTCGCCCCGGCGCAAGCCGGGGCCCCTTCCGGGCGCCCGGGCGCGGGGCGGCGTGCCTTTCCTCTCAGGACCATCTCCATGAGCGCACCCGCAGAGGCCCAGGGCGGAGCCCGCAAGAAATCCTTCCTTGATACGCTCGAGATCGACACGCGCATGCTGGGCATGGTCGTGGCGTTCATCGCGCTGACCATCGGCTTCCACTTTGTCACCGGCGGGCTGTTCCTGACCCCGCGCAACATTTTCAACCTGACGATCCAGACCGTTTCGGTCGCCATCATGGCCACGGGCATGGTGTTCGTGATCGTGATGCGCGACATCGACCTGTCGGTGGGTTCGCTGCTCTGCCTCTGCTCGGCCGTGATGGGCCTGCTGCAGGTGCAGCTTCTGCCCGATATCGGCATCCCGCTCGGCAGCCCGCTGATCGCCCCCATCGCCATCGTCGCCGGACTTGCGACCGGGGCCCTGATCGGCGCCTTCAACGGCTGGCTGGTCGGCTATCTGACGATCCCGTCCTTCATCGTGACGCTGGGCGGCCTTCTGGTGTGGCGCAACGTGGCCTGGTACATGACCAGCGGCCAGACGCTTGGCCCGCTGGACGACCGGTTCCAGCTGTTCGGCGGCATCAACGGCACGCTGGGCGCGCCGCTGTCCTGGGCCTTCGGCGTCATCGCCTCGCTGGGTTCGCTCTATGCGCTGATGCAGGCCCGCCGCGCCAAGATCCGGCATGACTTCCCGGTCAAGCCCGTCTGGGCCGAGGGGCTGATCGCCGCGGTGGTGGTGATCGTCATCATGGGCTTCGTCTGGACCCTGAATTCCTACAGCGTCCCGCCCGCCGTGCTGAAGCGCCGCTTCGATGCCGCAGGGCTGACCATGCCGGACGGCTATACCGACGTCTACGGCCTGCCGATCTCGGTGTTCCTGCTGATCGCGGTGGCGATCGCCATGACGGTGGTGGCCAACAAGACCCGCTTCGGCCGCTACATCTTTGCCGCAGGCGGCAACCCCGATGCGGCGGAACTGTCGGGCATCAACACCCGCCTGATGAAGGTGAAGGTCTTCGCGCTGATGGGGATGCTGGCCGGGCTGTCGGCCGTGGTCGCCTCGGCCCGCCAGACCTACCACACCAACGACATCGGCACGCTGGACGAACTGCGCACCATCGCGGCCGCGGTGATCGGCGGCACGGCCCTGGCGGGTGGCGTGGGCACGATCTACGGCGCCATCCTCGGCGCGCTGATCATGCAGGCGCTGAACTCGGGCATGGCGATGGTGGGCGTGGATTCGCCCTTCCAGAACATCGTCGTGGGCGGCGTCCTGGTGCTGGCCGTCTTTGTCGACATTGTCTACCGCAAGCGCACGGGAGCCCTGAAATGACCACCCCGCTCGTTGAACTGCGCGACATCTCGATCTCGTTCGGCGGGATCAAGGCGGTCGACCACGTCTCGGTCGACCTTTACCCGGGCGAGGTCGTGGGGCTGCTGGGCCATAACGGCGCGGGCAAGTCCACGCTGATCAAGTGCCTGTCGGGGGCCTACCACGCCGACTCGGGCGAGATCTGGATCAACGGCCAGAAGGCCGAGATCAACAACCCCCGCGACGCCCGCGCCTACAACATCGAGACGATCTACCAGACGCTTGCGCTGGCAGACAACCTCGATGCCGCCTCGAACCTGTTCCTGGGGCGGGAACTGGTGACACCTGCGGGCTTTGTCGACGACGCCAAGATGGAGGCCGAGACGCGGAAGATCATGGGGCGGCTGAACCCCAACTTCCGCAAGTTCAAGGTGCCCGTCTCGGCGCTGTCGGGCGGCCAGCGGCAGTCGGTCGCCATCGCCCGCGCGGTCTATTTCAACGCCAAGATCCTGATCATGGACGAGCCGACCGCCGCGCTGGGCCCGCACGAGACCCAGATGGTCGCCGAACTGATCGAGGAGCTGAAGCGCCAGGGGCTGGGCATCTTCCTGATCGAGCATGACATCCACAACGTCATGCGCCTGTGCGACCGGGCCAGCGTGATGAAGAACGGTCAGCTTGTCGGCACCGTCAACGTGGACGAGGTGACCGATGACGACATCCTCGGCATGATCATCATGGGCAAGAAGCCGGAAAAGGTCGCGTGATGTACCTGGGGCTCGACCTCGGCACCTCGGGTCTGAAGGGTATCCTGATCGACGACGCACAGAAGGTGGTGGCCGAAGCCTCGGCCCCCCTTACCGTCAGCCGCCCGGCTGATGGCTGGTCGGAACAGTCGCCCGCCGACTGGATCGCCGCGACCGAAGCGGTTCTGGATGCGCTGGCGGCGGAACGGTCGCTGGATGCGGTCCGCGCCATCGGCCTGTCGGGCCAGATGCACGGGGCGACCCTGCTGGATGCCTCGGGCGAGGTGCTGCGCCCGTGCATCCTGTGGAACGACACGCGGGCGCATGAAGAGGCGGCCGAACTGGATGGCGACCCCATCTTCCGGCGCATTACCGGCAACATCGTCTTCCCCGGCTTCACCGCGCCCAAGCTTTTGTGGGTGAAACGCCACGAGCCCGCGCTGTTTGCCCGCGTGGCGCGGGTGCTTCTGCCCAAGGATTACCTGCGGCTCTGGCTGACGGGCGAGCATGTGGCCGAGATGTCGGATGCGGCGGGCACAAGCTGGCTTGATACCGGCGCGCGCGACTGGTCGGACGCGCTTCTGGCGGCCACGGATCTGTCGCGCGACGCCATGCCCCGGCTTGTCGAGGGCTCCGAAGTGTCGGGCGTGATCCGGCCGCAGCTCGCGGCGCGCTGGGGCTTGCGGCGCGACGTGGTGGTTGCGGGCGGCGGCGGCGACAACGCGGCGTCCGGCGTGGGCGTCGGCGTGGTGCGCGCGGGCGAGGCTTTCGTCAGCCTTGGCACCTCGGGCGTGCTCTTTGCCGCCAACGATGGCTATCAGCCCGCGCCGGATACCGCGGTTCACACCTTCTGCCACGCCCTGCCGGGCGTCTGGCACCAGATGGGCGTCATTCTGGCCGCGACCGATGCGCTGAACTGGTTCGCCGGGCTCGTCGGGTCGGATGCCGCGCGGCTGACGGGCGGCCTTGGCGCGCTGCGGGCGCCGGGCAAGACGCTGTTCCTGCCCTATCTTGGTGGCGAGCGGACACCGCTGAACGATGCCGCGATCCGTGGCGCCTTCGTTGGGCTGGAACATGCCACCGATCGCGCCGCCGCCACCCGCGCCGTGCTGGAGGGCGTGACCTTCGCCATCCGCGACTGCCGCGACGCGCTGGCCGCGACAGGCACGACGATCCAGAGCCTTCTGGCGGTCGGCGGCGGCTCGCGCTCGGATTACTGGCTGCGGGCGATCGCCACGGCGCTGGGCACTCCGGTGCAGGTGCCGGTGGCGGGGGACTTCGGCGGCGCCTTCGGCGCGGCACGGCTGGCCATCATGGCCGCCACCGGCGCAGGCGCGGAAATCGCCACTGCCCCCGCCATCGCGCGGGTGGTGGAGCCCGATGCGAAACTTCTTTCCACCTTCGATGCGGGCCATGCCCGCTTCCGCGCGGCGCAGGGCGCCGTGCAGGGCCTGACCTCCTGAGGACCACATCATGACCGAATTCTTCAACGGCATCCCGGCCATCCGCTATGAAGGGCCGGACAGCGACAACGAGTTCGCCTTCCACCACTACAACCCCGACGAGGTGGTGATGGGCAAGCGGATGGAGGACCATCTTCGCTTCGCGGTGGCCTACTGGCACAGCTTTGCCTATCAGGGCGGCGACCCGTTCGGCGGCCAGACCTTCGAGCGTCCGTGGTTCGGCGACAGCCTCGCGCTGGCCAGGCTGAAGGCCGATGTGGCCTTCGAACTGTTTGACATCCTGAATGCGCCGTTCTTCTGCTTCCACGATGCCGACGTGCGCCCCGAGGGCCGCGATTTCGCGGAAAACACCCGCAATCTGGAAGAGATCGTCGATTACTTCGCCGCCAAGATGGAACGGTCGAAGACGAAGCTGCTCTGGGGCACCGCGAACCTCTTCTCGCATCGCCGCTACATGGCGGGGGCGGCCACCAACCCCGATCCGGATGTCTTCGCCTTTGCCGCGGCCACGGTGAAGACCTGCATCGATGCCACCCACAAGCTTGGCGGGGCCAACTATGTGCTGTGGGGCGGCCGCGAGGGGTACGAGACGCTCTTGAACACCGACCTCGGCCGCGAAGCCGAACACATGGCGCGGTTCCTGCACATGGTGGTCGAGTACAAGCACAAGATCGGCTTCAAGGGCGCGATCCTGATCGAGCCGAAGCCGCAGGAGCCCAGCAAGCATCAGTATGACTACGATGTGTCGACCGTTTACGGCTTCCTGAAGCGGTTCGGGCTGGAGCACGAGGTGAAGGTCAACATCGAGCAGGGCCACGCCATCCTTGCAGGCCACTCTTTCGAGCACGAGATCGCCACGGCGGCCAGCCTCGGGATCTTCGGGTCCATCGACATGAACCGCAACGATTACCAGTCTGGCTGGGATACCGACCAGTTCCCCAACAACGTGCCGGAAGTGGCGCTGGCCTATTACGAGATCCTGCGGGCGGGCGGCTTCGGCACCGGGGGCACCAACTTCGACGCCAAGATCAGGCGCCAGAGCCTGGACCCCGCGGATCTGGTGCTGGCCCATGTGGGCGGCATGGATACCTGCGCCCGCGGCCTGAAGGCCGCCGCCGCGCTGCTGGAAAGCGGTGAACTGGAGGCCGCGCGCAAGGCCCGCTATGCGGGCTGGGATACCCCGGCCGCGCAGGCGATGCTGAAGGGCGGGCTGTCCGAGGCCGCCGCGCGTGTGCTGGCCGAGGGGATCAACCCCGCGCCCCGATCGGGCCGGCAGGAGCGGCTGGAAAACCTCTGGAACCGGTTCGTCTGATCCGGGGCCACACGATGCGGGGGCGGGGCTGTCAGAGGCGCCCGCCCCTTGCTATGACGGGCGCATGAGCCAGCGCCCCCGCCTGACCAATGCCGCCGCCCGCCATCTGTTCCTGGCCCGTCACGGCCTGTCCGAGGTGGTCGGTGGAACGCCCGACGTGGCTGCCCTGGTGCAGGCGCTGGGTTTCGTGCAGGTCGACAGCATCAACACCGTCGAACGCGCACATCACATGATCCTGAGGGCGCGCGCCAGCGGCTACCGCCCGGAGATGCTGCGCCCCGCGCTGGAGGATCACCGCCACCTGTTCGAGCACTGGACCCATGACGCTGCGGTGATCCCGGCGGAATTCTATCCTCACTGGCAGCTTCGCTTCGCGCGCGAACGTGCAACGCTTGCCGACCGCTGGAAGACCTGGCGCGACCCGGAATATCTGTCGCGACTGGACGATGTGCTGAACCGCATCGCGCGCGACGGCCCGGTGACGGCGGCGGAAACGGGGGCTGACGCGCCCAAGGCCAAGGGCGGCTGGTGGGAATGGCACCCCGACAAGACCGCGCTGGAATACCTCTGGCGCACGGGGGCGCTGGCGGTGGCGGGGCGGCGCGGGTTCCAGAAGGTCTATGACCTGGCCGAGCGGGTGATCCCCGACGGCCATCGCTGCGCCGTTCCTGATCCTGCCGAAACGGTGGACTGGGCCTGCCGCGCCGCACTCGACCGGCTGGGCTTTGCCACCTCGGGCGAACTGGCGGCGTTCTTCGCCACGGTGACACCCGCCGAGGCGAAAGACTGGTGCGCCCGCGCCCTTGCCCGCGGCGACCTGGTCGAAGCCGAAGTGGAAGGCGCCGACGGCAGCCTGCGCCGGTCGTTCATCTGGGCGGCCGAGGCGGGGCAGGCGGCGCCGGAACCCACCCAGCGGCTGCGCATCCTGAGCCCCTTCGACCCCGCCCTGCGCGACCGTGCGCGCGCCGAGCGGCTGTTCGGCTTTCACTACCGGATCGAGGTCTTCGTGCCCGAGCCGCAGCGGCGCTACGGCTACTATGTCTTTCCGGTGCTGGAGGGCGACCGGCTGGTCGGCCGGGTGGATGCAAAGGCCGACCGGCAGGCGGGGGTTCTGGCGGTGCGGGCCTTCTGGCCCGAACGCGGGGTAAAGCCGGGCGCCGGACGCCTTGCGCGGCTGGAGGCGGAGCTTCACCGCCTGGCGCGGTTTGCGGGCTGCGACCGGGTCGAGATGGCCGCGGACTGGCTGCGGGAGCCCGTCTGACGGGCAGGCCCCCGCCTCAGTCGAAGAACGGCGTCACCTGCGCCACCACCACCGAGTTTTCGGCCAGCGCGCGGTCCATCAGGGCCACTTCCTCGGCGCCAACGTCCTCGCCCGCCGCCTGGCGTTCCTCCAGCGTGCCGTAGCCCGTCACGTCCAGCGGCGCCATCTCGGCCGCCTTCAGCAGCGCCACGGTTTCGCGCACGGCCTCGGCCTCGTCCACGCCGGTCGCATAGCACAGAAGCCCGGCGCCGGTGGCGTTTTCCGGCAGGCCGTCGCCCGCGCAGCGGCCCACCTCGACCAGAAGGGTGAAGACGCGTTGCGGGCGGGGGGCTTTTTCCTCGGCCATGGCGGCGTCAGTCCCGCAGCAGCTCGTTGATCGAGGTCTTCGAGCGGGTCTGGGCATCCACTTTCTTCACGATCACCGCGCAGTAAAGGTTCACCCCGCCCTTCGACGGCATCGAGCCCGCCACCACGACCGACCCGGCGGGCACCTCGCCATACATCACCTCGCCGGTTTCCCGGTCGACGATCTTGGTGGACTTGCCGATGAAGACCCCCATGCCCAGCACCGAGCCTTCGCGGATGATGCAGCCCTCGACCACTTCGGACCGGGCGCCGATGAAGCAGTTGTCCTCGATGATCGTGGGGCCCGCCTGCATCGGCTCCAGCACGCCGCCGATGCCGACGCCGCCCGACAGGTGCACGTTCTTGCCGATCTGGGCGCAGGACCCGACGGTGGCCCAGGTATCCACCATGGTGCCGCTGTCGACATAGGCGCCGAGGTTCACGAAGCTGGGCATCAGCACCACGCCCGGCGCGATATAGGCCGACCGGCGCACGATGCAGTTCGGCACCGCGCGAAAGCCCGCGGCGCGCCATTCGGCATCGCCCCAGCCCGCGAACTTGCTGTCGACCTTGTCCCACCAGGTGCCGCCCTGCGGGCCGCCCGACTGCTGCGCCATGTCCTTCAGCCGGAAGCCCAGCAGCACCGCCTTCTTGGCCCACTGGTTCACATGCCAGGTGCCGTCGGCCTGCCGTTCGGCCACGCGCAGCGCGCCGGTGTCCAGCGCGGCCAGCGTCGCCTCGATCGCGGTGCGTGTCTCGCCGCGGGTGGCGGGGCTGATCGTCTCGCGGGTCTCCCACGCGGCTTCGATGGCGGCTTCGAGGTCGGTATGGGACATGGGTTCCTCCACGGGCTCGGATCACGCCGTTGGTCCTACACGAGACCGGCCCGCCCGGCAACGCGCTCTGGCGACCGGCAGGGGGGCGGATGCGACGGGCGCGAACTGGCCTTTGCGGCGGTGGCGGGATAGAGGAGAACGGAGTGCCGGAGGAGAGGCCATGACCGACGACCGCATCAGCCGTTTCCGCGCCGCGGACGAGGACAGCCGCCAGGTGCATGGCCTGCCCGATGCGGCGCAGGGCCACCCGGCCAGCGCGCGTCTGGCCTATGCCGATCTTGCCTTCCTGACCCGTGACGAGTTGCGCGGGGTGCGCCTGCAACTGGAGCTGGAGAAGGCCGAGCTGGAACTTCAGGCGCGCGGCATCCAGTCGACCGTGGTGATCTTCGGCAGCGCGCGGATTCCCGCACCCGACGCGGCCGCCGATGCCGCGCCGGGGCTTGCGGCGCTGTCGGGGGCCTATGCCCAGGCGCGGGATTTCGCGCGGGCCATCACCGAACGGTCGCTGCGGGGCGGCGGGCGCGACTGGGTTGTGGTGACGGGGGGCGGGCCGGGGATCATGGAGGCGGGCAACCGCGGCGCGGCCGAGGCCGGGGGGCTTTCGATCGGGCTGAACATCGTGCTGCCGCACGAGCAGCACGCCAACCCCTGGGTCACGCCCGACCTGACCTTCACCTTCCACTATTTCGCGATCCGCAAGATGCATTTCCTGATGCGCGCGCGCGCCATCGCGGTGTTTCCCGGTGGGTTCGGCACGCTGGACGAGATGTTCGAGGCGATCACCCTGATCCAGACCGGGCGGATGAAACGGGTGCCGATCCTGCTGTTCGCGCCGGACTACTGGCGGCGGGTGGTGAATTTCGACGCGCTGGTCGCGGCGGGCACCATCGCCGCAGCCGATCTGGGGCTGATGACCTTCGTCGAGACGGTGGACGAGGCGCTGGCTGCCATCGACCGCTTCGGGGGTCGGCGATGAGCGGGCTTGCGAGGCGGCTCGAGGCCTGGCTGCCGCGCCTGCCGCGCGCCGTTCTGGCGCTCTTGCTGGCCGCGATGGTGCTGGGCGCGGCCCTGCCCGCCTTCACCGGCCTGCCGGTCGTCGACCGTGACGAGGCACGGTTTTCCCAATCGTCCAAGCAGATGGCCGATACCGGTGCGCTGATCGACATCCGGTTCCGGGACGAGCCGCGCTACAAGAAGCCGGTGGGGATCTACTGGTTGCAGGCCGCCACGGTGGCGGTGCTGGGCCCCGCGGGCGACACCACGATCTGGCACTACCGGTTGCCCTCGCTGGCGGCGGCCGTGGGCGCCGTAGTGCTGACGGCCGAGGTCGGCGCGGTCTTCGGCGCGGGGCTGGTGGCCGGGCTTCTGATGGCGGGCGTATTCCTGGTGCTGGGTGAGGCGCATCTGGCGACCACCGACGCCGTGCTGCTGCTGACGGTGGTGGCGGCGCAACTGCCGCTGGCGCGGCTTTACCGGGCCGCGCGCGAGGCGGGCTTTGCCCCGGCGCCCCTGCCCCTGGGGCAGGTGGTGCTGTTCTGGGGGGCGCTGGCGGTCTCGATCCTGGTCAAGGGGCCGGTCGGGCCGATGGTGGTGGCGCTGACGGTGCTGGCGCTGGGGCTGGCGCACCGGCGGGGGCGCTGGCTTCTGCGGCTGCGTCCGAAGGCGGGGCTGGTCGGGCTGCTGGCGGTGGTGCTGCCGTGGTTTGTGGCGATCACGCTGACATCCGGCGGCGCCTTCTGGGCCGAGGCGCTGGGCCATGACCTGGCGGGCAAGGTCGTGTCGGCGCAGGAAAACCACGGGGCGCCGCCGGGTACCTATCTGGCGCTGGTCTGGATCACCTTCTTCCCGGCGTCGATCCCGCTGGCGCTGAGCCTGCCCGCGATCTGGCGCGCGCGTCGCCTGCCCGGCGTGGCCTTCGCCGCGGCCTGGGCGCTGCCCGCCTGGGCGGTGTTCGAGGCGGCGCCGACGAAGCTGATGCATTATCCGCTGCCGCTTTACCCGGCACTGGCGCTGGCAACGGCGCTGGCCTGGGGCGGGGTGGCGCGGCGCTGGCAATGGGGGCTGGCCGGGGCGCTGGCGCTGCTGCCGCTGGCGCTTTTGCTGGCGGCGGCGGGCTACGGGCTGCGGCTGGGCGCCTGGGGGGTTCTGCTGCCGCTGGGGCTGGCGCTGGTGGTCTATGGCCTGGGCGCGGTCTTTGCCCGTGGCGCGGCCCGGCAGGGGCTGCGGGTGGCACCGCTTCTGGGCCTGTGGCTGATGGGGGCGGGCTTTGCCGGGGGGGTGCTGGGCATCATGGCGCGGATCCCGCAGCTCTGGCCTTCGCCGGCGATCCTGGCGCTGGCGCGGCCCACCGCCGATTGCCCGGCGCGCCCGCTGTTCACCGCCTATGGCGAGCCGTCGCTGATCTTCGCCTCGCCCGCGCCGGTGCGGGATGCCGATGCCGCGGCGATGGCCGCGGCGCTGAAGGCCGACCGCTGCGCCGTGGCCGTGGCGGACGACCCCGCCGCGTTCGGCGCCGCCGCGCAGGCCGCGGGGGTGCAGGCCAGCGTTCTGGGCCGGGTCACCGGGCTGAACCTGGGGTCGGGCAAACCCGTTGCGCTGACGGTCTACGGGGTAGAGTGAGGCGTCAGCCTGCCTTACGGATTCAGCGCCACCTTTTCCCGCCGCGCGCGTTCGGTGGCGGATTTCAACTGGCCGCAGGCGGCCATGATGTCTTCGCCGCGCGGGGTGCGGATGGGGCTGGCGTAGCCGGCCTTGTAGACGATGTCGGCAAAGGCCTCGATCCGTTCCCAGTCGCTGCGCTCGTAGGGGCTGCCGGGCCATTCGTTGAACGGGATCAGGTTGATCTTGGCCGGGATGCCCGCGATCAGCTTCACCAGCCGCCTTGCATCCGCGTCGCTGTCGTTCACGCCCTTCAGCATGACATATTCGAAGGTGATCCGTTCCGAATTCGACAGCCGCGGATAGTCGCGCAGCGCGGTCAGCAGCGTCTCGATGTTCCACCGCTTGTTGATGGGCACCAGGCGGTCGCGCACCTCGTCGGTGGTGGCATGGAAGCTGACGGCCAGCAGGCAGCCGATTTCCTCGGCCGTGCGGGCGATTTCCGGCACCACACCCGAGGTGGACAGGGTGATCCGGCGGCGCGACAGGCTGATGCCTTCGCCATCCATCACCACGCGCATCGCGTCGCGGACGTTCTCGAAGTTGTAAAGCGGCTCGCCCATGCCCATCAGCACGACGTTGGACACCAGCCGCGTTTCCTCCTTGGGCGCGCCGGGCACCGGCCATTCGCCCAGATCGTCACGCGCCACCATCACCTGGCCCACGATCTCGCCCGCGGTCAGGTTGCGCACCAGCTTCTGCGTGCCGGTGTGGCAGAAGGAACAGGTAAGGGTGCAGCCGACCTGGCTTGAAATGCAGAGCGTGCCGCGGTTTTCCTCGGGGATATAGACGGTTTCCACCTCGTGCCCGCCCGCGATGCGCAGCAGGTATTTGCGGGTGCCGTCGGCCGAGACCTGGCGGGTGACGACCTCGGGCAGGGCCACGGTGAAATGCGCGGCCAGAAGGGCGCGGTAGTCCTTGGCCAGGTTCGTCATCTGCGCGAAATCGCGCACGCCCCAGTGGTAGATCCATTGCCAGATCTGACCCACGCGCATCTTCGCCTGCCTGTCCGGCGTGCCCGCGGCGATCAGCGCATCGCGCAACTGCTCGCGGGTGAGACCGATGAGGTTCACCGGGCCGCCTTCGGGCAGCTTGCGCGGCAGCGTCAGCACATCCTGCGTGATCGGGGCTTCGGGGGTCATCGCTCTCTCCGGGAATGAGCCAAGGCCTATACTAGATAAGCCGGAGCGCCGCAAATGGAACGCCCCGCGGCCGGGGCCACGGGGCGTGTGAAAGCTGCCATGCGCCCGGCGCGTTACTTGGCGCAGCGTTTCTGCGCCTCGGCCAGCGCGGCGGTGAAACCGGTCAGCGAGAAGGTGTCCACTGTCTGCGTGCCACGGTCGGAATGTGCGGTGATCTTGGCCTCCGAGCCCTTCTTCAGCGCGTCCAGAAGGCCCGAATCGTCGGCCGGGGTCTTGGGCCAGGCCCATTCGCCATCGGTGAACAGGTCGAACTTCTGCCCGTCCAGTTCCAGCGTGGCGGTGGATTTGGCGGCAAAGCCGTATCCGCCGGTAAACGAGATCTCGCCCGACGGGTTGCCGCCGTTGCGGAAGGTCACGAACAGAAGGATGTCGCCGCGCTGCACGGTGGCGGGCTTGCCACCGCGGGTGTTGACGCTGGACTTCGGCGCCGACACCCCCCAGCACTGTTTGGGATTGTCAGCGGTGAACACGCTCCAGTCGGACATCGTGGCAACGCGGTTGCTTGTCTCGCCCGCTGCCCCCTGTGCCGTGGCCTGCGTTGCGGCAAGCGCCATTCCCACGCAAAACGCGCCTCGTACCATCCAAGATGTCATGTGCATCCGGCCTCCGCTGCTCTGCCTCTTGATCCCGCCCCCGCGCTTGAGCGCGACCTTTTGCAGTAGCGTGGGCCGGATCAACTCGATAGAGAAGTTCTAGCGCAAATGGGGAGTTGCACGAAACCCCCCTGGGCGGTTTTTCGCGCATCCGTGAGAGGGGGGACAGCATGGCGACGGCAATTCCGATGGTCGAGCTTTGGCGCGGCGGGCGGCTGGAAAGCCAGCACGCGGGCCATGCGGTGATCTGCGATGCCTCGGGTGCCGTGGTCGAGGCCTGGGGCGATCCGGCGGCGGTGATCTTCCCGCGCTCGTCCTGCAAGATGATCCAGGCGCTGCCGCTTCTGGAAAGCGGCGCGGCCGATGCCGCCGGGCTGAGCGAGGCGCAACTGGCGCTGTCCTGCGCCAGCCATCAGGGCGCACGGATCCACACCGACATGGTGACGCGCTGGCTGGCCGACCTGGGGATGACCGAAGCCGACCTGCGCTGCGGGGCCCATATGCCATATGACCCCGAGGCCGCGAAGGCGCTGACCTGTTCGGATACGAAGCCCTGCCAGATCCACAACAACTGTTCGGGCAAGCATTCGGGCTTTCTGACGCTGACGAAGCATCTGAAGGCGGGCCCGGACTATGTCGAGCCCGACCACCCGGTGCAGCGGGCGGTCAAGGCCGCGTTCGAAGAGGTGACGGGCGAACCCTCGCCCGGTTACGGGATCGACGGCTGTTCTGCCCCGAACTTTGCCACCTCGGTCGAAGGGCTGGCCCGCGCGATGGCGCGGTTTGCCGCGGCCACCGGCGAGGGGGATGCGCGCGACCGGGCAATGGCGCGGCTGCGGCGGGCGATGGCGGCCTACCCGGAACTGGTCGCGGGCGAGGGGCGCAGCTGCACCGAACTGATGCGAGCGATGGGCGGGCGCGTGTCGATCAAGACCGGGGCCGAGGCCGTGTTCGTGGCGATGCTGCCAGAGCAGGGTCTTGGCATCGCGCTGAAGATCGTGGACGGGGCCACCCGCGCGTCGGAAGCCGCGATCGCCGCGCTGCTGGTGAAGCTGGGCGTGCTGGAGGCGGACCATCCGGCCACCCGCAAGCGGCTGAACGTGGTGCAGACCAACTGGCGCGGGATCGAGACCGGCACGATCCGCACGGCGGCGGGATTCGTCTGACGCCAAAGGGCGCGGGGGTGGCGTCCCGCCGCACACCTGCCGCGGCGGAGGGCCTCAGGGCACGCTGACGAATTCGTCGCGGTGATAGCCCTGCAGGTAAAGCAGGGCGGTCAGGTCGCCGTGGTTCACCCGCAGGCGGCACTGGGCCGCGACAACGGGCTTGGCGTGCAGTGCCACGCCCGCACCCGCGCGCTGAAGCATGCCAAGGTCGTTCGCGCCGTCGCCCACCGCCAGCACGGCGGATTCGGGGATGCCGAGCCGGGTGGTGATGTCTTCCAGCGCCTGCACCTTGGCCTCGCGCCCCAGGATCGGCAGGGCGACGCTGCCCGCAAGGCGGCTGTCGTCCACGTTCAGCGTGTTCGCGCGCGATTCGTCAAAGCCGAGGTAGGCCGCCACGGGTTCGGCAAAGGCGCTGAAGCCGCCCGACACCAGCGCGGCATAGCCGCCGTTCGCCTTCATCGTCGCCACCAGCTTGCGCCCGCCGCGGGTGAAGCGGATGCGCTCGGCCAGCACCTTCAGCACGACGGTGGCCGGAAGCCCGCGCAGAAGCGCCACACGTTCGCGAAGCGCGCCTTCGAAATCCAGCTCGCCGTTCATCGCACGGGTCGTGATCGCCGCCACATGGGCACCCACGCCGGCTTCGGCGGCCAGTTCGTCGATGCATTCCTGGCCGATCATGGTCGAATCCATGTCGGCCAGCAGCATCCGGCGGCGGCGGCCTTCGGCGGGCTGCACCACCAGATCCAGCCCCTCCACCTGCAGATCGGCCCAGCGGTCCCAGAGGTCGGCCGGTTCCCGCTCCAGCGGGAATTCGGCGGCGATGCCGGGATCAAGCGGACGCACCTCGCCCCCGGCCCAGGCGGCGCGCAGCGCGTCGACGGCGGCGGCGGTCAGGTCACGGCGCGCGGGGCTTGCCATCAGGGTTGCGATGTACATGGGGGCAGACCTTTCGCGCGTTTCCGATAGTGGAGCGCCGTGTCGCTTTTCGTGCCCCAAGCGGCGCATTACCGCAACTTTCCGTCTTGTGCCAGTGCGGCAACGGCCGTATCCCCGGCGGTGGGACACCCCTCCCCAACGAGGGGCGTATATCTGAGAGGATAACATGACTGTTCTGCCCGTTCCGGCCACACGGCCGGCCAACCCGCGCTTTTCGTCGGGCCCCTGCGCGAAAATCCCCAATTACACGCTTGATCTGCTGGCCGATGCGCCCCTAGGCCGCTCGCATCGCGCTGGCGTCGGCAAAACCAAGCTGAAACAGGCGATCGACCTGACGCGCGAGATCCTGGGCGTGCCCGCAGGCTATCGCATCGGCATCGTTCCGGGGTCGGACACCGGCGCCGTGGAACTGGCGATGTGGAGCCTGCTGGGCGCCCGGCCGGTCGAAATGCTGGCCTGGGAAAGCTTTGGCGAAGGCTGGGTCACCGATGCGGTCAAGCAGCTGAAGCTGGACGCGGTGGTGAAGAAGGCGCCCTATGGGCAGATCGTGGATCTGGCCACGGTGGATTTCGACCGTGACGTGGTCTTTACCTGGAACGGCACCACCTCGGGCGTGCGGGTGGCCAATGGCGATGCGATCCCGGCCGACCGCCAGGGGCTGACGATCTGCGACGCGACCAGCGCCGCCTTCGCGATGGACCTGCCCTGGGACAAGCTCGACGTGGTGACCTTCAGCTGGCAGAAGGTGCTGGGCGGCGAAGGCGCGCACGGGATGCTGATCCTGTCACCCCGCGCGGTCGAGCGGCTGGAAAGCTACACGCCCGCCTGGCCGCTGCCGAAGATCTTCCGCCTGACCAAGGGCGGCAAGCTGATCGAGGGCATCTTCGAGGGCGAGACGATCAACACCCCCTCGATGCTGGCGGTCGAGGATTACCTGGTGTCTCTGCACTGGGCCAAGGCCATCGGCGGGCTGCCCGCGCTGATCGCCCGGGCCGAGGCCAATGCGCAGGCGGTGTGGTCGTTCTGCGAAACGCGGCCCTGGATCGCCAACCTTGCGGTGGATGCCGCGACGGCCTCGACCACCTCGGTCTGCCTGAAGTTCACCGATGCCCGCATCACCGACGGCGCGGCCTTCGCCAAGGCGGTGGCCAAGCGGCTGGAGAAGGAAGGCGTGGCGCTGGACGTGGGCGCCTATCGCGACGCGCCGCCCGGCCTGCGGATCTGGTGCGGCTCGACTGTCGAACTGGCCGATGTGCAGGCGCTCTTGCCCTGGATCGAATGGGCCTTTGCGGCCGAGATCGCGGCGCTGCCGAAGGTGGCCTGACGCCCCCCGCAGGGTGCGCAATGACTGCGCACCCAACATGAAATCAAGATTTCACAGGAGCGCCCCATGGCCCCCCGCGTTCTCGTTTCCGACGAACTTTCCGAAACCGCCGTGCAGATCTTCCGCGACCGCGGGGTCGAGGTGGACTACATGCCCAAGCTTGGCAAGGACAAGGAGAAGCTGGCCGAGATCATCGGCCAGTATGACGGCCTTGCCATCCGGTCCGCCACCAAGGTCACCGAAAAGCTGCTGGAACGCGCCACCAACCTGAAGGTGGTGGGCCGCGCGGGCATCGGGGTGGACAACGTGGACATCCCCGCCGCGTCCAAGAAGGGCGTGATCGTGATGAACACGCCTTTCGGCAACTCGATCACCACCGCCGAACATGCCATCGCGATGATGTTCGCCGTGGCGCGCCAGATCCCCGAGGCCAATGCCTCGACCCAGGCCGGCAAGTGGGAGAAATCCCGCTTCATGGGAGTCGAGCTGTTCAACAAGACGCTGGGCGTGATCGGGGCGGGCAACATCGGCGGGATCGTCTGCGACCGGGCCGTGGGGCTGAAGATGAAGGTCGTGGCCTATGACCCCTTCCTGTCGGATGAACGCGCAACGGCGCTGGGCGTGCACAAGGTCGATCTGGACGAGCTGCTGGCGCGGGCCGATTTCATCACCCTGCATGTTCCGCTGACCGACAAGACACGCAACATCCTCAGCCGCGAGGCGCTGGCCAAGACGAAGCCGGGCGTACGCATCATCAACTGCGCCCGCGGCGGGCTGATCGACGAGGCCGCGCTGGCCGAGGCGCTGCAATCGGGCCATGTGGCGGGCGCGGCGCTGGATGTCTTTGCGGTGGAACCGGCCACGGAAAGCGTGCTGTTCGGCCTGCCGAACGTGGTCTGCACGCCGCATCTTGGCGCCTCGACCACGGAGGCGCAGGAAAACGTGGCGCTTCAGGTGGCCGAGCAGATGTCGGATTACCTGCTGACGGGGGCCGTGCAGAACGCGCTGAACATGCCCAACGTGACGGCAGAAGAAGCCGCGGTGATGGGCCCCTGGATCAAGCTGGCCAGCCACCTGGGCAGCTTCATCGGCCAGATGACGGACGAGCCGATCCGCGCCATCAACATCCTTTACGACGGGCGCGTGGCGGCGATGAACCTGGCCGCGCTGAACCAGGCGGTGATCGCGGGGGTGCTGAAGGCCCAGAACCCGGATGTGAACCTGGTGTCCGCCCCCGTGGTGGCCAAGGACAAGGGGATCCAGATCTCGACCACCCGGCAGGACAAGAGCGGGGTGTTCGACGCCTACATCAAGGTGACGATGGTCACCGACAAGCGCGAACGGTCGGTGGCGGGCACCTGCTTTGCCGATGGCAAGCCGCGCTTCATCCAGATCAAGGGCATCAACATCGACGCCGAGGTGGGGGCGCACATGCTTTACACCACGAACGAGGACGTGCCGGGCATCATCGGCCTTCTGGGCATGACGATGGGCAAGAACGGGGTGAACATCGCGAACTTCACGCTTGGCCGCTCGGGCGTGGGGCAGGATGCGATTGCCATCCTGTATCTCGACCAGGCGATCGACCCGAAGGTGGTGGAAACGCTGGAAAGCACCGGGATGTTCCAGCAGGTGAAGGCGCTGCAGTTCGAGGTGGCCTGACCGCCGCCCTTCCCGGCCAAGACGGCGCGGGCGCGGGGGCAACCCTGCCCCCGTTTGCGCTCAGGCGGGCAGGGGCGCCCCCAGCCGCGGGCCGGTGGACAGGCTGCGCAGCTCGGGCCCGTCGCGCAGAAGGAACAGCGCGTCGAGCCCCTGTTCGGCGGCCAGCGCGGGGGCGGCATCCTCGCCCGCGACCATCAGCGCGGTGGCCCAGGCATCGGCCATCATGCAACTGGGGTGCAGCACCGTGACCGAGGCCAGCCGGTTGCGCACCGGTCCGCCGCGGCGCGGGTCGATGGTATGCGAGAGGCTGAGCCCGCCCAGGCTGACCCGGTGGCGGTAGTCGCCCGAGGTGGCGACCGCCATCTCGGCCAGGTCCAGAATGCCGAAGGGCGCGCGGCTGCCGGGCTCGGGGCGTTCGACCGCGACCGCCCAGGGGCGGCCATCGGCCCGGTGTCCGCGGGCCGCCAGTTCGCCATCCAGCGCCGCCAGCGCATCGCCGACGCCGTGTTCGGCCGCCACGCGCAGAAGCTCGTCCACCGCGAAGCCCTTGGCGATGCCCGACAGGTCGAGGCTGAGCGGCGCATGGCGGCGGACGCGGGCGCCGGGGATGTCAAGTTCCAGCACCCGGTGCGCGGCGGGGCGGGGGCGGTCCAGGTGGGCGGCGATCAGCTGGCTGTCGGCGTCGCGCGGGCCGAAGCCCCAGGCCTGCACCACATCGCCCACCATCACGTCAAAGAGCCCGCCCGAGCGCGCGCCGACCTTCAGCGCCGCGGCCAGAACCGTCAGCAGGTCGGGGGGCACCGGTTGCCAGATGCCGACGGCGGCGCGGTTCAGGCGCATCAGGTCGCTATCGGGGCGCCAGGTCGACATCTGCGCATCGACCCGGCCCACCGCCGCCTGCAACGCGGGGGCCAGCGCCGGGGTCGCCTCGGCCGGGTGGGCCAGCGTCAGCGACCAGCGGGTGCCCATGGTCGCGCCGCTGAGCACCAGCGGCCCGGGCGCGTCAGTAGACGTCTTCGACATAGCGCCCCTCGGCCTTCAGCGCGTGGGTCGACAGGCCCAGGGGCGCCAGCACATGTTCCAGCGACTCGACCACGCCTTCGGCCATGTCGCGGCCGCCGCAGACCATGACCTGCGCGCCGCGCTGGATCATCTTGCGCAGGTGATGGGCATCCTGCGCGACGCGGTCCTGCACATAGGCCCGGTCGCGGATGCGCGAGAAGGCGGTGGTCAGCGTGGTCAGGCGGCGTTCGCCCAGCCATTGTTCCATCTCGTCGGCATAGAGGAAATCGGAACTCGGATCGCGGCCGCCAAAGTAGAGGTGCATCGCCCGGCCGCGGGCATTGCCGCGGATGAAGCCCGCAAGCGGCCCGACGCCGGTGCCCGCCCCGATCAGGATCACCGGGTGGCGGCCGCGTGCGGGGCGGAAGCCGGGGTTGGGTTTCACGAAGCAGTCGACCGTCTCGCCGGGCTCGAGGCTGTGCAGAAAGCCCGAGCAGGCGCCGCCGGGGTGCTTCTTCACGCAGATCTCCAGAAACCCGTCGCGCACCGACGAGGCCAGCGAGTAGAACCGCGGCAGGTCGCTGCCGGGCGGCAGGATGCCCGCCAGGTCGCCCGCGGCAAAGCGGGGCAGGCGGCCACGGCCCTCGGGGGCAAAGCGCAGGATGGCGGTGGGGGCCTGAACCTCCTGCCCGTAGTCGATCCGCTCGATCAGCACGAGGCGGCGGGTGCGCGGGCGTTGCGGCTGGTGGTTCAGTTCCAGCGCCAGCCCCAGGCATTCGCCGACCGCGCGGCCCCAGCGGGCGAATTCCTGCGGCGACTGCCGGTCGATCGCCTCGTAGGGCAGCATCGCGTTCCAGCGCCGGTCGTCCAGCGCCTCGGCCACGTCATGGGCGAACTGGCTGAACTGCGGGAAGGACCGGTCGCCGAAGCCCAGCAGTGCCACCGGGTAATCGGGCGTATGCCGCATCCGGGCCAGCCGCGCCATGAACTGGCTGGCCGAGGCGGGGGCTGCACCATCACCGTGGGTGGCGGCCAGGATGAACATCTGGCGGGCCTGCGGATAGCTGCGCAGGCTGTTCATCGCCGCGGTGTGGCAGCGCAGGCCCTGTGCCGTCAGCGCATCGTGCAGGGTCCGGGCAAAGCCCCAGGTCGCGTTGCCTTCGGAGCCGACAAGGATCACCGTATCCGCCGTCCGTGCCCCGTGGTTGTGGCGCAGCCGCGGCAGCGCGCGGCGGCGGCGCCACCATAGAAGCGTGCCGGTTCCCGCCAGCACCGGCGCCCCAAGCGCCGACAGGCCCAGGATCAGGCCAAGCTGCCACAGGCCCTGCCCGGTGTGCAGCATGTAGACGGTTTCATAGATCCGCCGCATCGGCCCGTTCGGCAGCCAGGACAGCAGGTGGCCGTTGGCCTGGTCGACATAACCCTGCCCGGCCGAGGTGGTGAGGGTGAAGACATCGGACGGGTCGGTCGGAAACAGCAGCTCGCGCAGCTGGTCCACCGGAACGGCCTTCAGGGCGGCAAGCGTGCCGACGGGCGCGGGCGTGCCGCCGTTCACGGCCTGCGGGAAGGGGGCGGTCGCATCCAGCCCGTTCGGCACGATCTGGAAATTCGCCAGCGTGATCCAGACCCCGGTCAGCGCCGACAGCATCAGCCCGAAGATCACCGCGCGGCCGATCTGCACATGCAGCCGCTGCGACAGGGTTCCCCGCGCGCGTCCGAAGATGCGCCGCCAGCCGCCCATCCGCCGGGCCATCAGCCCCGCGCCGGACAGGCACAGCAGCACCATCGCCGCGGCGGCGGCGCCGGCGATCATCCGGCCGGTGCGTTGCAGCAACAGTGACCGGTGCAGCCCGATCAGCCAGGTCATCAGCGCCGATGGCCGGTAGGGCCCCAAGACCGCGCCGGTGCGCGGGTTGATCCGCACGCTGCCCGACGCCGCGTCGGTGGAATAGTCGGCCACCACAAGGCCCGACGGCTGGCGCGCCAGCCGGGTGACGCCGGGCACCTGCGTTGCGACATGCTGCGCCAGTTCCGCCACCGTCAGGGCCGGGGCCGTGGGCGGCGCCTGCAGCGCCTCGATGGCCGGAAAGACCGACAGCGCGGCGCCCGACAGCGCCATCACCACCAGGACAACCGCGGCCAGAAGGCCGGGGACGTTGTGCAGCCTGCGCAGCATCGTGGCCTCCTAAAGCTTGAAGTCGAAGCTGGCGACGTAGGCCCGCCCGCGCACCGTCTTGCCGGAATCGGCGGTGGTCAGCGGCATGTGCACCTCGGCGGGGCTGTCCATCATCCCTTCCGACACGGCATCGACATGGATGGAATAGCCCGCATTGATCAGCGCATCGGCGATGTCGGCATGCACGGTCAGGGTGCGCCCTTCGCCCACGCTGGCGCCGGTGATTCCATCCAGCCCGTTCATGTCGCCGTGGCTGGCGCGCATCCAGCCTTCCATGTGGCGGTAGAACCACGGCCGGCCCCCGGCCATCCAGAGCGTGCGGACGTAGTGCCCGTGCGGGTCGGTCAGGTACAGGGCGACATAGGCACTGTAGCCGCCAAAGCGCTTCAGCGTGGTGGTCAGCGTGATCTGGCGCGCCTCGGCCAGCCGCGGCGCCGCGAGCGCGAGGGTAAGCGCGAGGGCGGTGGCAAACGTCTTCATGAGCGGACTCCGTTCCCGAATGTGTTGACCCGTCTTCGCAGGGTCGGGCTGACGGCCCGCTTACGGTGCAGCGAATTCGTGCTGCAGCGCGGCTTCGCAATTGCGCGAGGCGCCCGTGATCGGAGAGTGATCGGAGAGTGATCGGGAGGGGAAGCAGACGAAAAGGCCCCCGTCGTGCAGGACGGGGGCCCTTACTCGTCAAGACCCCGGCGCCGCGCCTGGGTGGGGGCAATTTCGGCGCGGCGCCGGGTAAGCGCTTCTTGCTCTGACTTCAGGCTGCCAGCGGAAACAGGCGAATTTGCGCACCATTCGGGGCCCTTTGGGGGCATTTTCCGCCCCGCTTGATTTGTCGGCGGGGCGAGGGCACTCTGGCACGATGACGCTTCAGACGCCGACACTGCTCCCCTTGCGTCCCGACGTGCCCGAGCGCGTCGCCTTCGACCGGCGCGAACTGGGGATGATCCTGACCGTCTATGGCCGGATGGTCGCCGCCGGAGAGTGGCGGGACTACGGGATGTCCTTTCAGCGCGACGCGGCCGTCTTCGCGATCTTCCGCCGCACGGCCGAGGTGCCGCTTTACCGGATCGAGAAACGCCCCCGCCTGCGCGGTCGGCAGGGCATGTATGCGGTGCTTGGCCAGGAAGGCCAGGTGCTGCGCCGGGGCCACGAACTGGACCAGGTGCTGCGGGTGCTGGAGCGCAAGCTGATCCGGCCGGTGGATCAGGCTTAGCCCCAGGTGGGGTGGAACTTGCCCGCCGGGGACAGCGTGAAGATCTCGCACCCCGTGGCGGTGACGCCGACCGAATGCTCGAACTGCGCCGACAGCGACTTGTCCCGCGTCACCGCCGTCCAGTCGTCGGCCAGAACCTTGGTCTCGGGGCGGCCAAGGTTGACCATGGGCTCGATGGTGAAGAACATGCCTTCTTCCAGAACCGCGCCGGTGCCCGCGCGGCCGTAGTGCAGCACGTTGGGCGGCGCGTGGAAGACACGGCCAAGCCCGTGGCCGCAGAAATCGCGCACCACGCTCATCCGGTTGGCCTCGACGAAGGTCTGGATCGCGTGGCCGATGTCGCCGAAGGTGTTACCGGGCTTCACCGCCGCGATGCCGCGGAACAGCGCGTCATGCGTCACCTGGATCAGCCGTTCCGCCTTCCGGTTCAGCGCGCCCGCCACATACATCCGGCTGGTGTCGCCATACCAGCCATCCAGGATCACGGTCACGTCGATGTTCAGGATGTCGCCATCCTTCAGGATCTTCGGCCCCGGGATGCCGTGGCAGACGACATGGTTCACCGAGATGCAGGAGGCGTGCTGGTAGCCCTTGTAGCCGATGGTGGCCGAGGTGGCGCCAAGTTCGGCCACGCGCCTTTCGATGAACGCGTCCAGCACCTCGGTGGTGGTGCCCGGCTGCACAAGGGGGGCCACCTCGTCCAGGATGTGCGCGGCAAGCCGCCCGGCCGCACGCATCCCGGCGAAATCCTCCGCCTCGTAAATCCGGATGCCGTCCCGGGTTATGCGGCCCCGCGTCTCGTCCACCTTTGCCTCGTTCCTCGTATCTCTGCGCCTTAGATAGTAAAACATGCCGCCGATGGCCAGACCCAGCCGCCGCGCGCGCTGAGACCGGGTTTGAAACGGCGCGCGCGGCAGCCTATACCCCGCGGGAACCCCTGACGGAGAGACAGATGGCAAACCCCACCGCCGCGATGCTGGTGATCGGAGACGAGATCCTGTCCGGTCGCACCCGCGATTCGAACATGCACCACCTGGCGCAGGAACTGACGCGCCACGGCATCGTGCTGAAAGAGGCGCGCATGGTGGCCGACGACACCGCCGCCATCGTCGCCGCGGTGAACGCGCTCAGGGCGGCCCATGACCACGTCTTCACCTCGGGCGGGATCGGGCCCACGCATGACGACATCACCGCCGACGCGATCGCCGCGGCCTTCGGGGTGGCGATCGGGGTGCGCGACGATGCGCGCGCGATCCTGGCCGCGCATTACGCCACCACCGGAACCGAACTGAACGAGGCCCGCCTGCGGATGGCGCGGATCCCCGATGGCGCGGCGCTGATCGACAACCCGGTCAGCAAGGCGCCCGGGTTCAGCCTGGGCAACGTGCATGTGATGGCGGGGGTGCCGAACATCTTCCAGGCGATGGTCGCCTCGGTCCTGCCGACGCTGACGGGGGGCGACCCGCTGCTGTCGCAAAGCCTGCGGGTGATGCGGGGCGAAGGCGAGATCGCGAAGCCGCTGGGCGAACTGGCGGCCGAATTCCCCGACCTGTCGTTCGGCTCGTATCCTTTCGTCCGCGATGGCGTCTACGGCACCAACCTGGTGATCCGGGGCACCGACGCGGCGCGGCTCGATCAGGCGATGGCGCGGCTGACGGCGGCGGTGGCCCCGGCATGACCGACCTTGCCGCCGTGCTTGATGCGACCTGGCCCGCCGCTGCGCTGCACCGGACCGGCGACTGGCTGGTGCGCGAGGGGCGGGGCGGCGGCAAGCGCGTGTCCGCCGCGACCGCCGAGGGCCCGCGCGCGCTGGCCGACATCGCCGCGATGGAGGCCGCGCAGGCCGCGCTGGGCCAGCGGCCGCTGGTGATGATCCGGCCCGGGCAAGAGGCGCTGGACGCAGCACTGGCGGCGCGGGGCTACGGCGTGGTCGATCCGGTGGCGGCCTATGCCGCCCCGGTGGCCCGGCTGGCCTGCGATCTGCCCCCGCTAGCCGCCTTCGACATCTGGCCGCCGCTGGCGATCCAGCGCGAGATCTGGGCCGAGGGGCACATCGGCCCGGAACGGCTGGCGGTGATGGATCGGGTGGCGGGGCCGAAGACCGCGCTTTTTGCCCGCAGCAACGACCGCCCCGCGGGCGTGGCCTTCGTGGCGCTCTGCGGCGATACCGCGATGCTGCACGCGCTGGAGGTTCTGCCCGCGCTGCGCCGCCAGGGGGCGGGGCGGCATCTGCTGGTGGCGGCGGCGAACTGGGCTGCGGGGCAGGGCGCGCGGACACTTTCGCTTGTGGTGACGGTCGCCAACACCGGCGCGCGGACGCTCTATGCTTCCCTCGGCATGGGCGTTGTGGGACAGTATCACTACCGCCAGACATGAGTGCCCCGTGACCGACGCCCCGACCGCCCTGAACCTGCCGCCGCTTGACCCGCTGCCCGAAGCGACCGCCCGCTATTTCGCGATCTGCGCCGAAAAGCTGGGGATGGTGCCGAACGTACTGCGCGCCTACGCCTTTGACGTGGCGAAGCTGAACGCCTTCACCGCCATGTACAACGACCTGATGCTGGCGGACTCGGGGCTGACCAAGCTGGAACGCGAGATGATCGCGGTCGTCGTGTCCTCGATCAACCGCTGCTGGTACTGCCAGGTCGCGCATGGGGCCGCGGTGCGCACGCTGTCGGGCGACCCGAAGCTGGGCGAGGCGATGGTGATGAACTGGCGCGCCATCGCGCTGCCTGCGCGGCAGGTGGCCATGCTGCGCTTCGTGGAAAAGCTGACCGAGGCGCCCGCCCGGATCGAGGAAGCCGACCGCCAGGCCCTGCGCGATGCGGGCTTTGCCGACCGCGACATCTGGGACATCGCGGCTGTGGCGGGGTTCTACAACATGACCAACCGTCTGGCCTCGGCCAGCGACATGCAGCCGAACGACGCCTATCACGGGCAGGCCCGGTGAGACGAGCGGGCTGGTTTGCGGCGGCTCTGGTGCTGCTGCCCCGGCTGGCCGGGGCGCTGGCGCTGGATTTCCCCGCCCCCGCCACGGTGATCGGGCGGCAGGATGCGGCGCTGGGCAGCTATCAGGTGCCGGTGGGCCCCTGGAACGGGCAGCGTGTCGCCTCTGTGGCCGCCGAGGGGCAGATCAGCCAGGTGGCGTGGCGGCTGGATGCCGCGACGTTGACCACGCTGCAGATGCTGCAGCCGCTGCGGGTGCAACTGGCGGCGGCGGGGTATCGGGTGCTGTACGATTGCGCGACCGAGGCCTGCGGCGGATTCGATTTCCGCTACGGCATTTCGGTGCTGCCAGAACCCGACATGCATGTGGACCTGGGCGATTTCCGCTTCCTGTCGGCGGTGCGGGATCGGGCGCAGGGCGGGGCCGATTATGTGACGCTGCTGGTCAGCCACAGTTCGGATGCAGGCTTCGTGCAGGTGACCCAGATCGGCACCGACCCGGTGACGGTGGCGCCATCGCCCGCCCCCGCCGCGGTGGCGACAGAGGCCGCACCGGTGGCCCCGGGGGATCTGGCGGCGCGGCTTGCCGCGGGGCTGCCGGTGGCGCTGGATGACCTGCGGTTCGACAGCGGCTCGGCCGATCTGGCGGCTGGCGAATATGCCTCGCTGTCGGCGCTGGCCGACTGGCTGAAGGCCAACCCCAGGGCGACCGTGGCGCTGGTGGGCCATACCGACGATTCGGGCACGCTCGATGCCAATATCGCCCTGTCGAAGAAGCGTGCGGGTTCGGTGGCCGACCGTCTGGTGAAGGAATACGGGGTCGACCGCGGCCAGCTTGATCCCGAGGGCGCGGGCTACCTTGCCCCCCGGGCCTCGAACCTGACCGAGGCCGGGCGCGAGGCGAACCGGCGGGTCGAGGTGTTCGTGACGGCGGCGCCCTAGGCGGGGCGCGGGCGGGCCTGTTCGCGACAGGCCCGCGGGCTTACCAGCTGTCGGGGCCCTTGTCGGCGAACTGCCGGGCGAGGAAGTCGATGAAGGCGCGCACCTTGGGTTGGGTGAAGCGGCCCGGGGGGTAGACGGCGTAGATCCCCAGAAGATCGACCGGAAGGCCCGGCATCGCCTCTTCCACCAGCCCGTCCCGCATCGCCTGATAGTAGAGGAAGCTGGGCAGGTAGGCGATGCCCAGCCCCGAAATCGCGGCGTGCAGCAGCGATTGCCCGTCGTTCACCGTCAGCCAGCCGTTCGACCGCACCTGCCGCTTTTCGCCGGAGGGGGCGGTGATCTTCCAGACGTTGCCATTGGCCTGGTTGGAATAGTGCAGCAGCTTGTGCTCGTTCAGGTCGTCGATCTTTTCCGGGCGGCCGTAGCGCTGGAAATAGCGCGGCGAGGCGATCATCCGCTTTGTCGTTTCGGTCAGCTTGCGGGCGCGCAGCGTGCTGTCTTCCAGATCGCCGATGCGGATCGCCATGTCGAAGCCTTCGGAGATCAGCTCGACATAGCGGTTGTTCAGCACCATGTTCACGGTGATTTCCGGGTATTCCAGCAGGAAATCCCCCAGCACGGGCGACAGCAGGTTCACCCCGAAATCGGTTGCCACCGAGATGCGCAGAAGCCCCGATGGCGCCGTCTGCATCGAGGTGACCAGCGCGTCCGCCTCTCCGGCGTCGTTCAGCACCCGGCGGGCGCGGTCGTAGTAGGCCAGCCCGATCTCTGTGGGGCTGACCCGCCGCGTCGTGCGGTTCAGCAGCCGGGCCCCAAGTCGGGCCTCAAGCGCAGAGACATGCTTGGAGACCGCGGATTTCGAGATCCCCATCTTCTTGGCCGCGTCGGTAAAGCCGCCTTGGTCCACCACAGTGGCAAAGGCTTCCATCTCGGTCAGTCTGTCCATTGTGCACCTTAAGCGTACTCTGCACCCGCTGAGCCCGTTATTGGAGCCAATTCAGGCAAGATTGCGGAGGCCACCCGGCATTCCTGCGGTTTTCCCCAACAGCGTTAAGGCGAGACGCAACCCAAGGTTGCCTTTCGTGTCAGAGCATCGCCGCAACGCGTGTGCCCTGATCGATCGCGCGCTTGGCATCCAGTTCCGCGGCCACATCGGCACCGCCGATGACCTGCGCGGGGATGCCCGCCGCCGCCAGCGCGTCGGCCAGCCCGCGCGCCGACTCCTGTCCGGCGCACAGCACGACGGTATCGGCGGGAATCACCTCGGGGCGTTCCTGCGCGGGGCCGTGTGTCACCAGAAGACCGGCGGGGGTGATGGCGGCATAGTTGACTCCGCCGATCATCGCCACGCCCTTCATCTGCAAGGTCGCGCGGTGGATCCAGCCGGTCGTCTTGCCAAGGCTGCGCCCCGGCTTTTCCGCCTTGCGCTGCAACAGGGTGATCTGGCGCGCGGGCGGCAGGGGCTGCGGGCCTTCGGGGGCAAGCCCGCCGGGGGCCGCCGCCGGGTCGGTCACCCCCCATTCGCGCCGCCAAAGCGCGGGGTCCACCGTGGGGCTTTCCGCCTCGGCCAGATAGGTCGCCACGTCAAAGCCGATGCCGCCCGCGCCGACGATGGCGACGCGCGCACCCACGGGGGCGCCGCGCAGCACCTCGTCATAGCGCAGGATCCGCGCGCCGGGTTCCACCGGGATGCCGGGGTCGCGCGGCGTGACGCCTGTCGCCACGATCACCTTGTCGAAGCCGGACAGGGTGTCCACCGTCGCCTCGGTGTTCAGGCGCAGCGTGATGCCGGATGTCGCGACCATGGTCGAAAACCACGCGATCAGGCCGTGGAACTCTTCCTTGCCCGGCACCCGCTTGGCCAGGTTCAGCTGCCCGCCGATCTCGGCCGCGCGGTCGAACAGCGTCACGCGGTGCCCCCGTTCGGCCGCCGTCAGCGCCGCCGCAAGGCCCGCAGGTCCGGCGCCCACCACCGCGACGCTCTTTTGCAAGGGCGCGGGGGTGATGACCAGCCTTGTCTCGTGCCCCGCACGCGGGTTCACGAGGCAGGTGGAAATCCTGCCCGAGAAGGTGTGATCGAGGCAGGCCTGGTTGCAGGCGATGCAGGGCGCGATCTCGGCCGCCCGCCCCTCGGCGGCCTTCCGCACGAAATCGGGATCGGCCAGGAAGGGGCGCGCCATGCTGACCATGTCGGCGCAACCCCGGGCCAGCACCTCTTCGGCCACCTCGGGCGTGTTGATCCGGTTCGAGGTGATCAGCGGGATGCCCACTTGCCCCATCAGCTTCTGCGTGACCCAGGCGAAGGCCGCGCGCGGGACCGAGGTCGCGATGGTGGGCACCCGCGCCTCGTGCCAGCCGATGCCGGTGTTCAGGATGCTGGCCCCCGCGGCCTCGATCGCCCTGGCAAGCCGCACCACCTCGTCAAAGCTCTGCCCGTGGGGCACCAGGTCGATCAGGCTGATGCGATAGATCAGGATGAAATCCGGGCCCACCGCGGCGCGCACGCGCTTGACCACCTCCACCGGCAGGCGCATCCGGTTTTCATAGTCGCCCCCCCAGCGGTCGGTGCGGCGGTTGGTGTGCAGCGACAGGAACTCGTTCAGCAGATAGCCTTCCGATCCCATCACCTCGACCCCGTCATACCCGGCCTCGCGGGCGCGGGCGGCGGCGGTGGCGAAATCGGCGATCTGCTTTTCGATCCCTGCCTCGTCCAGTTCGGCGGGCGGGAAGGGCGAGATGGGCGACTTGATCGCCGAGGGCGCCACGCAGTCCTTGCCATAGGCATAGCGCCCGGCGTGCAGGATCTGCATCGCGATTCGCCCGCCGGCGTCATGCACCCGGTCGGTGACCAGCCGGTGGTTGGCGATGTCCTGTACCGTGAACAGCCCCGCCGCGCCGGGAAAGACGCCGCCTTCGCGGTTCGGGGCCATGCCGCCCGTCACCATCAGCGCCACGCCCCCGCGGGCGCGGGTGGCGTAGAATTCGGCCACCCGGTTCCAATCCCCCGTCTCTTCGAGATTGGTGTGCATCGAGCCCATGAGCACGCGGTTGGGCAGCGTGACATGGCCAAGGTTCAGCGGGGCAAGCAGGTGCGGGTAAAGCGTCATGGCGGTCCTCCCGCCCGCGATCCTGACGGGGCGGGCCGCGACTGTCACGCCCAACGCTGCGTCAGGCCCTTGTTGCGCCGCGCCGCGCTGCCTAACGTGGCCGCCGGGGAGGACGTCATGGCAGAGTGGGATTACATCATCGTCGGCGCCGGGTCGGCCGGCTGCGTGCTGGCCAACCGGCTGAGCGAGGACGGCCGCCGCAGGGTGCTGCTGCTCGAGGCGGGGGGGAAGGACAGCTATCCCTGGATCCATGTTCCCATCGGCTATCTCTACTGCATCGGCAACCCGCGGACCGACTGGATGTTCCGCACCGCGCCGGAACCGGGGCTGGGGGGGCGGACGCTTCTGTACCCGCGGGGCAAGGTGCTGGGCGGATGTTCCTCGATCAACGGGATGCTCTATCTGCGCGGGCAGGCGGCCGACTACGACGGCTGGCGGCAAATGGGCAACACCGGCTGGGGCTGGGACGACGTGCTGCCCTATTTCCGCAAGTCCGAGGATTACTTCGCCGGCGCGTCCGCGCATCACGGTGCGGGTGGCGAATGGCGGGTGGAACAGCAACGGCTGCGCTGGGACATCCTGGATGACTGGATGGCCGCGGCGGTGGCGGCGGGCATCCCGGCCAGCGACGATTTCAACACCGGCGACAACGAGGGTGTGGGCTATTTCAAGGTGAACCAGCGGGGCGGCTGGCGGTGGAACACCGCCAAAGGCTTCCTGCGCCCCGCGGCGGGCCGGGCGAACCTGCGGGTGGAAACCCATGCCCAGGTGGAACGGCTGATCCTTGACGGGCGGCGCGTGGTGGGGGTGCGCTTTCGCCAGAACGGGGCGCTGCGGGAAGAGCGGGCGGCGGCCGAGGTGATCCTCAGCGCCGGTGCCATCGGCTCGCCGCAGATCCTGATGCTGTCGGGGATCGGCCCCGCGGCGCATCTTCAGGATCACGGGATCGAGGTGGTCCACGCGGCCGAGGGGGTGGGCGGCAACCTGCAGGACCATCTTCAACTGCGCTGCGCCTACAAGGTGACGGGCGCGAAGACGCTGAACACCATGGCCGGGTCGCTGCTGGGCAAGGCGCGGATCGGGCTGCAATATGCCCTGACGCGATCGGGCCCGATGTCGATGGCCCCAAGCCAATTGGGCGCCTTCGCCAGATCGGCGCCGGGGGTGGCGACACCCGACCTGGAATATCACGTCCAGCCGCTGAGCCTTGATGCCTTCGGGGAAGATCTGCACGACTTTCCGGCCATCACCGCCAGCGTGTGCCATCTGCGCCCCGAAAGCCGGGGCACAGTGCGGCTGGCCGGCCCCGACCCGATGGCGGCGCCGGTGATCCAGCCCAACTACCTGTCGACCCCCGGCGACCGGCTGACGGCGGCGCGGGCGATCCGGCTGACCCGGACGATCATGGAGCAGGCGCCGATGGCGCAATACCGCCCCGAGGAATTCCGCCCCGGCGCCGCCGCCCAGAGCGATCACGACCTGGCCGAGGCCGCGGGCAAGATCGGCACCACCATCTTCCACCCGGTCGGCACCGCGCGGATGGGGGTTGACCCCGGGGCCGTGGTGGACCCGGCGCTGAGGGTCAACGGCATCGGCGGGCTCCGGGTGGTGGATGCCAGCGTGATGCCGGTGATTACCAGCGGCAACACGAATTCACCCACCATCATGATCGCGGAAAAGGCCGCGGCGATGATCCGGGGGGAGGGGGCAGGGCACCCTTCGCGGTAAGAAACGGGGTGGACGGGTGCCGCGCCTCTCTCCGGCCCGGGGAGCAGCGCGAAGCGCCCCCGGGCCAGCGCCCGACCGCCCCTCAGGCGGGCGCTCCTTGGTGGAACCGCGCGGGCTCACCCTCACGAGATGTCGCGCCGTAAAGCGCAGACCTTCGCCCGCGCAGCGCCCACCCGCGGTCGGGCGATGGCCCTGTGTCGTGTGAGTCGGGGTAGGAGGCCGCCACGCCCGGTGTGGGGCCACCGGCCCCGGCGTCAGGCCCGAGGCTCTGCCAGCATCTCGCGCACCAGCGGGATCACCCGGGTGCCGTAAAGTTCCACCGACCGCATCAACTGCGCATGGGGCATCGGCCCCGAGGCATATTTCAGGTCGAACCGGCCCAGCCCCAGCGCCGTCGCGGTGGCTGCAATCTTCTTCGCCACCGTCTCGGGCGATCCGACATAGAGCGAGCCCTGCGCCACCTCGGCCTCGAACTGGCTTTTCGCCATGGGTGCCCAGCCGCGCTCGCTGCCGATGCGGTCATGCAGCTTCTTGTAATGCGGCCACACCTGTTCGCGCGCCTCGTCGTCGGTGTCGGCCACATGGCCCGGCGAATGCACGCCCAGCGGGCGCACCGGGTGGCCGATCTGGGCGCAGGCGCGCAGGTACAGATCCACATGCGGGCGGAACCGGCGCGGGTCGCCGCCGATGATGGCCAGCATCATCGGCAGGTCATGCACCACGCAGCGCACCACCGATTCCGGGCTGCCGCCCACGCCGACCCAGGTGGTCAGCGGCTGCGACAGGGTGGGGAACACCTGCTGGTTCTGCAACGGCGCACGGGTCTCGCCGCTCCATGTCACCCGGGGCTCGCGGGTGAGGCGGGCGAAGAGGTCGAGCTTTTCCTCGAACAGCTTTTCGTAATCGTCCAGCGCCAGGCCGAAGAGCGGAAAGCTTTCGGTGAACGACCCGCGGCCCAGGATCACCTCGGCCCGGCCGTTCGACAGCGCGTTGAGGGTGGAGAACCGCTGGAACACCCGCACCGGATCATCCGAGGACAGCACCGTGACAGCCGAGCCCAGATGGATGCGGCTTGTGCGGGCGGCGATGGCGGCCAGCACCACCTCGGGCGACGAGATCGCGAAATCCGCCCGGTGATGTTCGCCAAGGCCGATGAAATGGATGCCGACCTGATCGGCCAGCACCGCCTGATCCACCACGTCGCGCAGCACCTGGTCCTGCGCCAGCAACGCGCCATCCGCGCCCTGCGTGACGTCTCCGAAGGTGTCGAGGCCGAGTTCGAGGGCTTGGGTCATGGCAATCTCCGCATCAGGGGGCAGAGATAGCGGGGAAGGGGGCGTGCCGGAAGAGGGCCGGGGCGCACGGGGGCTGTGCGGGGCGGGCCGGGCCCCGGCCCTTCGCTTGCGCTTCGGGCGTTCGTGGCTGCAATCGCTCCACCGGAGCGATTGCGGGCGGCCCGGGGCTCGCAGGCTTGCTCGCCCGTTCGGCCCGGGTCGTGCCCCGGCCCTGCGCTTGCGCTTCGGGCGTTCGTGGCTGCAATCGCTCCACTGGAGCGATTGCGGGCGCCACTCACCCCTTCTTCAGGCAGCGGTTGCCGAGGACCTCGGCGATCTGCACCGCATTCAGCGCGGCACCCTTGCGCAGGTTGTCGGACACGCACCACAGGTTGATGCCGTTGTCGATCGTCGGGTCCTGCCGGATGCGGCTGACGTAGGTGGCGTATTCGCCCACGCATTCGACCGGCGTGATGTAGCCGCCGGGCTCGCGCTTGTCGATCACCAGAACGCCCGGCGCCTCGCGCAGGATGTCGCGGGCCTCGGCCTCGTCAAGGTGATCCTCGAACTCGATGTTGATCGATTCCGAATGGCCGACGAACACCGGCACCCGCACGCAGGTGGCGGTAACCTTGATTGCCTTGTCGAGGATCTTCTTGGTCTCGGCCACCATCTTCCATTCTTCCTTGGTCTGGCCGTCCTCAAGGAAAACGTCGATGTGCGGGATCACGTTGAAGGCGATCTGCTTGGTGAACTTCTTCGGCGCGACCTCCTGGCCGGGCACATACATGCCCTTGGTCTGGTTCCACAGCTCGTCCATACCGTCCTTGCCGGCGCCCGAGACGGACTGGTAGGTCGACACCACGACGCGCTTGATCTTCGCGCGGTCGTGCAGCGGCTTCAGCGCCACCACCATCTGCGCGGTCGAGCAGTTGGGGTTCGCGATGATCATCTTGTTGGTGTAGTGCTCCACCGCTTCGGGGTTCACCTCGGGCACCACCAGCGGGATCGCGGGGTCGTAGCGGTAGAGCGAGGAGTTGTCGATCACCACGCAGCCCGCGGCGGCGGCGCGCGGCGCGTAGATCTTGGTCGCTTCCGAGCCTACGGCGAACAGCGCGATGTCCCAGCCCGCGAAATCGAAGGTGTCCAGATCCTTCGTCTTCAGCGTGCGGTCGCCAAAGCTCACCTCGGTGCCCAGCGACTTGCGGCTGGCCAGCGCGGCGATGTCATCCACCGGAAACTCGCGTTCCGCCAGGATGTTCAGCATCTCGCGACCCACATTGCCGGTGGCCCCGGCGACAACGACCCTGTAGCCCATCGGACCCCTCCGTTACGGCATGAAAGACGCGGCCAGATAGCGCAAGCGGCCCTTCTGCGAAAGCGGATTCGTCAGTTTCGGCGCCTTGGCCGCAAGGGCCCCGCGCTAGCGGATCAGGTGAAAGCGGTCGTCGGCCAGCAGCAGGCGGTCGACGAAGGTCGCCTCGGCTGCGAAGTCATGCGGCACCCTGTCGGCTGTGCGCCGCCCCGAGAGCGAGAGCGAGGCGAAGAAGTCGAAGCCGTACAGATCGATCTGGGTCGCCTGCGAGCGCGACAGCAGGTCGATCAGCATCAGCCCGGTGGTGGGCTGCGCCCCAAGCGCCCGCCAAAGCCGGGCGATCTCGGCCTGCGGATGCAGGCGGAACCGACGCTGCACCGCCGCCCAGGGCAGGCGCTTGCGCTTGTGGCTCATCCACAGCACCAGCCGCGGGTTCAGCCGGTCCAACGTCGGGCCATCCATCCGCACCGCCAGCGCCAGCCAGTCTGTCCGGGTGCCATGCGACCGCGCCGCGGGCATCGGCGCCCTGTTGATGCGGATCACCACGTCATGCGCGTCGATCTCGGCGCCGCGGGCACCGTCGGCCAGGGCGCGGGCATTGCCCACCAGCGCGACCCGCCGCCCGGCCAGATCGGCCAGCGCCTGCGCTTCGCCGATGCCGCGGGCGGCCAGCGCGGCGTCGTTGCGGGTGGCGCGGGCCAGCCGGAAGCGCAGCCAGTCGAGCGCGCCCGCCATCGCCCTAGCCCCGGCCGAACAGGCCGCGGCGGGCCTGCCGTTCGGCAAACCCCCGTGCCGCGGCGGCCATGTCATATTCGGTCTCCACCCAGTCGGCAAAGCGGATCGGCCCCTGTGCCAGCCGCGCGCCGTAGAGATCCAGCACATGATCGAGGATCCCGGTCTTCGACCGGCGGAAATGCAGGAAGCGCGGGCTCAGCTGCCTGCGGGCGACCTCGAGCGGGGCGCCCGCGTATTCCATAAGGTAAATCGCGGCGGCAAGCCCGGTGCGGTCGGCACCCGACTTGCAATGCATCAGCACCGGCTTTTCCACCTCGCCCAGCGCGCGGATCAGGTTCAAGAGCGTCTTGGGGTCGGGCGCGGTACGGGCCGACATCGGCACATCCACCAGCCTCATCCCCAGCCGGGCGCAGCTTTCCTTTTCGAACTTGTGGTGCGCAAGGTGAAAGCCGCCGCGCAGGTTCAGGATGGTCTTGAACCCCTCGGCCGCCAGATCGGCCAGCCGTTCATGCGCCGGATGGTTCGACCGCCAGACCCCAGGGGCCACCTCGGCGTGGTTGGTCCAGAAGGTGCGCAGCACCCCATGATCCAGCCAGCGGACATAGAAATGCGAGCGGCGGCGTTCGGCGGGGTCGCTGATGTCATGGGTATAGCGGTTGTGCAGCGACCGTTCCCAGTCGTTCACGCGCTGCGCCAGTCGCTTCAACATCGTCATCCGCCGCCTTTCCCCGTCTCTCGGGGTCACATGGCCCATCGGGTGCCGCTTTGCAATGTGCAAGGTCGCCGATGTTCCCCGGCGCCCGCTGTCCGGTGCCGCGGGCGGGCTCAGCCCGCGGGGGGCAGGATCAGGATGGCGCGGAAGTCGTTCACGTTGGTCAGGGTGGGCCCGGTGACCACCTGCGCGCCTATCCGGCTGAAGAAGCCGTGGGCATCGTTGCGGGCCAGCGCGGCCTCGGCCGAAACCCCCGCCTGCCGGGCCGCGGCCAACGTGCCGGGCGAGACCAGCGCGCCCGCCACCTCGGCGGCCCCGTCCACCCCGTCGGTGTCGCAGGCGATGGCGTGGATGCCCGGCGCGCCGTCCAGCGCCACCGCCATCGCCAGGCAGAATTCGGCATTCGGCCCGCCGATGCCATCGCCCCGCCGCGTCACCGTCAGTTCGCCGCCCGACAGCAAGAGCACCGGCGCGTCGCCCGGGCGCAGGCCCGCGCGCACCGCCTGCGCCAGACGCGCCTGGTCCGCGGCCACCTCGCGCGCCTCGCCTTCCACCGCGTCGCCCAGCATGCGCACCTGGCATCCGGTGGCCCGCGCCAGATCCGCCGCGGCCTCCAGCGATTGCGCGGGGGCGGCGAAGACGTGGTTCCGGGTGCGGGCCAGCCGCGGGTCGCCGGGCGCGATCACGCCCGAGGGCCGCGCCAGCGCCGCCTGCACCGCGGGCGGCACCGGCACCGCCCAGTGTTTCAGGATCGCCCGCGCGTCGGCAGGGGTGGTGGCATCGCCCACCGTCGGACCGGATCCGATGAAGGCCGGATCATCCCCCGGCACATCCGAAATCATCAGCGCGAGCATCTGCGCGGGGAAGGCCGCCGCCGCAAGCTGGCCGCCCTTGACCCGGCTCAGGTGCTTGCGGACGGTGTTCATCTTGTCGATCGGCGCGCCCGAGGCCAGCAGCGCCGCGTTCACCGCCTGCTTTTCGGCAAGGCTCACGCCTTCGACTGGCGCCACCAGCAGGGCCGATGCCCCGCCCGACATCAGCGCCAGTACGAAATCATCCGCCCCCAGCCCCGCCAGCAGCGCCAGCATCCGCGCCGTCGCGGCGGCGCCCGCCGCATCGGGCACCGGGTGTGCGGCCTCGACGATCTCGATCCCGCGGCAGGGGCGGGCATAGCCGTAGCGGGTGATGACCAGCCCCTCGCAGGGGCCCCAGGCGGCTTCCACCGCCTCGGCCATCCGGGCGCTGGCCTTGCCCGCGCCGACCACCACCACCCGGCCTGCGGGCTTCGGCGGCAGATGCCGGGCGAGCGCGCGCATCGGGTCTGCCACCGCGACCGCCCGGTCGAAGAGGCTGCGCAGGAAGGCATCAGGGGCAGGCAGCGTCACATCGGCTCTCCGGTGCTGGAACTGCGGGCGATCAGGGTCACCCCCGTCAGGGTCACGGGGGCGGGTTGCTGCCCTGTCTTAAGCCATGCCAGCGCGGTTTGCGCAACTCTGTGCCCGAAGCCCGCGATGTCGCAGCGCACCGAGGACAGCGCGGGGTAGACCTGGGCACATTCCTCGATGTCGTCGAAGCCCACCAGACGGAAGGCCGTGCCCACCGGCCGCCCGGCCTCGGCAAAGCCCGTCAGCATCCCCAGCGCCACAAGGTCGTTGAAGCAGACGGCGGCATCGATCCCGGGATGGTCGCGCAGGATGGCGCGCGCGGCCTCGCGGCCGAAGCTGCGGGCCGAGCGGCCGAAGAGGGTGAACGGGGCCATCCCGCGCTCGGCCAGGATCGACAGGTAGCCCGACAGCCGTTCGCGCGTGACGGCACGGCCTTCCAGCCCGCCGACGAAGGCGATGTGGCGCGCGCCCATCGCCAGCAGGTGTTCCGTCGCCAGTCGGCTGCCGCGTTCGTAATCGGGGGCGGCGAAGGGGAACAGGTCGGTTCGCGCATCGCCCTGCCGCAGCACCTGAAGCGCGGGGATGCGGGCCCGCGCGAGCCTGTCGAAGGTGGTGTCATCGGCCCCGTAGGCGGGCGAGATCACCACGGCAGAGACCCCGTGTTCGATCATCGCGCCCACCACCTGTTCCTGCAGGCGCACGTCCTCGTCGGTGTTGGCCACCACCACGGCAAAGCCTTCGGCCGACAGCGCCATCTGCACCGAGGTGGCGAATTCGGTGAAGAACGGGTTGCGCAGGTCGTTGATGACCAGCCCGATCAGCCCGGCCTCGGCCGACCGCAGGGTGGCGGCGGCGCGGTTGTAGACGTAGCCGATCTCGGCCATGGCCTGACGCACCGCCTCGCGGGTTTCGTCGCGCACCAGCGGGCTGTCCTGCAGCACGAGACTGACGGTGGATTTGGAAACGCCGGCCTGACGCGCCACGTCGATGATCGTCGGCCTGCGGTTCATGCTCACTCCTGTTCGACCCCGTACACCATCAGCAGCGCGCGCATCCGCGCCTCGGCCAGATCGGGGCGGGTCAGCAGCCCCGCCCGGTCCGCCAGCCGGAACACCTCGGCATAGTGAACGATCCCCCGGGTGGACTGGAAGCCCGCAGGCATAACAAAATGCGTCTGGTGGCCGTTCAGCCAGGCAAGAAAGGCGATCCCCGCCTTGTAGAACCGCGTCGGCGCCCGGAAAATCTCGCGCGAGAGCGGTACGGTGGGCGCCAGGAGCGCGTGGTAGCGGGCCATGTCGCCCTGCGCCAGCGCCTCGAGCGCCTGTGCGGCGGCGGGGGCGATTGCGGCAAAGATGCCCAGCAGCGCGTGCGAATGCTGCGCGCCATTGCCCGCGATCAGGTCGGCGTAGTTGAAATCGTCGCCGGTATAAAGCCGCACACCTGCGGGCAGCCGGGCGCGGAAGGCTTCCTCATGCGCCCGGTCCAGCAGCGAGATCTTGATGCCGTCGACCTTGCCGGGGTTCTCGGCGATCAGCCCCAGCACGACATCCGAGGCCGCCGCCACATCGGTCGTGCCCCAGTAGCCCGCAAGCGCGGGGTCGAACATCTCGCCCAGCCAGTGCAGGATCACCGGCGCCGCGGCCCCGTCGATCAGGCGCCGGTAGACCTGGCGGTAGGTCTCGGGCCCGGCGCCGATGGCCGGAAACGCGCGCGACGCCATCAGGATCAGCTGGCCCCCCGCGGCCTCGATCGCCTCGGCCTGTTCGAGGTAGGCGGCGGCGATGCGGTCGGCGGTGGTCAGCGTGGCCGGCGGCACATGGTCGGTGCCCGCACCGCAGGCCACGCGGGGGCGCATCGGGTGGGCCCTGGCCGCGCCGAGCGTGCGCTCGATCAACTCGCGCGCGGTGGTCCAGTCCACCCCCATGCCGCGCTGGGCGGTGTCCATCGCCTCGGCCAGCCCCAGCCCCTGGTCCCAGAGGCTTGCGCGGAAGTGCAGCGTCGCCTCCCAGTCGACGGCGGGGCGGCCATCCCAGGGGGTGCGGTCGCGCAGCGGGTCGGACACGACATGGGCCGCGGCAAAGGCGGTGCGGGTCAGCGCCACCCGCGGCGCGCGCGGCACCAGCGGGGTGCCGGTCAGGCGGTAGGGTTCCAGCCGGACATCGTCGGTGGGCAGGGTCAGCATGGGTCAGATCCCGTGGCGGGCGCGGATCATGTCGGCGGCTTTTTCGGCGATCATGATCGTGGGCGCGTTGGTGTTGGAAGAGACAAGCCGCGGCATCACCGAGGCGTCGGCAACGCTGAGCCCGGCGATCCCGCGGAAGCGCAGTTCGGGGTCAAGGACGGCGCCGGGGTCGCCACCCATCCGGCAGGTGCCCGCGGGGTGGTGGTCGGTCTTGGCGTTGCGGCAGGCGTAGGCGATCAGCTCCTGCTCGCTCTGCACGCCCGCGCCGGGAAGCCGTTCGGCCAGCACGAAGGGCTTCAGCGCGTCCTGCCGCAGGATATCGCGCGCAAGTTGCAGGCCGCGGAGCGACATCTCGCGGTCGTAGGGGTCGGCCCAGTAGTTCGGGTCGATCAGCGGCGCCGCGGCGGGGTCTGCCGAGGCCAGCCGCACGGTCCCGCGCGAGCGGGGCCGGAGGAAGGCCGAATTCAGCGTGACGCCGCCGTTCGGCATGGCGGCAACCCCCGCCTCGATGCCCGAGCCAAGGCCCAGGTGGAACTGGATGTCGGGCGAGCGGGCGTTCGGGTCGGCATACCAGAAGCCCCCCGTCTCGAAGAGCGACGAGGCCACCGGCCCGCCGCGGGTCAGCGCATAACGCAGCGCCGCCAGTGCCGACCACAGCG
>JAJZVD010000080.1 GCA_021845805.1 Pseudomonadota bacterium | reverse complement strand
TTGCGCCAGCCCTTGTCGGCCAGCGCCAGCAGGAACGGCATCGTCGCATTGCCCAGTGCCAGGGTCGAGGTCCGCGCCACGGCGCCCGGCATGTTGGCCACGCAGTAGTGCAGGATGCCGTCGACCTCGTAGATCGGGTCCTGATGGGTGGTGGCGCGGCTGGTCTCGAAGCAGCCGCCCTGGTCGATCGCCACATCGACGATGGCCGCGCCCGGCTTCATCGTGGAAAGCTGCGCGCGGGTGACAAGCTTCGGCGCGGCGGCGCCCGGGATCAGGACCGCGCCGATCACCATGTCGGCGTCGGCCACCAGTTCGGCGGTGTTCCCGGCACTGGCGTAGACCGTCTTGAAATCGCGGCCGAACACGTCGTCCAGATAGCGCAGGCGGGGCAGCGAGCGGTCGAGCACGGTGACATCCGCGCCCATGCCCGCCGCGACCTTGGCCGCATGCGTGCCCACCACGCCGCCGCCGATCACCACCACCTTCGCGGGCGCCACGCCGGGCACCCCGCCCAGAAGCACGCCGCGCCCGCCGTTGGCCTTCTGCAACGTCCAGGCGCCGACTTGCGGCGCAAGCTTGCCCGCCACCTCGGACATCGGCGCCAGCAGCGGCAGGCCACCCATGCGGTCGGTCACGGTTTCATAGGCGATGCAGGTGGCGCCAGAGGCAAGCAGGTCGCGCGTCTGGTCCGGATCGGGCGCAAGGTGCAGGTAGGTGAACAGCACCTGACCTTCGCGCAGGCGCTTGCGCTCGGCTGCCTGCGGCTCTTTCACCTTCACGATCATCTCGGCGGTGGCAAAGACCTCTTCGGCGGTCTGGATGATCCGGGCACCGGCGGCGATGTAGTCGGCATCGGCAAACCCCGCGCCGACACCCGCGTTGGTTTCGATCAGCACGTCATGGCCATGCGCCACCGCCTCGCGGGCGGCGTGGGGGGTCATGCCCACGCGGAACTCCTGCGGCTTGATCTCTTTGGGGCAACCGATCTTCATGGCGTATCCTCCCATTCATGAATTGCCCGCAGTGTGAGCGTCCGGGCGCGCAATTGCTTTGAAAAGATGGGTGGTATGGGGCCGGATTTTCGGTAGAATCTGCGGAGAAAGATCAATTCATTCGAAGAAACGTGCGCTGAAATGGACATTGACGCGACAGACCGCCGCATCCTCGGGGCGCTTCAGAAGACCGGGCGGATGACGAATGCGGAACTTGCAGAACGGGTGAACCTGTCGCCCTCGGCCTGCCACCGGCGGGTGCAGCGGCTGGAGGCCGAGGGGTACATCCGCGATTATGTGGCCCTGCTAGACGAACGGCGGATGGGGCGGCCCACCACCGTCTTCGTGGAAATCACCCTGCAGGGGCAGGCGGACGAACTGCTGGAGGCCTTCGAGAAGGGGGTGAAGCGCATCCCCGACGTGCTGGAATGCCACCTGATGGCGGGCACCGCGGATTACCTGCTGAAGGTGGTGGCGCAGGACACCGAGGATTTCGCCCGCATCCACCGGCAGCATCTGGCACGGCTGCCGGGCGTGGCGCAGATGCATTCCTCGTTCGCGCTGCGCACGGTCTTTCGAACCACCGCGATTCCGGTCTGAGGCGCGGGTCTTGCCCTTTCCCAGCCCGGGGGGCATGGTCCGCGCCGCAACCTGACAGGAGACGGATCGTGGACGCGCGGATCAAGTGGGTCGAAGGGCGGACCTTCGTGGGCACCTCGGGCTCTGGCCATTCCATCGTGCTGGGCAGCGCGACCGAGCCGGGCGGCCCGACGCCGGGCCCGTCGCCGATGGAGCTTCTGCTGATCGGCACGGGCGGCTGTTCGTCGATCGACGTGGTGATGATCCTTCAGCGCGGGCGCGAGCCGGTCGAGGATTGCGAATGCCGCGTCACGGCGGAACGCGCGCCGGAAGACCCGAAGGTCTTCACGAAGATCCACCTGCATTTCATCGTCAGCGGTCGCAGCCTGTCGGCGGCGAAGGTCGAGCGCGCGGTGCAGCTTTCGGCCGAAAAGTACTGTTCGGCCTCGATCATGATGGCGAAGGCGGCGGTGGTGACGCATGATTTCGAGGTGGTCGACACCTCGGTCTGAGACGGGAGCGGCGGGCCGGGCGGCGTGATCGCCGCGCCGCAACGAAAAACCCCCGCAGGCGCTGCCTCGGGGGTCGTCCGGTGGCGGGTTGCCCCGCCCAGCGTCTTCAACGCCTTAAAGAGCGCCTTCGCGCTGCGCCTTCTTCCGCGCGAGCTTGCGCGCACGGCGGATCGCTTCGGCTTGTTCCCGCGCCTTCTTGACCGACGGCTTCTCGAAATGCTGCTTGAGCTTCATTTCGCGGAACACGCCTTCGCGCTGGAGCTTCTTCTTCAGAGCCCGGAGGGCCTGATCGACGTTGTTATCACGAACGCTGACCTGCATGTGGTTGTCACCACCTTCCTAAGCTAGAGTTGCACGATATGTGCAGGCTGGGCGCCTATAGCAAAGGGGGGCGGGTTTGTCTACCCGCACCCGGTGCGCTACATCGTGCAAAGACCAAGGAGGCGGCGATGAGCGATACCCAGGACGCGATGCGAGACCGGCTGCTGGAGGCTGCGCTGATGCATGTGGCCTTCGACGGCTGGACAGAAGCCAGCTTCCAGGCGGCGTGCCGCGATGCCGATGTGGCCCCGACGCTGGCGCGCGCGATGTTCCCGCGCGGGGCGGTGGATCTGGCGGTGGCCTACCATCGGGCGGGCGATGCGGCGATGGCGGCGCGGCTGCGCGTCGCCGACCTTGGCGCGCTGCGCTTCCGTGAACGGGTGACGGCCGCGGTGCGCTGGCGACTGGAACTGGCGGACCGCGAGGCGGTGCGCCGGGGGACCACGCTTTTCGCTCTGCCGCAGCACGCGGCCGAGGGGGCGAAGCTGGTCTGGGGCACCGCCGACCTGATCTGGCGCACGCTGGGCGACACGTCTGATGACATCAACTGGTACAGCAAGCGCGCCACCCTTTCGGGTGTCTATGCGGCAACGGTGCTGTTCTGGCTGGGCGACGAGACGCCGGGGGCCGAGGCGACCTGGGCCTTTCTGGACCGGCGGATCGAGGATGTGATGCGGATCGAGACCGCGAAGGCGAAGGTGAAGGAAAGCCCGGTGCTGTCGCGCCTGTTTGCGGGGCCGATGTGGCTTGCGGGGAAGGTGCGCGCCCCGCGCCCCCTGCCGGAGGGGATGCCCGGCGTCGTGGACCGCGGAGGCAAGGCATGAAGCTTGGCAGCACGATGACGGCGGTGGAAATCACCCGCCCCGGCGGCCCCGAGGTGCTGGAGCCCTGCACCCGGCCGGTACCGGTGCCCGGCACGGGACAGATCGTGATCGCGGTCGCCTATGCCGGGGTGAACCGCCCCGACGCGCTTCAGCGGGCCGGCAATTACGCCCCGCCCCCCGGCGCCTCGCCCCTGCCGGGGCTCGAGGCCGCAGGCACGGTGGTGGCCGTGGGGCCGGGGGTGGACCGCTGGCAGATCGGCGACAAGGTCTGCGCCCTGCTGCCGGGTGGCGGCTATGCCGAATACGTCGCCACACCCGCGGTCCATGCGCTGCCCATTCCCGTCGGCATGGGCCTGCGCGAGGCCGCCTGCCTGCCGGAAACCTTCTTTACCGTCTGGACCAACGTGTTCCAGCGCGGCGGGCTCAGGGCGGGCGAACGGGTCCTGGTGCATGGCGGCTCGTCGGGCATCGGGACCACGGCGATCCAGTTGGCCCATGCCTTCGGCGCGCGCGTCTTCGCAACGGCGGGGTCGCCCGAGAAATGCGCCGCCTGCGCGGCCCTCGGCGCCGATCGGGCGATCGACTACCGGGCCGAGGATTTCGTGGCCGTGCTGAAGGCGGAAGGTGGGGCGAACCTGATCCTCGACATGGTGGGGGGCGACTATCTGCCGCGCAACGTGCGCGCGCTGGCCGATGACGGGCGGCTGGTGCAGATCGCCTTCCTGCAGGGGCCGAAGGTCGAACTGAACTTCGCCGAGGTGATGATGCGGCGGCTGACGATCACCGGATCGACGCTGCGCCCGCAATCCGAACTGGCCAAGGCGCGCATCGCCGAAGGGCTGGAGGCCCATGTCTGGCCGCTTCTGGCCGCGGGCAAGGTCGCGCCGGTGATCGATTCGGAATTTCCGCTGGCCGAGGCCGCCGCGGCCCATGCCCGGCTGGAAAGCTCGGGGCATATCGGCAAGATCGTGCTGAAGGTGGCCGGTTAGGCGGTCGCGCCAGCGGTGGCCGTCGTCAGCGCACCGCGTCCAGTTGGGCTGCGGGCAGGGTGCAGGTCAGGCCCACATGCGGGCTGCAGGGGCGGGGGCTCAGGTCCTTCGTCAGGCAGATCCGCACCTCCTGGATGGCGCCCTGGTCACAGGTGACGATCAGATCCGCTGGCGAAAGCTGCGGGTTGGTAGACAGGATGGCATCAGCCACGACCGATGGCTTGACCCGCACGGCATGGTTCAACTGCTGCAGCACGGTGGGCAGGCTGATCGCGGTGAACGCCTTGCGGGCCAGCGCGAAGTAATCGCCCGACGACAGGCCCGAACAGCGGCCGTGCTTCTGCCATTCGTGCCAGGCCAGCCCCGCGCTGCCCATGACATCGGCCATCGCCGCCGTTTCGGCCTTCGACGGGTCGGCGGCGGTGGTGCGGCAATCTGCCGGGTAGCTCGTGTCCGATTCCGGCCAGAGCCCGTGCAGCACGAAGGGCCGGTGACGCCCCGCGGCACATTCGGCGGCATGTTGCGCATCGCCTGTCAGGCGGCACCAGTTCGACGACCATGACAGCGACAGAACGTAGTAATCGAACCGCCCGGCCAGTTCGGTGCCCTGCGCCGGCACGGCCAGGACCGCCCACAGCCCCGTCAACAGCGCCGCAATCGCCCGCATTTTCTCTTTCCTCCGGCCATCGTCGCAGGTATACAACGGGGCGAATTTCCCGAAAACGTGGAAGCGCGGCCCCGGCCGCAGCCGTTTTCCCGGCCCGGGAGAGATTTGTAAAGGAGTGCCTTCGATGGACAAGCCTCTCATGGCCAAGGCCACGGCCGTCTGGCTGGTGGACAACACGACGCTCAGCTTTTCCCAGATTGCGGCCTTCTGCGGCATGCACGAGCTTGAGGTGCAGGGCATCGCCGATGGCGACGTGGCGGCCGGCGTGAAGGGGTTCGACCCGATCGCCAACAACCAGCTTGATCCGGTAGAGATCGAGCGCGGCCAGAAAGACCCGGCCTACCGGCTGAAGCTGAAGTTCAACGCCGCCGCCGTGGGCGAGGAAAAGCGCCGCGGCCCGCGCTATACCCCGCTGTCGAAGCGCCAGGACCGCCCGGCCGCGATCCTGTGGCTGGTGAAATTCCACCCGGAACTGTCGGACGGGCAGGTTGGCAAGCTGGTGGGCACCACCAAGCCCACGATCCAGTCGATCCGCGAACGCACCCACTGGAACATCGCCAACATCCAGCCCATCGACCCGGTGGCGCTGGGGCTTTGCCGCCAGTCGGAACTGGACATGGCGGTGCAGCAGGCCGCCCGCCGCAAGGCCGCCGAGGGCACGGTGATGACCGACGACGAGCGGCGCAAGCTGGTGTCGACCGAACAATCGCTGGGCATGGCGCCCGAGCCGAAGATCCCCTCGGCCATCGCCGGGCTGGAGAACTTCACGCTGGGCGAGAAGGAAGAGCGGCCGCAGGACTATTCCGATGCGGACAGCTTCTTCAACCTGCCGCATGGCGACGACGACGAAGACGACGAGGACTGAGCGCCAGCGGCGTGACGGATGCGGGGCCCTGGCGAAAGCCGGGGCCTTTTCGTCTGGCCCGCGTGAAACGCTGCGGACGGTTCGCCCCGGCCCCTCGGTGCAAACCGCGCGGTCAGAACCGCTTGCGCGCGCGCAGCGCCGCGCTGATCGTGCCGTCGTCCAGATAGTCCAGCTCGCCCCCGATCGGCACCCCCTGCGCCAGGCTGGTGACGGTGACGCCGGTACCTTCCAGCGCCTCGGCGATGTAATGCGCGGTGGTCTGCCCATCGACCGTGGCGTTCAGGGCAAGGATCACCTCGGTCACATGTTCGGCCGGGATGCGGTCGACCAGCCGGGGGATGCGCAATTCCTCCGGCCCCACGGCGTCCAGCGCCGACAGCGTTCCGCCCAGGACGTGATACCGCCCCCTGAAGCTTCCCGCGCGTTCCATCGCCCAGAGGTCGGCCACATCCTCGACCACGCAGATCTCGCCCGTCGCGCGCTTCTCGGCGCTGCAGATCGGGCAGAGGCTGGCGGTCGAGATGTTGCCGCAGTTGACGCATTCGCGCGCCGAACGGGCCACCGCGGCCATCGCCTCGGCCAGCGGCGCCATCAGCACGGCGCGCTTCTTGATCAGATGCAGCACCGCCCGCCGGGCCGAGCGCGGGCCCAACCCCGGCAGGCGGGCCAGCATCTCGATCAGGACGTCGATCTCGGGCGGGGCGTCGGACATCGGCTAGAACGGCAGCTTCATGTCGGGCGGCAGGCCAAGCTCGGCGGCCATGCGCTGCATCTCCTGCGCATAGCGGGACTGGGCGCGGGCCAGCGTATCCTTGATCGCGGCCAGGATCAGGTCTTCGACCACGTCCTTTTCCGACGGAACGAGGATCGCGGGGTCGATGCTGAGCCCCGTCAGTTCCCCCTTGGCCGTCGCGGTGGCACGCACCAGCCCCGCGCCCGCTTCGCCGGTGACGGTGACGCGTTCCATCTCGGCGGCCAGCGTCTCCATCTTGCCCTGCATTTCCTGCGCGGCCTTCATCATCCGGGCCATGTCGCCCAAGCCGCCCAAACCCTTCAGCATGTCATGCCCTTTCAACTGTCCTCGAACGGGTCCCATTCGTCCTCGACCTCGGGCAGCGCCTCGGCGGCGGCCTCGCGGGCAAGGGCGTCGGGGGTGCGCACATCGGTGATCTGTGCGCGCGGAAAGGCGGCCAGCACCGCCTGCACCAGCGGGTTTTCCCGCGCCGCGGCGATGGCGGCCAGCCGCTCGCCGTCGCGCACCTCGGCGATGGTGGGGGCACCGCCCGCCGCCACGATCGATACGCCCCAGCGCGCCCCGGTCCAGGCCTGAAGCCGCTGGGCCAGGCGGGCGGCAAGGTCGGAGGGTGCCGCGGGGGCGGGCTCGAACTCGATCCGGCCGGGGGCATAACGGACCAGCCGCAGGCCGGTTTCCACCTCGATCAGCAGCTTCACGTCGCGGTTGGCGCGGATCAGTTCCACCACCTGCTCGAAACGTGCAAAGCGGGCCAGTGCCGTTTCCGGCGCCTCGGCCAGCGCGGTGGCGGCCCCCGAGGGCTGCACCATCCGCGGCGCCTGCATCCGGCCTGGCGCCTGGGTCAGCGCGCCGGGGCCCGGCCCGCCGCCCATCGGGGCGCCACCGCCCGGGCCGGGGGCAGCGGGCGGGGCCGATTGCAGGCGGCGCACCAGATCCTCGGGCGTGGGCAGGTCGGCCACATGGGTCAGCCGGATCACCGCCATCTCGGCTGCCATCATCGCGTTGGGGGCCTGCCCCACCTCTTCCAGCGCCTTCAGCAGCATCTGCCACATCCGGGTCAGCACCCGCATCGGCAGCCGCTGGGCAAGGCCGGTGCCGCGGGCGCGTTCCTCGGGCGGAACGGTCGGATCTTCGGCCGCCTCGGGGGTGATCTTGATGACGCTGATCCAGTGGGTGATCTCGGCCAGGTCACGCAGCACCGCCATCGGGTCGGCCCCGTCGGCATATTGCGCCGACAGTTCGGACAGCGCGCCGCCCGCGTCGCCGCGCAGGATCAACTCGAACAGATCAAGCGTGCGGCCCCGGTCGGCAAGGCCCAGCATGGCGCGGACCTGCTCGGCGGTGGTCTCGCCCGCGCCGTGGCTGATCGCCTGATCCATCAGGCTCATCGCGTCACGCACCGAGCCTTCGGCCGCGCGCGTGATCAGCGCCAGCGCGTCATCGGCGATCTGCGCGCCTTCCAGCCCGGCCACCCGGCGCAGGTGGGCGATCATCACCTCGGGCTCGATCCGGCGCAGGTCGAACCGCTGGCAGCGGCTGAGCACCGTCACCGGCACCTTGCGGATCTCGGTGGTGGCAAAGATGAACTTCACATGCGCCGGGGGTTCTTCCAGCGTCTTCAGCAGCGCGTTGAACGCGCTGGTCGACAGCATGTGAACCTCGTCGATGATGTAGATCTTGTAGCGCGCCGAGGTCGCCCGGTAGTGGACGCTGTCGATGATCTCGCGGATGTCGTTCACGCCGGTGCGCGAGGCCGCGTCCATTTCCATCACGTCGACATGGCGGCCCTCGGCAATCGCGCGGCAGGGCTCGCAGACCCCGCAGGGTTCGGTCGTGGGGCCGCCATTGCCATCGGGGCCGATGCAGTTCAGGCCCTTGGCGATGATGCGGGCGGTGGTGGTCTTGCCCACCCCGCGCACCCCGGTCATCACGAAGGCATGCGCGATCCGGTTGGCGGCGAAGGCGTTCTTCAGCGTCCGCACCATCGCCTCCTGTCCGATCAGGTCGGCGAAGGTCTGCGGGCGGTACTTGCGGGCGAGCACCTGGTAGCCGGTCTCGGGCGCGTCTGTCATCGGGCCTCTCGGGATTCGCGGAACGGGCAGAGAGTAGGGCCTGGGTTGCCCGGCGTCCACCCGCGGCCTAGGCTGGGTCGAAACGGAGGCGGCGATGAGCGGGTTTCAGGTGGCAGAGGTGCCGGTGCTGGCCGGGTGGCTGGGGATCACGCCGCTGCCGGGGCGGGGCGGCGATTATCCGGGCGACCTGGGCGCGATCCACGCCTGGGCGCCGGACCTGGTCATCAGCCTGGCTGGCACGGACGAGATGCAGGGCCGGGCCGACCGGCTGGCAACCGATCTGGGGCGGATCGGGGTGGCCTGGCGGCATTTCCCGATCACCGATTTCGGCGTGCCGACCGCGGCCGAGGACGCGCTCTGGCCGCTGCTGGCGGACGAGGCGGCGGGCTGGCTTGGCCGCGGGGGGCGGGTGCTGGTGCATTGCAAGGGTGGCTGCGGCCGCTCGGGGATGATCGCGCTGCGGCTGATGGTGGGCGCGGGCGAGGCGCCGGGGGCGGCGCTTGCGCGACTGCGCGCGGTGCGGCCCTGCGCGGTGGAAACCGCCGATCAGCTTGCCTGGGGCAGCCAGGGCACCGCCCCCGCGGCATAGGCGACATAAAGCGGGTGCCGTGGCTGGCCCCCGCGGGTCAGCCCGAGGACATGCAGCCGATGGCCTGCCGCGCGCAGCATCCGTGCCACCCCGGCCCCGCGCCCGTCGCGGGCGCCATGCGTACCCCAGGCGCAGAGGATCAGCCCGGCCCCCGCGGCGGCCTCAAGGATCACCGCGTCATTGCCCGGCCCCACGGGGTCGGCCGCCCGCCACAATCCCGCCGGATCGGTGCTGCGCCAGGCAAAAAGGTTGCACACGGTGAAGCCCGCGAACCCCATCGCCCGGCTTCGGCGTTCGCAGCGTTCCACCGTGGGGTCGTTGCGGACCTCGGTTGCCGTCGACGGATTGAGCATCACCCAGAGCACGCAGGCCCCCGGCGCCCAGATCCGGTCAAGCCGGAAGCGGTAGTGCCCGCAGGCGGAATGAAGCGCGGACGATCGGACAGAGGCGGTGGCGTGTTCGCGCAGGATCATCCCCAGACCGATGCCCGTTGCCGGGCCGTGGCGCAAGACCGTGCAGGAAGCCGGTTGACAGGGGCGTTGCCGGCATCTCACGGTTGCACCATGAACCAGCGCCCCGACATCCACGATCGCCTTGCCGCCAGCCTGAAGGCCGCGCGGCGCTCCAAGGGGCTGAGCCTCGATGCGGTGGCCAAGCTCTCGGGTGTCAGCCGCTCGATGGTCAGCCAGATCGAGCGCGGCGAATCGAGCCCGACGGTCGCGACGCTCTGGAACCTGACGCAGGCGCTGCATGTGGATTTCGCGGGGCTTCTGGAAGGCCGCGCGACGCCGGGCATCGACGTTCTGCGCGCCGATGCGGTGCCCCTGATCGAGGGGCGCGGCACCGGGGTGCGCATCCGCATCCTCAGCCCCGCCGAGGCGGTGGGGGGGCATGAGGTCTATGACCTGACCTTCGCGCCCGGCGGCGCGCTGGTCAGCGACCCGCATGGCCCGGGCTGCCGCGAACATCTGACGGTGCTGGAAGGCGCGCTGTCGGTCACCTCGGGCGAGGATCGCGAACGCATCGGCGCAGGCGATACCGCGCGCTACCTGGCCGACCGGCCCCATGCGATCCGGGCCGAGGACGGCGCGGCGCGGGCGCTGCTGGTGGTGCAGAACAGCTAGGGCGCCTCCGTTTTGGCGGATGGCGATCCGCCATCTTGACGGCGACCGCGTCTGTCGGCAGTATGTCCGTCAAAACGGAGAGGTGTTTCATATGGCGGATAAATCCTCGTTCCTGTCCCATCTGGCCGACACCCTGCGCGGCATCGAGGCCGACGGGCTGCTGAAGCGCGAACGGCAGATCACCTCGGCCCAGGGCGGCCGGGTCACCGTGGCGGGCCGCGACGGGCGGATGGTGAACCTCTGCGCCAACAACTACCTTGGCCTTGCCGATCATCCCGCGCTGGTGGCCGCGGCCAAGACGGCGATGGACGAACATGGCTACGGCATGGCCTCTGTGCGCTTCATCTGCGGCACCCAGGACAGTCACCGCGCGCTGGAAACCCGCATCGCGCGCTTTCTCGGCAAGGATGACGCGATCCTCTTCGCCGCCTGCTTCGACGCCAACGGCGGGCTGTTCGAGCCGCTGCTGGGCACCGAGGATGCGGTGATCTCGGATGCGCTGAACCATGCCTCGATCATCGACGGCATCCGGCTCTGCAAGGCGCGCCGCTACCGCTACGCCAATTCCGACATGGCGGATCTGGAGGCGCAACTGCAACACGCCCGCGCCGAGGGCGCGCGCTTCATCCTGATCGCGACCGATGGCGTCTTCTCGATGGACGGCACCCTGGCCCGGCTGCCCGAGATCACCGCCCTGGCCGCGCGATACGGCGCGCTGACCATGGTCGACGATTGCCACGCCACCGGCTTCATGGGGCCGCAGGGCCGCGGCACGCCCGCGCATTTCGGGGTGGATGTCGACATCCTGACCGGCACCCTGGGCAAGGCGCTGGGCGGCGCGCTGGGCGGCTATGTGGCCGGTCCGCAGCCGGTGATCGACCTCTTGCGCCAGCGGGCGCGGCCCTACCTCTTTTCCAACGCGCTGCCGCCCGCGGTCGTGGGCGCGGGGCTTGCCGCCTTCGACCTGGTTGAGGCGGCAGACGACCTGCGCGCGCGGCTCTTCGCCAATACCACCCTTTGGCGCGCGGGGCTGGCCGATGCGGGCTTCCGCCTGCTGCCGGGCGAACACCCGATCGTTCCGGTGATGCTGGATGAAGCGCCGCTGGCACAGGCGATGGCGGCAGAGCTTGACCGGCGCGGGGTCTATGTCGCGGGGTTCTTCTTCCCCGTGGTGCCGAGGGGGCAGGCCCGCATCCGCACGCAGATGAACGCGGCGCTGACGCGCGACGATCTGGATTTCGCGCTGGCGGCCTTTGCCGCGGCGGGCAAGGCGGTGGGGGCGATATGACCAACGAGATGAAGGCGCTGGTGAAGGCAAGGCCCGAGCCCGGGCTCTGGATGGAACGCCGCCCCGTGCCCGAGATCGGGCCGGACGACGTGCTGATCCGCATCCGCAAGACCGGCATCTGCGGCACCGACATCCACATCTGGAACTGGGACGAGTGGGCGGCGAAGACGGTGCCGGTGGGGCTGGTCACCGGCCACGAATTCGCAGGCGAGATCGTCGACATGGGCCGCAACGTCACCGGGCTCTCGATCGGGCAGCGATGCTCGGGCGAGGGGCACCTGATCGGCCACCTCAGCCGCCAGGCCCGGGCGGGCAAGTTCCATCTTGACCCCGAGACGCGGGGGATCGGCGTGAACGAGCCCGGCGCCTTCGCAGGCTACCTGCGGCTCCCGGCCTTCAACGTGGTGCCGCTGCCCGACGAGATCGACGACGAGATCGGCGCGATCCTCGATCCGCTGGGCAACGCGGTGCATACCGCGCTCAGCTTCGATCTGGTGGGCGAGGACGTGCTGATCACCGGCGCGGGGCCGATCGGCATCATGGCGGGCGCGGTCGCGCGCCACGTCGGCGCCCGCCATGTGGTCATCACCGACGTGAACCCCGCCCGGCTGGACCTGGCCGCGCAGGTGGCCGACGTGGTGCCGGTGAACGTGGCCAGCGAGGACCTGAAGTCGGTGATGGCGCGGCTGAAGATGACCCAGGGCTTCGACATCGGGATGGAGATGTCGGGCAACCAGGCCGCGCTCGACCAGATGGTCGAGGCGCTGGTGATGGGCGGGCGCATCGCCATGCTTGGCATCCCGCCGGGCAAGAGCCCGGTGGACTGGAGCCGGATCGTGTTCAAGGCGATCACCATCAAGGGCGTCTATGGCCGCGAGATCTTCGAGACATGGTACAAGATGATCGCCATGCTGCAGAACGGGCTCGACATCCGCCGGGTCATCACCCACCGCTTCCCGGTGGACGATTTCCGTGCGGGTTTCGAGGCGATGCGCTCGGGCCGTTCGGGCAAGGTCGTGCTCGACTGGGGCTGACCCCGCGCGGCCGCGCCCCCGCCCGGCCGCCGGGGGTTTTCCACCCCCGGACCCCCGGAGGATATTTGCAGACAGAAAATGGGGGCCCGAAGGGGTGCCGACCGTCTCGCACGAGGATGGCCGCAGGATGCGGGCGGGGGCGCTCATGACCGTGACCGCAAATCGCACCCTGACCCCCCACGGGGGCCGGGGGGCCATTTTCTGTCTGCAAATAT
>JAJZVD010000079.1 GCA_021845805.1 Pseudomonadota bacterium | reverse complement strand
AAATCAAACGAGGCGCCACATCACAAGCGGCGCTCCCGCAAAACCCTCATCTCCAACCAGAACCGCTTCCACAGCCCCAGACCGTCGCTCCCGCTTCGGTGAGGGGGTATCTAGGGGTCCCGGGCCGGGGCCGCAAGTGGAAAATGCAGCCCGCATGACATTTTCCTGACAGGCTCAACAAAACAAGGCGGTTTCGCGGTGCCCTGCCCGCCGTTCGGGCGCGGCGCGGGGGCCGTGCCGCCGCCCTGCCGCGGCAAGTGGCTGGAATCAGGCGATTCTCGTGCCTGCCGCGGGCGACTCAGGCGGCGAATCCCGCCCGCCGGTGGGTGATCCGGCCGCCGCAAAGCGTCAGCGCCACGCCCATCGCGCCGACCGTCGTCGCCTCGGCCGTCTCGATGTCGCCATCCAGCACCGCGATGTCGGCGGCCAGCCCCGGCACGAGGCGGCCTGTCAGATGGTCGCGATGGGCGGCCCAGGCGCCGCCCGCGGTATAGGCGGCCAGCGTCGCCATCAGACCCACGCGCTGATCGGCGCAGTCGTCGGCATAGGGCGTGCGCGTCAGCGCGGCCTCCATGCCCCTGAGCACGTTCACGTCGGTCACCGGCCAGTCCGAGGCGAAAGCAAGCGGCGCCCCCCCATCCGCCAGGGTCTTCCACAGATAGGCGTCCTTCCAGCGCGCCCGCCCGATGCGGTCCAGCGTCGGCATCAGCGGAAAGTCCATCGCCCCCGGCGGGTGTGGCGGCTGCAGCGAGGCCACGATGCCCAGCGCGCCCAGCCGGGGGATGTCGGCGGGGTCGATCAGCTCGATATGCTCGATCCGGTGGCGGCTGTCGCGCGGACCGTTGGCGCGGCGCGCGGCGGCGTAGCCGTCGATCGTGGTGCGCACCGCGCCGTCGCCGATGGCATGGACGGCGATCTGCATCCCGCGCCGGTCGATCTCGGTCGCGATCTCATCGAAGCGGGCGGGCCGGAACAGCGGGTCCGACCGGTGGCCGGGCTGGTCGGGGTAGTCGTTCAGCATGTAGGCGGTGCGGCTGTCCACCACGCCATCCATGAACATCTTCACGAAGCCGCTGCTCAGCCAGTCGTCGGCATAGGCGCGCGTCATCTCCTCGGCCCGCGCCAGCTCTGAAAGCTCCATATGCGGCTTGAAGTGGAAGGGCACCTTGACCCGCGCCAGAAGCTCGCCCGCCCCCTGCATCTCGCGCAAAAGCGCCAGCGTGTAGAGGTTGCCATCCATGTTCACCATCGAGGTGATGCCGTGGCCCGCGCAATGCTGCAACCCGCGCAGCACCTTGGCGCGGTCGATGGCGCGTTCGGCCGCGTCGGGCCAGGGCGAGGGCTCGCCCCCCGTCGCGATGCCGAGGTTCAGCCGCGCCTCGCCCCCCAGCGCGATCACCGGGGCGAAGGCCTCGAATTCGCGCAGCTCGCCGGTGGCCAGGCCATCGGGGCCCATCACCACCTCGTGCCCATGCGGGGTGGCAAGGCCGTGCAGGATGCCCGCCGCCGTCAGCGCGGCGGTATTGGCCCATACGGTATGGTGGTCATGCGCCGTCATCGCGATCGGCCGGTCGGCGATGATCGCATCCAGGTCGTGCCGGGTCACCGGATGGTCGAGCATCGCGTAATCCGCGCCCTGCGCCATCAAGAGCGGCCGCTCGGGGTGTTCGGCGGCAAAGGCGCGGAAGGCGCGGGTCATCGCCGCCATCCCATGCGCGCCATGCAGCTGCAGATGGCCCAGTTCCGCCCCGCCCAGCACCAGGTGCAGATGGCTTTCGACAAAGCCCGGCAGCAGTGTGCGCCCGCCGCAGTCGATCACCCGCGTGGCGGTGCCCGCCAGCCGCTCGACGGCGGCGCGGGGTCCGACGGCCAGGATGCGCTCGCCCGCCACGGCCACGGCCCCGGCGCGCGGGGCGGCGGGGTCCATCGTCAGCACGCGGGCATTGGTCAGGATCAGATCGGGGGTCATCGGGCGTCCTCGGCCAGGCGCTCGGCCATCACGCAGAGCATCTCGAACATCAGCGACACGCCCAGATAGGCGGTGGCGCCCGAGGGGTCGAAGGGGGGCGAGACCTCGACCAGATCCGCCCCCACGATCTTCACGCCCTTCAGAAGGCGCGCCACCGTCAGCGCCTGCCAGGAATTCGGCCCGCCCACCTCGGGCGTGCCTGTGCCGGGCGCGAAGGCGGGATCGACGAAGTCGATGTCGTAGCTGACATAGGTGTCGCCCGCCCCCGCGATGGCGCGGGCCTCGTGCATCACGTCTTCGGGGCCGCGGGCATGGAATTCCTCGATCGGGATCACCCGGATGCCCGCGGCGCGGGCAAAGTCGCGATCCTCGCGGTCATAGGCGGTGCCGCGGATGCCGATCATGCAGACCCGCGTCGGGTCCAGCAGACCTTCCTCCACCGCGCGGCGGAAGGGGGTGCCGTGCGTGTACATCGTGCCGCCGAAATAGCTGTGGAACAGATCGGTGTGGCTGTCGAAATGGATCATCCCCAGGGGCCGCCCCTTCGCCAGCGCGCGCAGGATCGGCAGGGTGCACAGATGGTCGCCCCCCGCCGTCAGCGGCAGCACGCCCGCCGCGCGGACGCGGGCGTAGAACGCCTCCATCCGCGCGAGGCTGTCCATCAGGTCGGCCGGGTTCGGGGCCACGTCGCCCAGATCGGCGCAGTTCACCGCCTCGAAGGGGCGCACGCCGGTGATGCCGTTCTCGGCCCGGATCATCGTCGAGGCGTCGCGCATCTGGCGCGGCCCGTGGCGCGGGCCCGGCCGGTTGGTGGTACCGCCATCCCAGGGCGCGCCGACCAGCCCGATCTGCACCTGCGCCAGCCGCGGATCGTCCAGCGGCACATGCGGCAGGCGCATGAAGGTGGGCACCCCGGCAAACCGGGGCAGGTCGAACCCCGACACCGGGCGGAACGTGGCATCTGCGACCATGCTGGTCATTCTCCCCTGGCTGACCGCACCACTGTTCCCCGGCGCGCCCCCGCTCGCAAGTCTGTTACCGACCGGACAGGCCGCGAAAACCGGCACAAAGGCGGGCAGAACCGCCGATGGCGCGGGGGTCGGCCGTTTCCCCACTTGACCCTTTGGCGCGGCTTGGCGTCTAACCGTCTGCGGAACGGGTGGCGGCTCCGCCACCGCTGAGGAGACTGCACATGTTCAACAAGTCCAGCGAGGGCGATACGCTGCCCGCCGCGCGGCCGGGCAGCAATTCGGGCGGCCGGTCACACCTGAGTTCGGATCTGAAGATCACCGGCAACATCACCTCGACCGGCATCGTCGAAGTGATGGGCGAGGTGCAGGGCGACGTGGATGCCAAGACGCTTGTGATCGGCACCGAGGGCCAGGTCAGCGGCAAGGTCCGCGCCGAGGCGGTCGAGGTGCGCGGCCACCTGAACGGCTCGGCCGCCTGCGTGCAGTTCACGCTGCGCTCCAGCTCGGTGTCGTCGGTGACGGTCACCTATGACCAGTTGGTGATCGAGAGCGGCGCCGAGATCGAGGGCAAGTTCGCCCACGCCGGCAAGCGCGCGCAGGCCTGAGCCTAGCGGGGCGGGATGGAATAGGTCAGCCCCGCCCGCGCAACCGGATCGGCCCCGCCTTCGGCGCGCACCAGCACATCCCCCACCACCAGCACGCGGCCAAGCTTCAGAATGCGCGCCTCGGCCAGAAGGTCGCGGCCCGCGGCGGGCTTGCGCATGAAGTCGATGCTGCAACTGGTGGTGACCGTCAGCGCCTGCGGGCCGATCATCGCCAGGATCGCCATGTACATCGCCACATCGGCCAGCGCGAAGATCGCGGGCCCCGACACGGTGGCGCCGGGGCGCAGGTGGCGGTCATCGACCCGCAGCCGCAGCAGCGCGCGGTTGCGCCCCACCTCCTCCACCGCATAATCGCCCGCGACCTGCGGAAACTCGCGTGACAGGAACGCCGCCAGTGCGGCCCGGTCCATCACCGGCTCCATGCTCTTCCCCCCTGCGTTTGTGGCGCCTAGAGTTCCGGGAAAGCGGAGGAATGACAAGATGACCGAACCGATCCTGTTGCGCGCGGACGAGGGCGCGATCGCGATCCTCACCCTGAACCGCCCCGAGGCGCTGAACGCGCTGTCGGACGCGCTGCTGGCCGCGCTGTCGGAGGCGCTGACGCGGCTGGCGGGCGAGCCGCAGGTGAAGGCGGTGATCCTGCGGGGCGCGGGCCGGGCCTTCTGCGCGGGCCACGACCTGAAGGAGATGCAGGCCGGGCGCGCGTCGGCCGACAAGGGCCGGGCCTATTTCGCCGACCTCTTCCACCGCTGCTCGGGGGTGATGCAGCAGATCGTCCGGCTGCCCCAGCCTGTCATCGCCGAGGTGCAGGGCATCGCGGTGGCGGCGGGCTGCCAGCTGGTGGCCACCTGCGACATGGCGGTGGCGGCCGAGGGGGCGAAGTTCGGGGTGAACGGGATCAACATCGGGCTGTTCTGTTCGACCCCGATGGTTGCGCTGAGCCGGGTGGTGCCGCGCAAGCAGGCCTTCGAGATGCTGACGACCGGCGCCCTGATCGACGCCGGACGGGCCGAGCGGATCGGACTGGTGAACCGGGTGGTGCCGAAGGAGGCGCTTGGCGACGAGACCTTCTGGCTGGCCGAGACGCTGGCAAGGAAGCTGGGCGCCGCGGTGAAGATCGGCAAGCGGGCCTTCTACGAGCAGGCCGAGATGGGGCTTGCCGCCGCCTATGACCATACCGCCGGGGTGATGGTGGAAAACATGCTCTGGCGCGATACGGAAGAGGGGATCAACGCCTTCCTCGAAAAGCGCGCGCCCGACTGGCCGACCGGGGCGTGACGGCGCGGCGCAGGCGGCAGAGGCCCCGCGAATGACGGCGGGTGGGCGCAGCCAGCCCGTCGCGCACGACAGGGGGCCCGCGCCCGACCGCGGGTGGGCGCGGCAACGGTGACGGTCTGCGCTTCATGGGGCGGCGTCTCGGGAGGGTGAGCCCACGCGGTTCCGCCCAAGGAGCGCCGGCCCGTCCGGGCAGTCGGGCGCTGGCCCGGGGGCGCCTGCGGCGCTGTTCCCCGGGGGCCGGGGTGGATGCGATGCGCCCCCCCCCGCCCCTCACAACACAGGGCCAGCACCCGACCGCGGGTGGGCGCAGAGCCGGTGACGGTCTGCGCTTCATGGCAAGGCTCCTCCTCCGGGTGAGCCCGCCCCCGACGCTACGGAAGCGCCCGCCCCGGGGACGGTCGGGCGCTGGCCCGGGGGCGCCTGCGGCGCTGTTCCCCGGGGGCCGGGGTGGATGCGATGCGCCCACCCCCCCCGCCCCTCACAACACAGGGCCAGCACCCGACCGCGGGTGGGCGCAGAGCCGGTGACGGTCTGCGCTTCATGGCAAGGCTCCTCCTCCGGGTGAGCCCGCCCCCGACGCTACGGCAGCGCCCGCCCCGGGGACGGTCGGGCGCTGGCCCGGGGGCGCCTGCGGCGCTGCTCCCCGGGGCCGGGGTGGATGCGATGCGCCCAGCCACCCCGTCTCTCGCACCACAGGACCATCGCCCGTCCGCCGTCGGGCGCTGCTGCCCGGGCCGGGGCAACCGTGGCGCCCGCCCCTACCCCCGCAGCCGCGGCCGCAGGCTCAGCGCCAGCGCAAAGGCCACCACCGCCATGGCGAGGCAGGCGCCGATCACCGCGCCACCGCCGATCGTCAGCAGAAGCGCGCCCACCACCGGGGCCAGCGCCTGCGCCATCAGCGGCGCGACCGACAGCGCGCCCCAGATCGCGCCGAACCCCTCGCGGCCGAGGATCTCGGCCGCCAGCAGCGGGCGCAGGATGGTGGCGATGCCCGCAGCCCCCCCCTGCGCCAGCGCATAGAGCAGCCACAGCGTCGGCACCCCGTGTCCCAGCATCAGCATCAGCGACGAGACGACAAACCCCGCCATGGTGGCCAGCGTCACCGGACCCAGCGGCGCGTCGTCGCCCGCCAGCATCAGCATGACGCGGCCTGCCACCTGCGCCGGACCCAGTGCCGCGGCCAGCATCACCGCAATGCCATGGTCCGCCCCCCGCCCCGCCAGCAGCGGCAGGGCAAAGGTGGTCAGCATCGCATGGTTCATCCAGATCAGCGCGATCAACCCGCCCAGCCGCCAGAAGGCCCCATCGGCCAGCGCCCGGCGCAGCGCCGAGGCCTTGCCCGCCGGATCGGGCGGGTCCGCCACCTCGCGCCCGACGCGGCGCTGGATCAGCGCGGTCCCGGCGACGTTCAGCGGAACGGTCACGCAAACGGCAATCGCCGCCAGCGCCCACATCGCCCCCTGCCAGCCGAAATGGCGCGCCAGCAAGTCGCCCAGCGGAAAGGCGATGGTGGCCGAAAACCCCGCCACCAGAGTCACCTTCACAATGGCGCCCCGCGCGGCGGGGCCAAGACGGCGGGTCAGCAGGGCAAAGCAGGTCTCGAACTGCGTGGTGGCCTGGCCAAGCCCGACCAGAAGGTACCCCGCGATCCAGAGCGCGGGCCGCGCCTCGGCGAACGAGGCCACCAGAAGCCCCAGCGCCCCCACCAGCGGCCCCAGCCGCAACAGCAGCGCGCCGCGACCGCGATCGACCAGCCGCCCCATCCGCGGCGCCATCACCGCGGCCAGGATCAAGCCCGCGGTCGGCCCCGCCGCCAGCACGGTGCGCGACATCTGCGTGCCATGCTGCGGGTCGCCCAGCGCCACCAGAAGCGCCGCGAAGGCGAAGTTGAAGGTGGCGTAGCCGGTCGTCTGGCCCGCGGCCAGCAGCCAGACGCCGAACCCGCCGGGGGCGGCCGCGCGGCTCACAGCCCGTAGATCTCGGCGAATTTCGCCTCGAGGTAATCGAGCAGCGGCGCCTCGGTCGGGGCAAAGCCGCAGGCGCGGGCGATGACCTCGCGCGGCTCGTAGCGCGCGCCGTGCTGCTGCACCCGGGCCCGCAGCCATGCCGTGGCCGGGCCGGTGTCGCCGCGCGACAGATGCGCGTCAAGCTCGGGCACCGCCGCCCGCAGCGCCCTGTGCAGACAACCCGCGTACAGGTTGCCCAGCGTGTAGGTCGGGAAATAGCCGAACAGCCCCACCGACCAGTGCACATCCTGCAACATCCCGTGCGAGGGCCGGTCGACCGCCACGCCGAAATCGCGCCGGAACCGGTCGTTCCAGGCGGCCTCCAGATCCGCCACCTCCAGCGCGCCGCCGATCAGCGCGCGTTCCAGATCGAAGCGCAGCATGACATGCAGGTTGTAATGCACCTCGTCGGCCTCGGTGCGGATGAAGCCCGGCTGCACCCGGTTCACCGCGGCATGGAAGGCGTCGGCATCGCGCACGGTCAGCGGGCCGAAGACCTCGGTCATGCGGCCGTGAAGCCAGCCGGTGAAGGCGCGCGAGCGGCCAAGCTGGTTCTCGTAGATCCGGCTCTGGCTTTCGTGCACCCCCATCGAGACACCCTGGCCCAGCGGCGTCAGCAGATAGGTCGGGTCCACCCCCTGCTCGTAGCAGGCGTGCCCGGTCTCGTGGATGGTGGAATAGATGCAGTTGAAGGGCTCGGTCTCGACCACCCGCGTGGTGATGCGCACGTCGTTGCCAGAGCCGCTGGAGAACGGGTGGACCGCAAGATCCAGCCGCCCGCGCGACCAGTCATAGCCGAAGGCCGCGGCCAGTTCGGTGGCAAGCTGCATCTGCGCGGCCTTGGGGAACTGGCCTTCCAGCGGCTGCGGGCTGCGCGCGGACCCCAGGATGCGTTCCCGCAGGGCCACCAGCCGGGGCCGCAGCCCGTCGAACATCGCGGCCACGCCCGCCTCGGTCGCGCCGGGTTCGTAATCGTCCAGCAGCGCGTCATAGGCCCCGCCGTTGCCGGCCAGCGCGGCGGCCTCCTGCCGCTTGAGGTCCACCACGCGCGTCAGGGTGGGCAGGAAATGCGCCACGTCCTCGGTCCGCCGCGCCTCGGCCCAGATCCCTTGCGCGACCGAGGTCACGCGCGCGATCTCCTGCGCCAGGTCGGCGGGGATCTTCGTCGCCCGCAGGTGGCCGCGGCGGATCTGGCGCAGCATGGCGGCCTGCACGTCGTCGGCAGGCTCGGCCGCGGCCAGCCAGTCGGCCACGCGCGGATCGGTGCGCCGGGCATGCAGGACGCCTTCGATGGCGCCCATCTCGTCGCCGCGCTGCTCGGCCGCGCCGCGCGGCATCATCGTTTCCTGATCCCAGCCCAGGCGGCCCGCGATCTGGGCCAGTGCCTCGGTCTCGCGCTGGAAGGCCAGCAGGCGGTCAAAAGCGGTCATGCGGTTCCTTCCCGGATCGAGCCGACGATGGGGTAGCGCGCCAAGTGGCGCGCGCGCAGGATCAGGGCCCAGGTGACGATGGCCCCGGCCTGATGGGTGATGGCGACGTGAAGCTGCGCCGCGTTCAGCGCGGTGAGGATGCCCAGCGTCATCTGCACCAGCAGCATGGCCGCCATCGCGGCAAAGGCGCGGCGCGTGGAAGCATGCGCCGAGCGGCGGGCGCTGAGCGCGGTGACCAGACCGAAGATCACCAGCAGATAGGCGGTCATGCGGTGGATGAACTGCACGAGGCCCGGATTTTCGAAGAACGCCCGCCAGAGCGCCCCGCCATTGTCGACATGGAAGGCGTCGGCGGGGAAGAAGGCGCCGTTCATCAGCGGCCAGGTCGGGTAGTTGCGGCCCGCGTCGATCCCCGCGACCAGCGCGCCCAGAAGGATCTGCAGGAAGGCCAGGTGCAGGACGCCCGTGGCCATGCCGAACAGCTTGCGTTCGCCCTGCCGACGGGCCTGCAGCAGTGCGGCTTCGGGGCGCGACATCTGCAGGATGAACCAGGCGGTGGTGCCCAGGATGATGAAACCGATGCCAAGATGCGTGGCCAGCCGGTAGGAGGCCACCGCCGTCATGTCGCCGGTCAGCCCCGAGGCCACCATCCACCAGCCGATCGCGCCCTGAAGGCCACCCAGCGCGCCCAGCAGGAACAGCCGCCCCTTCCAGCCGGTCGGGATGCGCCCCGCCGCCCAGAAGCCGAAGAAGCCCAGCGCCCAGACCAGCCCGATGGTGCGGCCCAGCAGGCGGTGGCTCCATTCCCACCAGTAGATGTACTGGAACTGCCCGAGCGTCATGCCCTGGTTCTCGATGCGGTATTGCGGCGAGGCCTTGTAGAGGTCGAACGCCTGCTGCCAGGCCGCCTGCCCCACCGGCGGCAGCGCGCCCGAGATCGGCTTCCATTCGGTGATCGACAGGCCCGAGCCGGTCAGCCGGGTCAGCCCGCCCACCAGGATCATCGCCGCCACCATCAGGAAGATCAGCACGAGCCAGGCCCGGATCGCGCCCCGTGCGCCGCTGGCCTTGCGGTCGATCATGCCGCCCTGCGGGGTCGCGGCGGCCTTGGCCACCACCTCTTCGAAGATCACGCGTTTCTGAGCCATTGTCCCTCTCCGGTCGCGCCAGACACTAGGGCGGGGCGGCGGCGGCTTCAAGGCGGGGGGACGGGGGCCGCATCACGGGGGGGTGAGGCGGGGGCCGACTGCCTCTCGGGACGGAGGAAGGCGTGGCGCCGGCCACACCGTCTGTCACCACAGCGGGCCGACGCCCGACCGCCGGTGGGCGCTGCGACGGTGAAGGTCCGTGCTTTATGGCGAGGCTCCTCCCAAGGGTGAGCCCGAACCCGACGCCACGGAAGCGCCCGCCCTCCGGGGCGGTCGGGCGCCGGCCTGGGGGGCGCTTCGCGCTATTCCCCGGGCCGGGGGATACGCCCCTTCCGCCTACCCTGTCGCTCAAAACACAGGGCCAGCACCAGACCGCGGGTGGCCACCGGATCTGTCTACTGGCCGCCCGCGCCGCCGTCGCGCCAGCGGACAATCTGGCGCAGCATCCCGTGCAGGGTCTGCACGTCCGAGCGGGTCAGCGGCAGGCGGCCCCACATGCTGCGCAGGTTCACCTTCATGCTGGGCGCCTTGGCGGGCGGAAAGAAGAAGCCCGCGCGTTCCAGCACCTCTTCGACATGATCGCCGAACTTCTCCACCTCGAGCCCCGAGGCGAAATCGGTGCCGGCCATGGCCATCACCTCGGGCGGGCGCTCGGCCGCCAGCCTGCGCCATTCGTAGGCCAGCAGAAGCACGCATTGCGCGAGGTTCAGCGACGGGAATTCGGGGTTCACCGGCACGGTCACGATGGCATCGGCGCGGGCCACGTCGTCGTTTTCCAGCCCCGTGCGTTCCGGGCCGAACAGCATCCCCACCTGCTTGCCCTCCGCGGCAAGGGCGCGGGCATGTTCCATCGCGCGCTCGGGGGTCATCACCGGCTTCGTCAGCTCACGCCCTCGGGCGGTGGTGGCAAAGACATAGTGGCAGTCGCGCAGCGCCGCGGGCAGCGTGTCGAAGCGCCCGGCCAGGTCCAGCACCCGGCTTGCCCCCGAGGCCATCGCCACCGCCTTCGGGTTCGGCCAGCCGTCGCGCGGGGCGACGACGCGCATCCGCGTCAGGCCGAAGTTCAGCATCGCCCGCGCGGCGGCGCCGATGTTCTCGCCCAGCTGCGGGCGGACGAGGACGATGACGGGTTCGGGGGTCTGGTTGGTCATGGCGGCGGTGATAGCCGCCCCCGGCAGGGGCGGCAAGGGTCGAGCGGCGGGGCGCGGCGCGACCGCCCCCGCCGCCCCGCGCGATGTCGCAAACGTGCGCGACGCGCCCCCGCCCGCGGTCTATCAGCGGCGCATGACCAAGCCCGTCGACCGCATCCCGCTCGGCGTCGCCTTCATGGTGGGGTTCTGCGCCTTGGCCCCCCTGATCGACGTGTTTTCCAAACTCGCCTCGCAGAGCGTCTCTGTGGGTCAGGTGACGCTTGTCCGCTTTGTCGTGCAGGGCGTGCTGATGGCGCCGATGGTGGTGGGGGTGGGGCAAAGCTTCCGCATGTCACCGCGCGCGCTCTGGCTCACGACGGTGCGGGCGGTGGTCTCGATCCTGTCGACCTACTGCTTTGTCGCCGCGGTGCAGGTGATGCCGATCGCCGATGCGCTGGCCATCGCCTTCGTCGAGCCGTTCATCATCCTGCTGCTGGGCTGGCTGGTCTACAAGGAGCATGTGGGCCCCCGCCGCCTCGGCGCCGCCGCGGTGGGCTTTCTGGGCGCGCTCTTGGTGATCCAGCCCAGCTTCGCCCATTTCGGGGCGGTCGCACTGTTCCCGCTGGGCACCGCGCTGTTCTTCGCGCTCTACATCCTTGTCACCCGGCAACTGGCGCCGCTGATGCACCCGATCGCGATGCAGTCGCATACCGCGATCCTGGCCACCGTGATCTGGCTGCCGGTCATGCTGCTGGCCACCGGGGCGGGGATCCCCTCGCTGGCCTTCGACTGGCCGCAGGGCTGGGTCTGGGTCTTCCTGTTCGGGGTGGGCTTTGCCGCGACAGTCTCGCACATGTCGATGAGCTTCGGGCTGCGGCTTGCCCCCGCCTCGACCCTGGCGCCGCTGCATTACCTGGAGATGGTCAGCGCGGCGACCTTCGGTTACCTGGTGTTCGGCAACTTCCCCGACCTGCTGACCTGGATCGGGATCGGGATCATCTGCGCCTCGGGGCTTTACATCATCCACCGCGAGCGGCAGATGGCGCGCCGCCCGGCCGCCAGGCCGGCACCAGCGCCGCAAGCGCCGGCCTGAGCGCCGCCCGCGGCAGGATCACCAGCATCCGCGGCGCGTCGAAGGCCAGCCGCACCTCGGGCGCCGACACCTCGTTCGAGGTGCCAATGACGCCTTCGGGGGCAAAGCCCAGACCGTCGATCGGCCAGCGCAGCCCCGTGCTTTCGCCCCGGACCGGCCCCAGCGGATAAAGCGACAGCCGCGAGCCCGGCGGCAGGCGCAGGCAAAGCGTGGCGGGGGCGAGAAAGCAGACATCGGTCGCCGACAGGATCAGGCAGCGCCGCTGCGGATGACGGGCCAGCGTGTTGAACACCGCCAGCGTATGATCGACGCGCGCCCCCGCAAAGCCCAGGCCCAGCACGAAGGGCGCCGCGATATGGCGCAGGGCCTTGTCGAAATCGGTGGTGTCCTGTTCCGCGATCCGGTGCACCGCCGTGGCGGGCAGGCGCGCGCGGGCGGCCTCGGACAGCGAATCGAGGTCGCCGATCACCGCCTGCGGCACCTGCCCCAGCGCCAGCGCCCGGTCCGCACCGCCGTCCGCGGCCACCAGAACGGGGGCGAGCGCCAGCACCCGACGCATCAATGCGGCGGGAACCGGACCCCCGCCCACCAGGGTGACCCCCGACAGAGACTCGACAATCGCAGCTTTCATGGAATCATTGTCCCCGGATTAAGGCAGGATCTGAGCTTGGAAGCCATAATCAATCCTTGAAATTACCCGTATCTGTGCACGGAATCGAACGTCAGGTGCATCATCGTCGGCCCAACCGGGTTTGGCAGAAAGCGAGCGTCCCATGGTCGGTGCGAGTAAGATCCTCACAGTGTCCTACGGCACCTTCTCGTGCACGCTGGAGGGATTTGACGATCCCTTCTCGACGATGAAGGCCATCGCGGAGTATTTCCGCGACCTCGCCGCCGACGACCGCTACTTCGGCGCCGAACCGCCGACGCCGGATGCGGCGATGCTGCACCAGATCGCCGAACGCGAGATTCACCGCCGGGTGGAAGCCAAGGTGCAGGATCAGGGCGTGCTGCTGCGCGCCGCAAGTGCCGCGCCGCTGGCCGCGCTGGAACCGGTCGCGGCGGCCCCCGTCATGGCGCCGCAGCCCGCGCCGGAACCTGCCGCAAAGCCCGCCGCCGAAAGCATCGCGGCCAAGCTGCAACGCATCCGCGCGGCCGTGGACCATGCCCGCCAGGCCGCCCCCCACCCCCAGCCCGCCGACGACGCGGCGCCGGAGGCGGCCCCCGTGGCGCCGCCGGCAGCGGCCCGGCTGGCTGACGACCTGACCGAAGACCTCGAGGAACCCGCGCCCGCCGCCTTTGCCGGGCTGGCGGCGGGGGCCGCAGGCGCTCTGGCCGCCGAGGCCCTGACCGTCGCCCCCGACGCCGTGGCCGAACCGGTCGCCGCGCTGGAGCCCCCGGCGCTGGACGCTGACGAGGCCGAGCC
>JAJZVD010000078.1 GCA_021845805.1 Pseudomonadota bacterium | reverse complement strand
GCCAGGGCGGCGAGGGTGGGGGGCTGTCTGCCCCCCACACCCCCCGAGGATATTTGGGGACAGAAAATGGGATCAGCCCAGCGCCTTGAGCCAGGCCTCGAGCCGGGCGCGGTTCACGCCCAGATCGGAGCGCCCGAAGCGCGCGCGGGCGAAGGCCACGAAGGTGGCGCCGCCGGGCGCGGGCAGCACCTTCACGCTGGTGAAATCGGGAAAGCCCCAGAGCAGGCTGCGGGTGACGTAGGTCATCTCGCCGGTCGCCGGATCGCCCGCGAAAAGGCGGGTGCGCGGCCAGGCGCGGGCGACCGCGTCGATCCGGCGGGCGAGATCCGCGGGCGAGACCGGATAGACCGGGGCGGCCGCGTCGCCGCCCGTGGGGCGCAGCAGATAGCCGTTGGGCAGCCCCGGCCGGCCCGCCGCGACCGGATCGACCTGCCAGCGGGCCGGATCGTTGGGCGAGAGGCGCACCCAGGCCTGCGCGGCGGCGAGAAGGACAAGGGCGAGGATGAGGATCGTGCGCATCGGGTCTCTCTGCTTGCGGCCGGGGTTGTCCGCCGAAGGTAGCGGCGGCGGCGGGAAAGTCACGCGCGCGAGGATCAGGCCAGCGGCTGCGCCCGTTCCACGAGCCGGGCAAGGAAGCTTGCGCCGACCGGGGCGGCCTCGTCGTTGAAGTCATAGGCCGGATGGTGCAGCCCCGCGCCCGGGCCGGTGCCCATGAAGAGATAGGCGCCCGGGCGGGCTTCGAGCATGTAGCTGAAATCCTCGGCCCCCATCTCGCGCCCGGCGGCGGCATCGACCAGGGCCGCGCCCGCGACCTCGCGCGCGACCTCGGCGGCGAAGGCGGTCTTTGCCGGGTCGTTCACGGTGGCGGGATAGCCCCAGTCATAGTCAAGCCGCGCCTGCACCCCGTAGGCTGCGGCATGGCCTTCCACGATCTCGTGGAAGCGCTTCCGGACGAGGGCGCGCAGGTCGGGGTTGAAGGTGCGGATGGTGGCGCAGAACCAGGCTTCCTCGGGGATGATGTTGGAGGCCGAGCCCGCGTGGAACTGGGTGATCGAGATCACCACCTCGTCCAGCGCATAGGCGTTGCGGGTGACGATGGTCTGCAGCGCCTGCACCATGCCCACCCCCGCGATCAGGGGGTCGATGCAGTCATGCGGGGTGGCGCCGTGGCCGCCCTTTCCGGTCAGGTAGACCCAGGCGGTATCGACTGCCGCCATCAGGGGCCCCGGCGTGGTGTTGAAGCTGCCGAAGGCCTGGTTCGGGGCATTGTGGATGCCATAGACCTGGGTGATGGCGAAGCGGTCCATCACCCCTTCGCGCACCATCACCTCGCCGCCGCCGCCGTCTTCCTCGGCCGGCTGGAACAGGAGCGCCACGCGGCCCGAGAAGTTGCGCGTCTCGGCCAGGTATTTCGCGGCGCCGAGCAGCATGGTGGTGTGCCCGTCATGGCCGCAGGCATGCATCTTGCCGGGGTTCTGCGAGGCGTAGGGGGCGCCGGTGATCTCGGTGATCGGCAGCGCGTCCATGTCGGCGCGCAGGCCGATCGTGGGCCCCTCGCCCCGGCCGTTGATGATGGCGACGATGCCGGTCCGGGCGATGCCCTCGTGGATCTCGTCCACTCCGAACTCGCGCAGGCGGGCGGCGACGAAGGCCGCGGTTTCAGGCAGATCGAAGGTCAGTTCGGGATGCGCGTGAAGGTGCCGCCGCCAGGTCTTCATCTCTTCGGCAAAGTCGGCGATGCGGTTGATGACGGGCATGGGCGGTCTCCTTCCAGGGTGGTCGGGCAGAAGTGGCAGCTTCGGCGCCCGGCGGCAAGGGGTGGGGCAGAGGCCGGGGGCGCGCCCTACCCCAGCCGCACGTCGGCCCAGATCGGCAGATGGTCCGAGGCGCGCGCCGCCTCGCCCTGGTCCATCAGGCCGAGCGCCGTCTCGCTGATGCCGGGCGACAGCGCGATGCGGTCCAGCGGGGCAAGCCGCAGCCGGGCGTGGTAGCTGGGCCCCGGCGCCAGCACGCGGAAGCCGGGGGCCAGCGGCAGGAACAGCGCCTCGGGCGACCATTCGTTGAAGTCGCCCAGAATCAGCGTGGGCAGCGGCGGCTGCCGGTCGATCCAGTCGGCCAGCCGGCCAAGCTGGCGCAGCCGGTCGGCGCCGCGCAGGCCAAGGTGCACGCCGACGATGCGGAAGGCCTCGCCCGCGCGTTCGAGGTCGGCCGCCACCGCGCCGCGCGGCTCGAACGAGGGCAGGTCCAGCCGGTGGACCGCCGTCAGGGTGATTTCGGGGCGCACGAGGATCGCGTTGCCGTGCCAGCCCAGACTGACCGCGCTTTGCCCCAGCGGCAGCGCGCGATAGGCGCTGGCCGCGATCAGCGGCGCGGGCAGCGCGGCCGGGCGCGGCGGCAGGCGGCGGTCGCTTTCCTGAAGCACCACCACATGCGCCTGCGTGGCCGCGATCACCCGCAGCGTGCGGTCGGGATCGCGGCGGCGGTCGATGCCCAGACATTTGCGGATGTTCCACGAGGCCACGCGCAGGGCCCCCGCGTCGGGCTGTGGCAGGGCGGGGGTCATGTGCCGCAGAAGGTACGCCGCACCGCCTCGGCCGGCGCGGGGGCCAGCGCCAGGTCGGCATCGGCGGGCGCCAGATCGAAGGGCCGGGCCAGCGCCGCCGCCAGTCGGCCGAAGGGCGCCATGTCGCCCGCGACGGCGGCCGAGATCGCCTGTTCGATCCGGTGGTTGCGGGGGATCAGCGCGGGATTGGCCAGCGCCGCGGCGGCCTGCGCCTGATCCAGCCCGCGCCCCTCGCGCGCAAGCCGCGCCTGCCAGAGCGCGGCCCAGCCATCCCAGGCCTCGGGCTCGGCGAATTCGGCCCGCGCGGCGCCGGTCGCCAGCCCCCGGAACGTGCGGGTGAAATCGGCGCCAAGGGTGGCCATGCGCGACAGCAGATCCTGCGCCAGCGCCCCGTCGCCGTCTTCGGCCGTGGCGAGCCCCAGCTTGGCGCGGAAGCGCGCCAGCCATTCGGCCTCGTAGGTGGGGGCGAAGGCATGGACCGCCTCGGTCGCGGCCTCGATGGCGGCCTCGCGCGGGCCCTCGAGGATCGGGAGCAGCGCCGAGGCCAGTTGCGCCACGTTCCAGACCGCGATCTGCGGCTGGTTCTGGTAGGCATAGCGGCCGAACTGGTCGATCGAGGAAAACACCCGCGCGGGATGGTAATCGTCCATGAAGGCGCAGGGGCCGTAATCGATGGTCTCGCCGCCCACATGGGCGTTGTCGGTGTTCATCACCCCGTGGATGAAGCCCAGCGACATCCAGCGCGCCACCAGCCGCCCCTGCGCCTCGGCCGCCGCCCGGATCAGGCCCAGCGGCCCCTCGACCCCCGGATAATGGCGCGCCAGCACGAAGCCGGTGAGCAGCCGCAGCGCCTCGGCATCCTCGCGGGCGGCGAAGAACTGGAAGGTGCCCACGCGGACATGGCTTGAGGCCACGCGCGCCAGCACCGCGCCGGGCAGCGCGGTCTCGCGCCAGACCTCCTCGCCGGTCGCGACCGCCGCCAGCGCGCGGGTGGTGGGCACGCCAAGCGCGGCCATCGCCTCGCTGACAAGATATTCCCGCAGCACCGGGCCCAGCCAGGCCCGGCCATCGCCCCGGCGCGAGAAGGGCGTGGGCCCCGCGCCTTTCAGTTGCAGATCAAAGCGCCGCCCGTCGGGGGCCAGAACCTCGCCCAGCAGAATCGCGCGGCCGTCGCCAAGCTGGGGGTTCCAGCCGCCGAACTGGTGGCCGGCATAGGCCTGCGCCAGCGGCTCGGCCCCGGCGGGCAGCGCGTTGCCCGCCAGCATCGCCACGCCGTCGGGCGCGGCCAGCGCCAAGGGGTCCAGCCCCAGCGCGCGCGCCAGCGGTTCGTTCAGCGCCAGAAGCCGCGGCGCCGCGACCGGGGTGGGCGCGAGGCGGGCAAAGAAACGGTCGGGCAGCCGGGCATAGCGGTTGTCGAAGCGGATGGTCAGCGTCATCGGAACCTCCGCCCCTTAGATAGGGCACGCGGGGCGGCGCGGCACGATCTTTCGGCGAAAAATCGCGCCCGCGCCCGCCTGCGCGCCCTCACAGCCGCCCGATCCGCTCGGTCAGCAGGCGATAGAACCCGTCGGCGTCGATCTCGCGCATGAACATCGCGTTGGGCGCGCGGTCGGTCACGCGCCACCAGTCGGCCACCGTCATGCCCAGCGTGAAGTCGCCCTTCGTCTCGATCATCACGTTGATGTGGCGGCCCTGGAACAGATCGGGGCGGATCAGCCAGGCGATCACGCAGGGGTCATGCAGCGGCGCGCCGTCCGAGCCGTATTTCTCCTTGTCGAAACGTTCGAAGAAATCGGTCCATTCGGCGACCATCCGCCCCGGCGCGGTGCCAAGCGCGCGGAACGCCTCGATCCGGGGCCGCGTGGTCAGCGCCTTGTGGGTGACATCCAGCGGCATCACCACCAGCGGAACGCCCGATCTGAACACGATATCCGCGGCTTCCGGGTCGACGTAGATGTTGAATTCGGCGGCGGGGGTGATGTTGCCCACCTCGAAATAGGCGCCGCCCATCAGCACGATCTCGCGGATGCGGGGGGCGATGTCGGGGGCGCGGGTCAGCGCCACGGCGATGTTCGTGAGCGGCCCGAGCGGGCAGAGCGTGACGCTGCCCGCAGGCTCGGCCCGCAAGGTCTCGATGATGAAATCGACCGCGTGGCCGTCTTGCAGCGGCATCGTGGGGTCGGGAAGCTGCGGGCCGTCAAGCCCGGTCTTGCCATGCACATGTTCGGCCGTGACGAGCGGGCGCGCAATCGGCGCCGCGCAGCCCGCAAAGACGCGGGTCTGAGGCTTGCCCGCCAGCTCGCACACGATGCGGGCGTTCTTCTGGGTGAGCGGCAGCGGCACATTGCCCGCCACCGCGGTGATGCCCAGAACCTCGATCTCGTCGGGGCTGGCCAGCGCCAGCAGGATCGCCACGGCGTCGTCCTGCCCGGGGTCGGTGTCGATGATGATCTTGCGTGCGGTCATGGCGGCCTCCTGTCAGGCGGGAGGTAAGCGGATGGCGCGGGGAATGTCGAGGGGGGGGCGTCCTGAGGCGCGGTGCCGGGCGGAGGCGGCGGAGCCTCCGGCGGGGATATTTTCGCCAGAAAGAATGGAGTGTCGGAATTACGCTTGCTTCTCCGCCCGCTTCGCCGCGGTCCAGAGGGCGTCCATCTCGGCCAGGTCGCTGTCTTCGGGGCGGCGGCCCTGCCCGGCCAGGGCGGCTTCGATGAAGCGGAAGCGGCGGATGAATTTGGCGTTGGCGGCGCGCAGGGCGGCTTCGGGGTCGATCCTGAGGTGCCGCGCGAGGTTTGCCATGACGAAGAGCAGGTCGCCCATCTCCTCGGCCTGTTCGGCAGGTGTCAGGCGGTCGCGGGCCTCGACCAGCTCGCGCGCCTCTTCCACCAGCTTGTCCAGCACCTCGCCTGTCGAGGGCCAGTCGAACCCCACCCGCGCCGCGCGGTTCTGCAGCTTCATCGCCCGCAGAAGCGCGGGCAGCCCCGGTGCCACGCCATCCAGCACGCCGGTTTCGGCGCGGGCCGCGCGTTCGGCGGCCTTCATCCGTTCCCAGTCCAGCGTCTGCTGGGCGGCCGACTTGTCGCGGCTTTCGTCGCCGAAGACATGCGGATGGCGCGCCACCATCTTGTCGCAGATCGCGCGCACCACCTCGTCGAAGCTGAACAGCCCCGCCTCCTCGGCCATCCGGGCGTGAAAGACCGACTGGAACAGCAGGTCGCCCAGTTCCCCCTTCAGCTCGCCCCAGGCGCCGCGCTCGATCGCGTCGGCGACCTCGTAGGCTTCCTCGATCGTGTAGGGGGCGATGGTGGCGAAGGTCTGTTCCACATCCCAGGGGCAGCCCGTCTGCGGGTCGCGCAGGCGCGCCATGATGGCGACCAGGCGGGCCATGCCGCCTTCGGGGTCGTGGATCAGGTCGTCGGGGTCTCTGGGCATCGCGGGCAATCCGTGTAGTCTGGCGTTCCGGGCCTGTCGGGCCCAGACGTTATCGGAAATGCGCAGAGGGGAGTCCACCATGCCTGTCGTCAACCGCATCGCAGAGTTTTCCGCCGACATGACCACCTGGCGGCAGGCGCTGCACCGGCGGCCGGAACTGGGGCTCGACTGTCACGAGACGGCGGCCTTCGTGGTCGCGCGGCTGCGCGACTTCGGGGTGGACGAGATCCACACCGGGTTTGCGCAATCGGGCGTGGTGGCCATCATCACCGGCCAGGGCGCGGGGCCCACCATCGGGCTGCGCGCCGACATGGACGCGCTGCCGATGCACGAGGCGACCGGCCTGCCCCATGCCAGCGAGGTGCCGGGCAAGATGCATGCCTGCGGCCATGACGGGCATACCGCGATGCTGCTGGGCGCCGCGCGCTACCTGGCCGAGACGCGCAACTTCGCGGGCAGCGTGGCGCTGATCTTCCAGCCGGGCGAAGAGGGCGCGGGCGGCGGCCGGGTGATGGTGCAGGACGGCATCATGGACCGTTTCGCCATCGCCGAGGTCTACGGCATCCACAACTCGCCCGGCGTGCCGGTCGGCGAGATGCGCACGCGGGTGGGGCCGCTGCTGGCCTCGGTGGCGGAATTCGACATCACGATCACCGGCCTTGGCGGGCATGGCGCCAGCCCGCAGGTGGCGCGCGACCCGATCGCCGCCGCGCTGCAGGTGGGCCAGGCGATCCAGACGATTCTGGCGCGCAACACCGACGCGCTGGACAACCTGGTGGTCTCGATCACCCAGATCCATGCGGGCACGGCCTATAACGTGATCCCGCCCTCGGCCACGATCAGCGGCACGGTGCGCTGCTACCGGCGCGAGGTGCAGGACATGGTGCGCCGCCGGATGCAGGAGATCTGCGAGGGCACCGGCCTGGCCATGGGGGTGACGGCCAGGCTCGACTTCCGCGCGGATTACCCGCCGACGGTGAACCATGCGGCGCAGACGGCCAAGGCGGTGGCGGTGGCGCGCGCGGTGGCGGGCGAGGACCGGGTGGACCCCGACGCCAGGCCCATCATGGCGGGCGAGGATTTCGCCTACATGCTCGAGGCCCGGCCCGGCGCCTACATGTTCCTGGGCCAGGGCGACACGGCGCATGTGCATGACCCGGCCTATGATTTCAACGACGCCATCGCCCCGATCGGCGCCAGCTATTTCGCCCGGCTGGTCGAGATGCTGCAACCGCGCGCCTGAGGCCCGCCGTCCGCGGCGCGGCCCCTTTTGGGGAGGGGGCGGCCGCGGGGTTGCGCCCGCGGGCGATCCGGGGTTCCTTCGGGGGCGAAGATGTCCCTGCCCCGAGGTTCCGCCATGCCCGTCCTGAATTCCATCGCCGACAGCGCGCCCCTGATGACCGCCTGGCGCCGCCACCTGCACCAGCACCCGGAAATCGGGATGGACTGCGCCGAGACGGCGGCCTTCGTCGCGGCGCGGCTGTGCGAGATGGGCGTGGACGAGGTGCACGAGGGCGTGGGCCGGACCGGCGTGGTGGGGATCATCCGCGGCCGGGGCGAAGGCCCCGCCATCGGGCTGCGGGCCGACATGGATGCGCTGCCGATGCCCGAGGCGACGGGGGCGGACTGGGCCTCGACCCGTCCGGGGCGGATGCATGCCTGCGGCCATGACGGGCATACCACGATGCTGCTGGGCGCCGCGAAATACCTGGCGGCCACCCGCAATTTCGCGGGCACCGTCGTGCTGATCTTCCAGCCGGCCGAGGAGACCGGCGAGGGGGCGAAGGCGATGCTGGCCGACGGGCTGATGGACCGCTTCGGGGTGGAAACGGTCTGGGGCATCCATACCTCGCCGCAGCACGATCTGGGGGTGTTCACCACCCGGCCCGGCCCCTTCATGGCGGCGGTGGGGGAATTCGACGTGCGGGTGACGGGCCGGGGCGGGCATGGGGCCTATCCGCAGAAGGCGGCCGACCCGGTGGCGGCGCTCCTGGTGATGGGCAACGCGCTTCAGACCATCGTCGGGCGCAATGTCGCGGCGGAAGATCAGGCGGTGCTGTCGATCTGCGCGCTGGAGGCGGGGGCCGCCTTCAACGTGATCCCCCGGGAGGCGCGGCTGCGCGGCACGATCCGCAGCTTTTCGGTCGAGACGCGCGACCTGATGCGGCGGCGCATCCGCGAGGTGTGCGAGGGCGTGGCCGCCGCGATGGGGGTCAGCGTCGAGGTGGGGGGCACCATCGACCTTGATCCGACGGTGAACCACGCGGCCGAAACGGCGCTGGCGGTCGAGGTGGCGCGCGAGGTCAGCGGCGCGGTCGAGATCGAGGCCCATTCCCACATGGGCGGCGAGGATTTCGGCGCCATGCTGGGCGCGCGGCCGGGCGCGTTCCTGTTCCTGGGCCAGGGCAAGGGGCCGATGGTCCACGAGACCGGCTTCGACTTCAACGACGCCGCCGCCCCCATCGGGGCAAGCTTCTTCGCCCGGCTGGTGGAACGGGTGCTGGCGGGCTGAGCGGCCCCCGGGGGGGCGTGGTGCCCGCCTGCCCCGTCTCCTCCCGACAGAGGGCCATCGCCGGACCGCAGGCGGGCGCTGCACCGGCGGCGGTCTGTGCCTTATGGTGCGGTCTCTCCCGCGGGTGAGCCTGCCCCCGACGCGACGGAAGCGCCCGTCCACGCTGTCTCCTCACGACACAGGCCCGGCGCCCGACCGCAGGCGGGCGCTGCACCGGTGACGGTCAGCGCTTTATGGTGGGGTTGCCCCAAAGGGTGAGCCCGCGCGGTTCGGCCAAGGAAGCGCCCGCCCATCAGGGCGGTCGGGCGCTGGCCCGGGGGCGCTTCGCGTGTTCCCCCGGGGGCGGGGGGAGGCTTGGCGCCCGTCCACGCTGTCTCCTCACGACACAGGGCCGGCGCCCGACCGCGGGCGGGCGCTGCACCGGTGACGGTCAGCGCTTTATGGTGAGGTTGCCCCAAAGGGTGAGCCCGCGCGGTTCGGCCAAGGAAGCGCCCGCCCATCAGGGCGGTCGGGCGCTGGCCCGGGGGCGCTTCGCTTGTTCCCCCGGGCCGGAGAGGAAACCGCGCGACCGTCCACGCTGTCTCCTCACGACACAGGGCCGGCGCCCGACCGCAGGCGGGCGCTGCACCGGTGACGGTCAGCGCTTTATGGTGAGGTTGCCCCAAAGGGTGAGCCCGCGCGGTTCGGCCAAGGAAGCGCCCGCCCGATGGGGCGGTCGGGCGCTGGCCCGGGGGCGCTTCGCGTGTTCCCCCGGGCCGGAGAGGAAACCTCGCGCCCGTCCACGCTGTCTCTCACACCGCAGCGCCCGCCCTGCCCGGCCCCCGGGCCCCAGCGGAAGCCTCGCGCCCGCCCACACCGCCTCTCGCCACCAGAGGCCCCGCGCGCTACCCCGCCCGCGGCGCGCGGGCGATCAGCACGATGCCCACCGCCACCAGCCCCGAGGCCATCAGGACCGGGGTTCCCACCGGCTCGCCCAGCAGAAGCCAGCCGAAACCCATGCTCAGAAGCGGGGTGAGGAAGGAAAAGCTCGACACCGTCGAGGCCGGATAGACCGACAAGAGCCACAGCCACAGGATGAAGCCGAAGGCCACCACCACCACGATCTGGAACAGCAGCGCCGCCACATGGACCCACTGAAGGTCGCGCACGAACGGGCCGAAGAACACCGACGCGCCCAGCAGCACCGGCCCCGACACCCCCAGCATCCACAGAAGCTGCATGTCGGGCTTCACCCGCACCATCGCCGAGCCGCGCGTCATGAAGGCCGTGCCCGCCCAGCCGAAGGCGGCCGCCAGCGCGCAGAGATCGCCCGCAAGCCGCGCCTGCCCGTCCGCACCCCCGCCGCCGCGATGGGCCAGCGCCCAGGCGACCCCGGCAAAGGCGATGGCCAGCCCCAGCCCCTTCTGACGGGTGATCCGCTCGCCCGGCAGGAAGAGATGCGCGGCCAGCGCCAGCCAGACCGGCATCGAGTAGAAGATGATCGACGCGCGCACCACCGTCGTCTTGTCGAGGGCAAGGAACAGGAAGAGGAACTCGGCCGAGAACACCAGCCCCACCAGAAGCCCCGCCCCCGCCGTGCCCGGCGCGATCCGGGGCCGCTGCCCGCGCGCCCGCATCCAGAGCCAGAGGCAGACGAAGGCCCCCACCGAGCGAAGCCCGGCGAAGAAGACCGGCTGCAACCCGTCGTCCACGAACTTGATCGCCACCTGGTTGATCCCGAAGAGCAGCGCCGACAGCAGAAGCCCCGCCACCCCCGTCGCATCCAGCCTGTCCTTGCGCATGTCACCCCTCCCGCGTCGCGGCGCCACCCTTGGCCGTGGCGCGGGGCGTGTCAACCGGGGGTGGCGAATGGCGGTTGACAGGTGCCGCGGGCGCAAAGATAGGTGGGCCGTGTCACCTTGCGCCGGGCCTTGTCCGGAAACGGACCGCCCCGATGCCCGACCCCATGCCCGCCAGACCCGACGCGCCCGCGGTGCTTGCCGTGACGGTGGCCTATTCCAGCGCCCATGTGATCGGCGCAATGGCCGCAAGCCTGCCGCCGGGCGTGCCGCTTGCGGTGGTCGACAACGGCCCCGACGACGGCGCCCGCGCCTGGGCCCGGGCGGCGGGGCATCTGCTGGTCGTGCCGGGGCGCAACCTGGGCTTCGGCACCGCCTGCAACCGCGGCGCCGCGGCGGCCGACAGCGACTTCCTGCTGTTCATCAACCCCGATGCCCGGCTTGCCCCCGGCGCGCTCGCCGCGCTCCTCGATGCCGCCCGCGCCCATCCCGAGGCCAGCGCCTTCGGCCCCGAGGTCTGCCGGGCCGATGGCTCGGTCTACCGCTACCGGCCCAGCATCCTTCTGGGCCGCGCCGCGGCACTGAAATACCGCGCCCGACCGCAGCGCGTCACGGCGGTGCCTTCGCTCAACGGCGCCTGCTTCCTGGTGCGCCGGGCGGCCTTTGCGGCGGTGGGCGGCTTTGACGAGAAGATCTTTCTTTACTTCGAGGATGACGACCTGTCGCTGCGGCTGTCGGAAACCCAGGGGCCGCTGCTCTATGTGCCCGCGGCGCGGGTCGAACATGCCTCGGGCGGCAGTTCGGTCGAGGGGCCCGAGACCGCGCGGCTGAAGGGGTTCCACTATGCCTGGTCCTATGTCTACATCCAGCGCAAGCGGGGCCGCAGGCTGGCCTGGCCGCGGGCCGCGCTTCGGGTGCTGCGCCGCCTGATCTCGGCGCGGATGGTGAAATCGCCCCCCTACCGCAACTATGCGCTTGGCCAGTGGGCGGGGCTGATGGCCAGCCTGCGCTGATCGCCGCCGCAGATCGCCCCCTTCGCCGCCGCGAAAGGGGCTAGCCACCCCGCACGCCTTGGCGTAAACCCCGCCCGAGACTGACACCGGAGCGGCCCATGATCCTTGCCCCGATCGCTCTGCGCCGATCGCTTGACGCCGCGGCGCGGCACCGGGGACCGCGGCTCCGGCCGGCCTTCCTTGCAGGACAGAACTGCCACGGCACGCAGGTTTCCGCCGCCCGGCCCGCGGCGCTGGCGCTGTGGCGCCCTCCTCCCCCGAAAAGGACATGACATGAGCACGATCGTAGACATCCACGCGCGCGAGATCCTCGACAGCCGCGGCAACCCCACCGTCGAGGTGGACGTGGTGCTGGAAGACGGCACGATGGGCCGCGCCGCGGTGCCCTCGGGCGCCTCGACCGGCGCCCACGAGGCGGTCGAACGCCGCGACGGCGACAAGAGCCGCTACATGGGCAAGGGCGTGCTGGAAGCCGTGGCCGCGGTGAACGGCGAACTGGCCGAGGAACTGGTGGGCTATGACGCGACCGAACAGGTCGCCATCGACCGCACCATGATCGAGATCGACGGCACCCCGAACAAGGCCCGCCTGGGCGCCAACGCGATCCTCGGCGTCTCGCTGGCGGTGGCCAAGGCCGCGGCCGATTTCACCAGCCAGCCGCTCTACCGCTATGTCGGGGGCACGGGCGCGCGGGTGCTGCCGGTGCCGATGATGAACATCATCAACGGCGGCCAGCATGCCGACAACCCGATCGACATCCAGGAATTCATGATCATGCCGGTCGGCGCCGACACCGTGCGCGACGCGATCCGCATGGGGTCCGAGGTGTTCCACACGCTGAAGAAGGAGCTGTCGGCGGCGGGCTTCTCGACCAGCGTGGGCGACGAGGGCGGCTTTGCCCCGGCGCTGTCCTCGACCCGCGACGCGCTTGATTTCGTGCTGCGCGCGATCGAGAAGGCGGGCTACCGCCCCGGCGAGGACATCAGCCTGGCGCTGGACTGCGCCTCGACCGAATACTTCAAGAACGGGCGCTATGTCATGGAAGGCGAAGGAAAGACCCTGTCGCCGGAAGAGAACGTCGCCTATCTGGCCGCACTGGTGAACGACTATCCGATCCTGTCGGTCGAGGATGGCTGCGCCGAGGATGACTGGGCGGGCTGGACGCTTTTGACCGAGACGCTGGGCAACCGCGTGCAACTGGTGGGCGACGATCTGTTCGTGACCAACACCGAACGGCTGGCCCGCGGGATCGCGGAGGGCTGCGCCAACAGCCTGCTGGTCAAGGTGAACCAGATCGGCACCCTGACCGAGACGCTGGACGCCGTGCGCATGGCCGACCGCGCGCGCTACACAAGCGTGATGAGCCACCGCTCGGGCGAGACCGAGGACAGCACCATCGCCGATCTGGCCGTGGCCACCAACTGCGGGCAGATCAAGACCGGCTCGCTGTCGCGCTCGGACCGGCTGGCGAAGTACAACCAGCTGATCCGCATCGAGGAAATGCTGGGCGAGACGGCGGAATACGCGGGCTGGTCGATGCGCGACTGATCGCGCGGCCGGGGGTTTCACACCCCCGGACCCCCGTGGGATATTTGCGGACAGAAAATGGGGGGGCGGGCCGTCGCGGGGCCGCCCCCCTGTCATTCCCGCCCCGGCAGCGCGACCTTGTATTCCTGCACCGTGTTGCCGCCATCGACCACGATCAGTTGGCCGGTGATGTAGCTGGCCTCGTCGGCGGCGAGGAACAGGGCCGCGTGGGCCACCTCCTCGGGGCGGCCGGGGCGGCCTGCGGGGGTGAAGCGGCCCGCGGTCCGTTCGGCCTCGGACGACGATCCGGTGGCGATCCAGCCCGGACCGATCGCATTGGCGG
>JAJZVD010000077.1 GCA_021845805.1 Pseudomonadota bacterium | reverse complement strand
CTCATCGCACGATCACCTCCAGCGGGTCGTAAAGGATGCCACCCTCGGCGCCCCAGGCCACCGCGGCCAGGCTGTCGGGCTTGTGGCGCAGGCGGGCCAGTTCATCGGCGGTCACGAAGCGCCGCTCGCTCACCACGCCTTCGGGGTCTGTCCAGCGGGCGGGCAGGGGGCCCAGGGCGATGCAGCGGAAATAGATGTCGACCTGGTGAAAACCCGTGGCGGGGTCGTGGAACTCGTTCACCAGGCAGGGCTCGCCCACACGGATCGGCAGCCCGCATTCCTCCATCACCTCGCGGGCGAGGTTCTCGGGCAGGCCGGTGCCCGCCTGAACGCCGCCGCCCGGCGCGCACCACAGATCCGACACCCCACCGGGCCAGGCGTTCACCACCAGAAGGCGGTCGCTGGGGTCCAGGATCACGGCGCGGGCGGCAAGGCGGGGCTTCATCGGGCCAGCCTGCCGCGCCGGGGCGCGCTTGTCCATGCCTCAGCCCGGCGCGCGGTCGCCCACCGCCTCGCGCCAGTGGCGGCGACAGAGCGAGAGATAGGTTTCGTTGCCGCCGATCTGGACCTGCGCGCCATCGCGCAGCACGGCGCCGTCGGGGCCCTTGCGCACCACCATCGTGGCCTTCTTGCCGCAATGGCAGATGGTGCGCACCTCGCGCATCTCGTCGGCCAGCGCCAGCAGCGCGGCCGAGCCGGGGAACAGCTCGCCCCGGAAATCGACCCGCAGGCCATAGGCCATGACCGGCACGCCAAGGTCATCGACCGCGCGCGCCAGTTGCCAGACCTGCGCGCGCGACAGGAACTGCGCCTCGTCCAGAAAGACGCAGTCCACCGGGCCCGCCGCCAGCCGCGCCGCGATCCTGGCGTGCAGATCCTCGTCGGGGCCGAAGGTGTCGGCCGGTTCGGCGATGCCGATGCGCGAGGCGATGACCCCTTCGCCCGCGCGGGTATCCATCTGCGCGGTGATGAGATAGGTCGCCATCCCGCGTTCGCGGTAGTTGTGCGACGCCTGCAACAGCAGGGTCGATTTCCCCGCGTTCATGGTGGAGTAGTTGAAGTACAGCTTGGCCATGCCCGCTGGTAGCCCAAGCCCCCCGGCGGCTGCAAGCGTCGGCACGCGGTGGCGACGTGGCAGGGCCCGGCCCGGCGCAGGGCGCCTGGGGAATGGCCGGACCCTGCCGGTACCGGTTACACACAGGATACGTGGCGCCGTCACCGGTCATCCCGGCCCACCCCCCGCGGTGGTCGCGCCTGAACCCTACGGTTCCGGGGCGCGGGGACCCCGGCTACTGGTACCTGCCCGGTTGCCCGGGACGGCTTTATAGGGGGGAAGGTCCAAACGATTGGTTAACGCGCCAGCGTCCCGCTTGTGCGGCTTGCCGGGCGGGGCAGGGCGCGGCAGCGGATACCCCGCGACACGGGTGCCTGCCGTGGGATCCCGCACCCCGCTACCCGCACCCCGTCCGCGACGCGGGTGCGGGACGACGAGAAGATCGGCGGATGCCGAGCCCGTCGCCGGTCAGGCCGAGCGCGCCTGACGCTGCGGCCTGCCCTGGCCCGGACGCCCGCCGCGCTGGGCGGGCTTGGCGCCGGGTTTCGGCGCCCCGAAGGCCTTCTGGGCGGGCTTCGGCCCGCCACGGCCGCGCTGCGGCTGCCGCGGGGCGGGGGCTTCGCCCATGTGCGGGGTGCCGCCGATCACCTCGATCGGCTGCTTCAACTGCTTCTCGATCGCGCGCAGTTCGTCCATCTCGGCCGGCGCGCAGAACGATACCGCCCGCCCGTCGGCCCCGGCGCGCGCGGTGCGGCCGATGCGGTGAACGTAGTTTTCCGGCACGTTCGGCAGATCGTAGTTGTAGACATGGCGCACGCCCGGAATGTCGATCCCGCGGGCCGCCACGTCGGTCGCCACCAGCACCTTCAACTCGCCCGCGCGGAACGCGGCCAGGGTGCGTTCGCGGTGGCCCTGGCTCTTGTTGCCGTGGATCGAGCCCGCGGCAAAGCCCCAGCTGACCAGCAGCTTCATCAGCTTTTCCGCGCCATGCTTGGTGCGCCCGAACACCAGCGCCATCTCGTCGGGGTGCTGGCCAAGGTAGTCGCGCAAGAGCGAGGCCTTGTCGCCCTGGCTGGTGTAGTGCACCGCCTGCGTGACCTTGTCGGCGACCTTGCCGGGCGGCGCCACCTGCACGCGCACCGGGTTGGTCAGGTAAGTGCCCGCCAGTTCCTCGATCTGCTTCGGCATCGTGGCGGAAAACAGCAGCGTCTGCCGCTTGGCGGTCAGGTGGCGCGCGATCTTCTTCAGCGCATGGATGAAGCCCATGTCCAGCATGTGGTCGGCCTCGTCCAGCACCAGATAGGTGGTCTGGGCCAGCGTCACCGCCTGCCGGTCCAGCAGGTCGATCAGGCGGCCGGGTGTGGCCACAAGGATGTCGGCCCCGCGCGCCAGCCGCTCGGCCTGCTTGTTCAGCGAGGCGCCGCCCACGACGGTGACGACCTTGATATGGGTGTGGCGGGTGAAGCCGGCCAGCGTGTCGGCGATCTGGGCGACCAGTTCGCGGGTGGGCGCCAGGATCAGCGCCCGCGCAGTGGCGGGGGCGGGGGCCTTGCCGATCGCCATCAGCCGGTGGATCAGCGGCAGGCCAAAGGCCGCGGTCTTGCCGGTGCCGGTCTGGGCCAGACCCATCAGGTCGCGGCCGGCCATCACATGCGGGATGGCCTCGGTCTGGATCGGGGTGGGGGTGGTGAAGTCCTGCGCCTGCAGGGTCTTCAGCAGATGGTCATTCAGCCCGAGGGCGGAAAATTGGGTCAAGGGTCGGCCTTTCAAGGCGTTCAGGCCCGGCGGGCATCCCGCGGGCAGTCGACAAGGGGGCGGCTCTGACGGGCCTTCAGCCCTGGCCGCGGCTCCTTGCGTGAAGGGGAACCGGTGGAAATCGGTGTGCGGGGTCAGAAGCAAGGCTTCGGCGGCTCACGCGGCCGCGCCCGGGCACTGGGCCCACATGGGCGTGAACGGGCCGGAAGTCAAGCGCCGCGATCAGACGCGCGGCGTTTGCCCGGCCAGCACGGCCTGCATCCAGGGCGCGTCGATGTTGCCGCCGGTCAGGATCACGCCCACCGCACGGCCCCGCATCCGGTCGCGTTCCTGCATCAGCGCGGCCAGGGGCGCGGCGCCCGCGCCCTCGGCCAGGTTGTGGGTGTCGGTGTAATAGACCCGCATCGCCTCGGCCACCGCATCATCGCTGACCGCCACCATCCGTTCGGCGCCGCGGGCATAGATCGCGTAGGCTTCGGGAACCGGCACGCGGACCGCCATGCCGTCGGCGAAGGTGCGTGCGGTTTCGGTTTCCACCATCCGCCCCGCCTCGAACGACAGCTTTGCCGTCTGCGCGCCCTCGCTGACCACGCCGACCACCTTGGTCCGCAGCCCCAGCGCATCGCGCGCCGCGATCACCCCGCAGATGCCCGAACCGCAGCCGATCGGCACATAGACGGTGTCAAGTTCGGGCTGCGCGGTGAAGAATTCCCAAGCATAGGTCGCCACGCCGCGCACCAGTTCGCGGTGGAAGGGCGGCACCGGGTAAAGCCCCTCGGCCGCCGCGACCCGCATCGCCTCGACCCGGGCGGTGTCGAAATCGGCGCCGAATTCGACCAGTTCGGCCCCGAAAGCGCGCATCGCGGCGTTCTTTTCCACCGAATTGCCCCGCGGCACATAGACCACCGCCCGCAGGCCCGCGGCGGTGGCCGCGCGCGCCTGGCTTTGCCCGTGGTTGCCGCGGGTTGCGGTGATGATGCCGGGCGTGTCGGGATGGGTGCGGCGCAGCCAGTCGATGAAGGTCACGCCGCCCCGCGCCTTGAAGGCGCCGGTGGGCCCGTGGTTCTCGTGCTTCACCCAGACCGTGCAGCCCAGCCGTCCGGACAGCAGCGGCCAGGCATACTGCGGCGTCGGCGCCATGTGGCGGTGGACAAGCGCGGCGGCGGCCTCAAGTTCGGGCTGGCTGAAATAGGGGGTCATGCGGGGCTCCTTCGCGCCGCATCAAGGCAGCGGGCGCGGGCGGGGTCAACCCTCTGCCAGGGCGGGCAGCGCCAGCGCGCGGGCCAGCGCGGCAAACAGCGCCTGATCCCCGCCGCCGTCATGATCCAGCACCAGGCGCGCCATCGCTACCATATGCGCGCGGCGTCCGGGGTCCGACAGGTCGGCCAGCGCGGCGGCAAGATCAGCGCCCGTGGTCACCCGGCGGGCGCCGCCGTCGCGGTCAAGCGCGTGATAGGCCTCGGTGAAATTCGCCACATGCGGTCCGTGCAGGATGGCCGAGCCGTATTCGGCCGGCTCAAACGGGGTATGCCCGCCCAGCGGAACAAGCGAGCCCCCGACAAAGCTCACCCCCGCCAGGCGGTACCACAGGTCCATCTCGCCCATCGTGTCGGCCAGGTAGACCGGCGCGTCGCCCGGCCCCGCGCCGCTGGAGCGGGTGACAAAGCCAAGCCCCGCCGCGCGGATCAGCGCCTCGATCTCGGCCCGGCGGCGGGGGTGGCGGGGCGCCAGGATCAGGCGCGCCGCATGGCCGGCCGTGCGCGCCAGCGCAAAGCCTGCCAGCACCGCGGCCTCTTCCCCCGGGTGGGTCGAGGCCGCAAGCAACGTGGTGGCCGGCGCGAAGCTGCGGCGCAGGTCGTCGGGCAGCGGCCGGGCGCCCCCGGCCGTCCGCGCCGCCCGCACCTTCAGGTTGATGACCGGCCCGAACCGCCCCGGGCTGACCCCCAGATCGCGCAACCGCACCCGCGAGCCTTCATCCTGCGCCGACACGAAGCTGAATTTTCCGAACATTGCGGGACCAAGACCGGGCAGTCTTGCCCAGGATTTCGCAGAGTTTTCCGACATCCGCGCCCCGATCACCAGAACCGGCCGCCCGCGCGCCGCCATCGCCGCAATCCGGTTCGGCCACAGTTCGTTTTCCAGGATCAGCAGCGCTTCCGGCCGCCAGCGGGCCAGAAACCGGCCCAGCGCCGCGCGGTGATCCAGCGGGGCCAGCCGCGCCGCGGTCCGCGGCAGGCGCCAGCCTTCGACCATGTCGCGCGCGGTCTCGGTGTTGCAGGTCACGATCAGCGACAGCGCGGGCGCCCGCTGCACCAGCGTCTCGATCAGCCAGCGCGCCGAGGCCAGTTCCCCGTTCGAGGCCCCATGCACCCACAGAAGCGGCCCCGTGTCCCGCGCCCCGCCGCCGCCGCCCAGCCGCTCGGCCATCCCCCGCCCGCTGTCGCGCCCGCGCAGCCGCCGGATCAGCACCCAGCCCAGCAGGCCCGGCGACAGCAGCGTCAGGATCATCCGGTAAAGAAACATCGGCCGCCGATCCCGCCCAGTCAGAGTGCCCCGGTCTTAGGCGGCCCGCGCCTGCGTTTCAAGCACGCCTCACACCCCCACGCGGGGCCCGGGGCAGACCAGAGGCCGGTCGCTCTGCTTCACCTCGATCAGGTCGGCGGCCTGCGGATCGCCCTCGAAATGCGCCTTTAGTCCGGTCGCGCCGGAAAAGAAGGTCCAGCACTGCGGCCCGTCGCCCTCGCCCTCGTAGACAAAGCAGATGCGCCCCTGCGATTCGTACCAGGTGCCGCGCTTGCAGGCCTCGCCCAGGAAGGCCCAGATCACCCGATGGTCGGGCAGGTAGGTTTCCGCCCCATAGGGTTGCCCGCCGATCGCGTAATAGAGCGTCTTTCCCTGCGAATAGGCATCGAACTCGGCCGCGGTCATGGGCTTGTCGGCAGCGGCGGCGGCCGTGGCGGCCAGCACAAGGGCACAAAGCGGAAGCATCGGGCGCATCGCGGGGCCTTTCGCCGGGGGCGTCACTTCCCATCCTGCCACAAGCCGCGCGTGCGGGCCAGAAGATCGGGGCCAGAAGATCGGGGCCCGCGGATCAGGGCTCTTGCGGCAGCCAGGGCGCAAGCCTGCGGTCCATCACCGCGAACCACCGCCGGGGCCAGAGCGCCAGCGTCGCCATCACCGGCAGGCTGTAGGGCAGCCGCGGCGCCTGATCCGCGCCCGGCAGCGTCAGGTCGGGGTAGGGCCAGGCCGGGTGGGCGTGGTGGGCCGAATGCCGCGGCGCGTTCAGCATCAGCGCCGACGAGAACCAGTGCCCCGCGTTCCACGAATGCCGGTCCGACACCGGCTCCAGCCGCCCGTCGGCCATCTCGCCCCGCATCAGCCCGTAATGCTGCACATAATCAGACAGCATCAGTTGCATCTGCGCATAGACGCACAGCAACAGATAGGCCAGGATGCCGCCCCAGCCGGTCAGGATGTAGATCGCCAGCAGGAACAGCACCGCCCCGCCAAGGTAGACCGCATAGGGGTGCGGCCCCGCCGCCTCGTTGCGGCGGCGCATGTCGCGCTCCATCTCCCAGCCCGCGACGAAGGCGCCAAGCCAGGCACGCGGCAGGAAAGCATAGAAGCTTTCGCCCGCCTGCGCGGTGTTCGGGTCATCTTCGGTCGCGACGAAGCGGTGATGCACCAGCCGGTGCGCCGAGGTGTGGTGCCCGAACAGCAGGCTGATGTAGACCCAGCGGCCCAGGTTGAACAGCAGACTGTCCGACCGGTGGATCAGTTCATGCGCGTTGGAATTGCTGACCTGCCCGAAGTAGAGCCCGAAGGCCAGGAACAGCGGCAGGCGCGCGCTCCATGGCAGCCCGGTATGGCCCGCCAGCGCAAAAACGGCCGTCAGCAACAGGATGAAATGCGTCCCCGCAAGGATCGTCGACAGGCTGTCCGCCGCCGCCAGCGCCTGCCCCGGCGGCGGGCTCGGCAGGCGCGGCGCGGCCAGTTCGTCCAGCGCGAAGGTCAGCCCCGTCATGTAAAGCAGCGCCATCCAGGCCCAGAGCCCGCCCGCACCGGCGCCCACCAGCAGCAGGGGCACCGGCAGCAGCGTGGCAATGGCGAAAATGGCGATCGGCCGCTGCATTCCTGTCTCCCTGCTCCGCCGGGTTGCGGGCCGCAGTATCGCCGGGTTTTCGCGGCATTCCAAGTGCTTCGCCGCCCGGCGGGCGATCGGTCCGGGCGCGTCCCTGCGGGTGGATGCGCCCGGGGCGGGCGTTGGGGCGGGCGATGGTGTGCGCCGGGGCGCGCCACCGGGGGCAGGCCGGGCAGGCCCCGCAATGGCGGGGCTGGCGGGGGTGCTTTACCCTTCCCTCCGGGCCGGGGAATCGTTAGGTCAGGGCAGTCACCCCACGGGATCTGCGATGTCGTTCTTCAAGAAGCTCAAGGACCGGATGTTCAAGACCTCCTCGAAACTCGAGGACGGGCTCGATCACCTGGTGGAAGGCACGGGCCCCGCGGCCGAGGCCCCCGCGACCCCCGCCACCCCCCCCGCCGCATCCCCCGCGGCGGAACCCGCGGCCCGCGGCGGGCTGGCCGCGCGCATCGCGGGCGCGGTCTCGGGCGGGCGCGTCTTTGACGATGCGATGCTGGAAAGCCTGGAAGAGCTGCTGATCCAGTCCGACATGGGCGTGGACACCGCGCTGCGCGTGGCGGCCAACATCGCCGAGGGGCGGATGGGCCGCCGGATCGGCACGGACGAGCTGAAGCGCCTGCTGGCCGCCGAGGTGGCGCGCATCCTGGCCCCGGTGGCGCGGCCGCTGCCGATCTACCCCACCAAGCCGCAGGTGGTGCTGGTGGTGGGCGTGAACGGGTCGGGCAAGACCACGACCATCGGCAAGCTCGCCAGCCAGTTCCGCGCCGCGGGAAAATCGGTCATCATCGCCGCGGGCGACACCTTCCGCGCTGCGGCGGTGGAACAGTTGCAGATCTGGGGCACCCGCGCCGGTGTGCCGGTGCTGACCGCGCCCGAAGGCTCCGACCCCGCGAGCCTTGCCTTCGACGCCATGACCCGCGCCCAGGCAGAGGGCGCGGACCTGCTGATGATCGACACCGCGGGCCGGCTTCAGAACCGCGCCGATCTGATGGAGGAGCTGGCCAAGATCGTCCGCGTCATCCGCAAGAAGGACCCGACCGCGCCGCACAACACCCTTCTGGTGCTGGACGCCACCACCGGCCAGAACGCGCTGAGCCAGGTCGAGACCTTCCGCAAGCTGGCCGATGTCTCTGGCCTCGTGATGACGAAACTGGACGGCACCGCCAAGGGCGGCGTGCTGGTTGCCCTGGCCGACCGCTTCGGCCTGCCCATCCACGCGATCGGTGTGGGCGAGCAGATCGACGATCTGGCTCCCTTCGATCCCGACGAGTTCGCCCGCGCGCTGGTCGGCCTCGACGGCTGATCCCGGCCCCCCGGCCCGCCCAGCAAAGGCCCCGCACGACCATGAGCGCCTACGTCGCCAGCCTCGAGGGCACCCCCGCCGGACACACCGCGGCCCTCTTCCTTGCGCTGCTGGCGGCCGTCCTGCACGCCGTTTTCGGCGCGCTTCAGAAGGGGCGGCACGATCCGTGGCTCTCGCGGGCGGCCATCGACGCCAGCTACGGGCTGATGTCGCTTCCCTTCGCGCTGTTCACGGTGCCCTGGCCCACGCCCCGGCTGTGGCTGCTGCTGGGCGGCGCCTTCGGCATCCATGTGGTCTACAAGCTTCTGCAGGCGATGGCCTACCAGCGCGGCGCCTATACGATTGTCTACCCGGTGGTTCGCGGCACTGCGCCCTTCTTTGCCGTCATCGCGGCGAGCCTTGTCTTTTCCGAACATTTCACCCCCGGCCAGTGGGGCGGCGTGCTGGTGCTTGTCGCGGGCATCCTGGGCCTGGCGGTCTACAACTACCGCACCGTCACGGTGGATCGTGACACGCTGGTTCCGGCGCTTGGCCTTGCCGCGCTGACCGGCGGCTTTGTCGCGCTTTACACCACCTATGACGCCTATGGCATCCGCGCGGCCGACGACCCCTTCACCTTCCTTGCCTGGTTCTTCACGATCGACGGCATCTTCATGCCGCTCTACACCCGCCGCCGCTGGCGGGGCCTGCCCGCGTCGGAAATGATGCCGCTTCTGCGGCGCGGTGTGGTGGGGGCGGTGGTGGCCTGGTTCAGCTTCGGCTCGATCATGCTGGCCACCCGGCTGGACAAGGTGGGCGAGGCCGCGGTTCTGCGCGAAACCTCGACCCTCTGGGCCGCGCTGATCGGCTGGCTTCTGCTGCGCGAGAAGGTGGGGCCGGTCCGCCTGGTGCTGATGGTCATGATCGCGGCGGGCGCGGTGCTGGTGGAAGTGGCGGGATAGGCCCCCCGGGGCCGTCGCGCCACGCGAATGCGACTGGCATTCCGCCCCGCAAGGCCCTAGCTGATAGGAAAACCGGAGGGCAGCCGCAGCATGGCCGAAAAACCCGTCAACCCGATCGTGAAGCTGGTCATCGAACTGGTGCCGATCGTGGTCTTCTTCGTGGCCTACGGGCGGATGAAGGGCGAAACCTTCCATGTCGCCGGGCATGACTACAACGCCTTCATCCTGCTCACGGCGGCCTTCATCCCGATGATGCTGGTGTCCACCGGTCTCTTGTGGTGGCTCACGGGGAGGCTGTCGAAGATGCAGATCGCCACGCTGGTTCTGGTGGTGGTGATGGGCGGGCTGTCGGTCTGGTTCAACGACGAGCGCTTCTTCAAGATGAAACCCACGATCATCTATCTTCTGTTCGGCGGCGCGCTGGGCGTGGGGCTTCTGCAGGGCAAGAGCTACCTCAAGCTGGTCATCGAAGAGGTGCTGCCGATGAAGGACGAGGGCTGGATGATCCTGACCCGGCGGATCTGCCTGTTCTTCTTCGGGCTGGCGATCGCCAACGAGATCGTCTGGCGCACCATGTCGACCGAGGCCTGGGTCACCTTCAAGACCTTCGTGCTGACCGCGGCCCTGTTCGCCTTCTTCATCTCGCAGGGCAAGCTGATGGAACGTTACGCGATCGGGGAGAAACCCGACGGGCAGTGACCGCGGGCGCCGCGTCTACCAGAGCCCGGGCAGCAGCCGCCAGCGCGTGACGCGGGTATAGGCCGCGTAGCCGGGCAGGTTGCGCATGAGGAAGCGTTCCTCGATCCCGATCCTTGCGGCGAAGGTCAGCCCGATCAGCGCGGTTCCCATCAGCCCCAGCACGCTGCCCAGCACCAGCGCCGCGGCGGCCTGATAGGCGATGGCGACCGCGTAGAACGGGTGGCGCACCACCGCATAGGCCCCGGTGTCGATCACCCGATGGGCGCGGTCTTCCTGCACGCAGACGCAGGGCGCAAGATAGGGGTTGTCGCGCAGCGTCCGGTATCCGGCCCAGGTGATCGCGGGAACCGCCAGCAACGCCAGCGCCTTTACCCCCTCGGGCACCGGCAGCCAGTGCAACCGCGCCGCGTCATGCCCTGTCACCCAGGCCCAGGCCAGCACCAGCAGCGTGTGCAGCGGCACGAAGATGCGATCTTCCAGCGGCTGGTCGCGGGGCGCCATCCGCGTGCGCGAGGCCAGCAGCGCAGGGTCGTGCCGCGCCAGCCCCAGCACCGCGGGCAGCCCCGAGGCCCCGGCCACCAGAAACAGCGCCCAGGCCCATTCCCAATCCAGCGTCCCCGCGCCGCGGAACAGGATGCCGGCCAGCAGCGCGGCCTCGGCCAGGATCACCAGGCTGATGCGCAGGGCCACGGCGGCGGGGTCAAGGACGGCGGCGATGGCGGCGGGGGCGGGCGGGCGAAGGGGCGCGTTCATGCCGCCACTGTTGTCGTATCCGGCGCGCAAGGCAAGCCGGGGTCGGGCGCAAGACCCCCGGCTGGGCGTGCCCCGGGCCGTTGCGCGCGCAAATGTGACAGGGCGATCGCGTGGCGCGGCAAGGCCCGGCCGCCGGCGCAGCCCGCGCTGGCGGCGCCGGGCGGCCGATCCGCCACCCGGCCGCCCGATGCCCCCGCGATGACATTCGGCCCCTGTTGACCTTGCGCCGCAACGGGCGTATCGGCTTCGCCGTGGCGCTTTGTTCACCGGATTGCGGGCCACGTTAAACAAACCGCTAAAAGGGCAGGGCCGAACCCCCACGCCTGTCGCGGTGGGGGTTTTTTCTTGCCTGTGCGAAAGGGCAGACGATGGCAGACGACTGGAACATCCGCACCAAGCTGGTTCACACCGGCAGCCGCCGCAGCCAGTATGGCGAGATGGCCGAGGCGATCTTCCTGACCCAGGGCTTCGCCTATGACAGCGCCGAACAGGCCGAGGCGCGGTTCATCAAGGCGGAAGACGACGAATTCATCTACGCCCGCTACGGCAACCCGACCGTGCGGATGTTCGAGGACCGCATCGCCGCCGTCGAAGGCACCGAGGACGCCTTCGCCTGCGCCTCGGGGATGGCGGCCGTGAACGGCGCGCTGACCTCGATGCTGAAGGCGGGCGATCATGTGGTGTCGGCGCGCGCGCTCTTCGGCTCCTGTCTCTATATCCTCGAAGACGTGCTGACCCGCTATGGCGTGCAGGTGACCTTTGTCGATGGCACCGATCTGGACCAGTGGCGCGCCGCCGTGCGCCCGGGAACCAAGGCGGTGTTCCTGGAATCGATGTCGAACCCCACGCTGGAGATCGTCGACATCCGGGGCGTCGCCGAAATCGCCCATGCCGCGGGCGCACTGGTGATTGTGGACAACGTCTTTGCCACCCCGGTCTTTTCGCGCGCGGTGGAACTGGGCGCCGATGTCGTCGTCTATTCCACCACCAAGCACATCGACGGCCAGGGCCGGGCGCTGGGCGGCGTGATCTGCGGGCCGCGCGATTACATCCGCAAGACCGTGGAAACCTACATGAAGCACACCGGCGGCTCGATGAGCCCCTTCACCGCCTGGCTGATGCTGAACGGGATGCAGACGCTGGACCTGCGCTGCCGGGCCATGGCCGACAGCGCCGCGGTCATCGCGGCGGGGCTGGAAGGCGATGCGCGAATCTCGCGGGTGATCTTTCCGGGGCTTGAAAGCCACGCCCAGCACCGGCTTGCGCGCGAACAACTGCGCGGCTTCGGCACCATGCTGGCCATCGACGTGGGCAGCAAGGAGGCCGCCTTCCGCCTGATGAACGGGCTGGCGATCTGGAAGATCTCGAACAACCTGGGGGATGCCAAGTCGATCGCGACCCATCCTGCCACCACCACCCACCAGCGGCTGGCCCCCGAACAGAAGGCGCGGCTGGGAATCACCCCCGGCCTGATCCGCCTGTCCGTCGGGCTCGAGGATGCGGGCGATCTGCTTTCCGACCTGCGTCGAGGTCTTGATCTGATCTGAAGCGTCGCGTCGGGCGTAGAGGATGACATCAAACTGGACTCTGGTGACGGACACCCCATCTTAGGGTGGCCGCCACCGCCACTGGGAGAAAGCCGATGAACATCCACACCCCGGATTTCGACCGCAAGCCGACCGAGGAAGAGGCCGCGCGTGCGCTGGCCGTCCTGCGGCAGTGGGCGGGCGCGTCGAGCGATGCGGAGATCGCGCAACTGGACCCGGCGGTGACCCGGCTTCTGCCGGGCATGGAGGCCGCGGCCTATCCGAACCTTCGCCGCAGCTATCCAGCGGGCTTCGTGGCCGATACCGCCTACAAGGACAGCCTGCCCGACCTGCAGAACGGCCCGGCCAGCCTGATCGTGGGCGCGCGCACGCAGATCCAGCATGTCGGCATTTCCAACTTCCGCCTGCCGATCCGCTTCCACACCCGCGACAACGGTGACGTGACGCTGGAAACCTCGGTGACCGGCACGGTCAGCCTCGAGGCGGAAAAGAAGGGCATCAACATGTCCCGCATCATGCGCAGCTTCTACGCGCATGCGGAACGCACCTTCAGCTTTGCGGTGATCGAGGCCGCGCTTGACGACTACAAGACCAATCTCGAAAGCTTCGACGCCCGCATCCAGATGCGCTTCTCGTTCCCGATGAAGGTGCATTCGCTGCGCTCGGGGCTGATGGGATACCAGTATTACGAGATCGCGCTGGAACTGGTGGAACGCGGCGGGGTGCGCAAGAAGCTGATGCACCTCGACTATGTCTATTCGTCCACCTGCCCCTGCTCGCTGGAACTGTCGGAACACGCCCGGCGCGAGCGGCTGCAACTGGCAACCCCGCATTCGCAGCGCTCGGTGGCGCGCGTCTCGATCGAACTGACCGAGGCCGGCGGCTGCCTCTGGTTCGAAGACCTCGTGGATCTCTGCCGCGCGGCGGTGCCGACCGAGACGCAGGTGATGGTCAAGCGCGAGGATGAACAGGCCTTTGCCGAACTGAACGCCGCGAACCCGATCTTCGTCGAGGACGCCGCGCGCAGCTTTGCCGCGGAACTGATGGCCGATCCGCGGGTGGGCGATTTCCGGGTGGTGGCCAGCCACCAGGAAAGCCTGCACAGCCACGATGCCGTCAGCGTGCTGACCGAGGGGCCGACCTTCGCCGCCGAAAGCCTCGATCCGCGGCTTTTCGCCTCGCTCTTCCACGTCGGCTGAGCGGGCGGGCCGAAGGAACGGGGGCCGCGGCCCCCGTTCCCTGTCACTTCCAGCAGGAGACCAGCACCGTCATCCTGGCGCCGAGCGCGGCAAGGTCCACCGGCGCGAGTGCGGGGGCCGGATCGGCGGCGGCGAGCGTCGCCCCTTGGCCTGCGACCGCGGCGGCGATGGGCTGGGCGCCGGCCGCATAGGCCACGCTGGCGGGCAG
>JAJZVD010000076.1 GCA_021845805.1 Pseudomonadota bacterium | reverse complement strand
CGCGACCGGGCGGCGGTTCCTCTGTGCCCCGGGGGAAGACGAGGCGGGCCGCGCGGCGCTGGTGCAGGGGCTGGTGAACCTGGCCGAGCGGAACCGGCTGTCGTCGGCCCATGTCACCTTCTGCACCGCGGACGAGGCCGCGGCGGGCGCGGCCCTTGGGCTGATGCCGCGCGTCACGCAGCAGTTTCACTGGGCCAACGCGGGCTATGGCAGCTATGACGACTTTCTGGCCACGCTCGCCTCGCGCAAGCGCAAGGCGCTGCGGAAAGAGCGCGCCACGGCGCAGGGCTTTGGTGGAACGATCGTTCGGCTGACGGGCGACGATCTGCGGCCCGACCACTGGGACGCGTTCTGGCGCTTCTATCAGGATACCGGCAGCCGCAAATGGGGCACGCCCTACCTGACCCGTGCCTTCTTCGACGAGATCCACGCCACGATGCGCGACGATATCCTGCTGGTGCTGGCCGAGCGGGACGGGCGCTGGGTGGCGGGGGCCCTGAACTTCATCGGGCGGCAGGCGCTTTACGGCCGCTACTGGGGCTGCATCGAGGATCACCCCTGCCTGCATTTCGAACTGTGCTACCATCAGGCCATCGACCATGCGATCGCCACGGGCCTGTCGCGGGTCGAGGCCGGGGCGCAGGGCGAACACAAGCTGGCCCGCGGCTATCTGCCCGCGGCGGTGCATTCGCTGCACTGGATCGCCGATCCCGGCTTTGCCCGCGCTGTCGCCCGGTTTCTCGAGGCCGAGCGCAACGCGGTGGACGAGGAAATCGAGGTGCTGACCGCCTATGGCCCCTTCCGCCGGGGCACGCGGCAGCAGGAGGAGGAACAGGACTGATGCCCCCCGAACTGTTGAACGAAGAGGCCCGCGCCGCCGCGCTGCCCGCGCTGGGCGAAACCGGCTGGGGCGCGGTCGAGGGCCGCGACGCCATCCGCAAGGTATGGAAATTCCGCAATTTCGTGGAAGCCTGGGGGTTCATGACCCAGGCGGCCATCGTGGCGGAAAAGCTGAACCACCACCCCGAATGGCGCAATGTCTACAATGTGGTGGATGTCACGCTGACCACGCACGATTGCGGCGGGCTGACCGATCTGGACCTGAAGCTGGCCCAGAGGATGGACCGCATGGCGGGCGAAGCCGCGGTGCAGCGGGATCTGGCACAGCCGATCGAATGCCTGTGCCAGATCCGGGCGCGCGGGGCCTGACCCCTCAGATCGCGGCCAGCATCGATTCGCCGCCCGACAGGTCGCAGACGCCGGGGTTTTCCTCGGCGTGCAGCACCTGCACGGCGCCGTCGACGACATAGATCGCGTAGCGCTTCGAGCGGTCCACCAGCCCGCGCGAGGGCGCGGTGAAATGCATGCCCACGGCCTTGGTGAAGGCGCAGGTGGCATCGCCCAGCATGGCGATCCCGGCGGCGGTGGCGCCGGTCGACTTGCCCCAGGCGTCCAGCACGAAGGGGTCGTTCACCGACAGGCAGTAGATCGCGTCCACGCCCTTCGCGTCGAACCCGGCCTTGGTGCGGATGAAGCTGGGCACATGCGACGTGGTGCAGGTGCCGGTGTAGGCGCCGGGCAGCGCAAAGATCACCACCTTGCGGCCCTTGGTCAGCGACGACAGCGCCACCTCTTCGGGGCCGTCCGTGCCCATGCGTACCAGCGTCGCCTCGGGCAGGCGGTCGCCAACGGAAATCGTCATCAGTTCATCCTCGCGTTGCGTTTCCTGACGGAAGGCATATAGCCTCGCCGCGGCGAGGGGCCAGAGGTTTCGGAGGGGCGCATGGCGGGCATTGTGGTGATCGGTGCGGGTCAGGCGGCGGCCGCGCTGGTGGCGAAGCTGCGGGCGCTGGGCCATGCGGGCCCGCTGACGCTGGTGGGCGACGAACCCGTTGCGCCCTATCAGCGGCCGCCGCTGTCCAAGCAGTATCTGCTGAAGGAGATGGCGCTGGACCGGCTCTTTCTGCGCGCCGACAGTTTTTATGCCGAACAGGGCATCACCCTGCGCCTTGGCGCCCCGGTGACCGCCATCGACCGCGCCGCGAAGACCGTGACGGTGGGCGACGCGGTTCTGACCTACGACCAGCTTGCCCTGACCACCGGATCAAGCCCGCGCCGCCTGCCGGCGGCGATCGGCGGCGATCTGGCGGGCGTCCATACCGTGCGGACGCTGGCCGATGTGGATGCGATGGAACCCGAATTCCGCCCCGGTCGCCGCGTGCTGATCGTGGGCGGCGGGTACATCGGGCTCGAGGCTGCGGCGGTGGCGGCGAAGCTGGGGCTGTCGGTGACGCTGGTCGAGGCCGCGCCGCGCATCCTGCAACGGGTGGCGGCGCCAGAGACCTCGGATTATTTCCGCGCCGTCCATGCCGCGCACGGCGTGACGATCCTTGAAGGCACGGGGCTGGCCCGCCTGGTGGGCGCGGGGCGCGTCAGCGGCGCGGTTCTGGCCGACGGTCGCGAGATCGCGGCTGATTTCGTGATCGTGGGCGTGGGCATCACGCCCAACACGGGGCTGGCGCAGGCCGCGGGGCTGGCGATCGACAACGGGATCGCTACCGATGCGCAGGGCCGCACCTCGGACCCGGCGATCTGGGCGGCGGGGGATTGCGCCTCGTTTCCGTGGAAGGGCGGGCGGCTGCGGCTGGAAAGCGTGGGCAACGCCATCGATCAGGCCGAGGTGGTGGCCGAAAACATGCTGGGCGCGGGCAAGGACTATGTGGCCCAGCCGTGGTTCTGGTCGGACCAGTATGACGTGAAGCTGCAGATCGCCGGACTGAACACCGGATACGACCGCATCGTCACCCGGCGCGAGGGCGAGGCGGTCTCGTTCTGGTACTACGCCGGGGCAACCCTGCTTGCGGTCGACGCGATGAACGACCCGCGCGCCTACATGATCGGCAAGCGGCTGATCGAAATGGGGAAATCGCCCGAGCCCGCGACCGTCGCGGACCCGGCGTCGAACCTCAAGGCGCTGTTGAAGGCGTGAGGATCATCGGCGGCACCCATCGCGGCCTGCATCTGGCCGAGGTCGGCCGCGGCGATGCGGCGGCGCATCTGCGCCCCACCTCCGACCGCGTGCGCGAGGCGATCTTCAACCTGCTCATCAACGGCGGGCATGGCAACCCCGTCGCCGGCGCGCGGGTGCTGGACCTCTTCGCGGGCACCGGCGCGCTGGGGCTCGAGGCGCTGTCGCGCGGCGCGGCGCGGGTGACGCTGGTCGATGACGGCGCCGCCGCGCGCGCCCTGATCCGCCGCAACATCGAGCTGATGCGGGCGACGGGGGTCACCGACCTTTACCGCCGCGACGCGACCCGGCTGGGCGAGAACCGCAGCGCGCCCTTCACGCTGGTCTTTCTGGACCCGCCCTATGGCAAGGGGCTGGGCGAACGCGCGCTGGCCTCGGCGGCCGAGGGCGGCTGGATCGCGCCGGGGGCGATGGTGGTCTGGGAAGAGGGCACCGCCCCCGCCCCGCCCGAGGGGTTCCAGATGCTTGACCAGCGCAGATACGGCGATACCGTCGTCACCCTTCTGCGCGCAGCGGAGGCCGCATGACCCGTTTCGCCGCCGTGATCTTTGACTGCGACGGGGTGCTGGTCGACAGCGAGCCCGCTGCCTTCGACCTGCTGGCCCGGGAACTGGCGGCCCACGGCCTGCGGATGCCGCGCGCCGAGATGGAGACGACATTCATCGGCGGCACCATCCGCGATGTCTGGCAGAAGGCGCGGGCGCTGGGCGTGGGGTTTCCCGACGATTGGGTCGAGGCGTTCTACGCCCGCCTTTACGCCCGGCTGGCCGAAGGTACCGCGCTGATCCCGGGGGTCGAGGCGGTGCTGGATGCGCTGGATGCCGCGGGCATTCCCTATGCCGTCGGATCGAACGGGTCCGACCACAAGATGCAGGTGACGCTGGGCCAGCATCCGGGGGTGATGGCGCGGCTGCAGGGGCGGCTGTTCTCTGGCCAGACGCTGGGCACGCCCAAGCCCCACCCCGGGCTGTACCTGCACGCCGCTGCCGCGCTGGGGGTGGACCCCGCCGCCTGCGCCGTGGTGGATGACAGCCCCACGGGCTGCCGTGGCGGGCTGGCGGCGGGGATGACCTGCTTCGGCTTTGCGGCGCATGGCGACGGCGCGGCCCTGGCCGCCGTGGGCGCGCGGGTGTTTCACCGGATGGCCGATCTGCCCCGGCTTCTGGGCCTTTAGCCGCCTCTACTCTGCCGTCACCGGCCTGCGGAAGGTCAGCGAGGTGGGGCGGTCGTAGCCCGGATGGGCGGTGGCGCCGACCTCGGTGAAGCCCAGCGCGCGGAAGGTGGCGTGGTTCTCGGTCAGTTCCACCCGCGTCTGCAGTTCCAGCGCGGGCAGGCCCAGCGCCCGGGCGCGGGCGGCGGCCGTATCCACCAGCCGCCGCGCCAGCCCGTGGCCGCGATGCGACGCGGCCACCGCCAGCTTGCCAAGGTAAAGCCTTCCCGGCCTCACCGTCAGAAAGACGCAGGCCACCGGCTGCCCGGCCTCGGCGATCAGCCAGACCTCGCCCGCCGCGGCCTGTTCCGCGATCGCCCCGGCGGTCAGCGCGTGCATCGACGAGGGCGGGTCGATCCGCCCGTCCATCGCGGCGAACGCGTCCCGGATCAGCGCCAGAAGCGCCGCCCAGTCGGTTCCCGGTCCGGCGCGTTCCGGGCTCATCGCCGCGGCAGGCTGTCGGCCAGATGCACCCAGGACAGGTGGTCTGCCCAGTGCACATGGCCCGTGGGTGCATAGGGCGCCGGATCGTCGAGCGTGGCGGCGTAGAAATGCATTTCGGCCGGGAAGGCGGTGGAGCGGTAGGCCATCGGCGTGCCGCAGGTGGCGCAGAAGAGCCGCGTGACGCCGGGCGACGAGGCATATTCCGCAGGCGCCGCCCCCGTCCAGCGCCAGGCGCCGTCGGCGATCCCGAAGAAGCTGGTGAACGGGGCCGCGCAATTGCGTCGGCAGCTTTCGCAGTGGCAATGCACCTGCCACAGCGGTGCCGCCGAGGTGGCAAAGCGCACCGCGCCGCACAGGCAGCGTCCAGAGCCGAGCGGCTGGCCCGGCGGTTTGCCGGGGGATGGGGCGTCTTGCATGGCACCTCCGCAGCGCGATGCGGCTATTTGGCGGCGGGGGTGGCGGCGCGTCAAGGGCGCGGTTCGCAGGCCATGACACCAAGATATTGGGGATAAACCGCCACCGACCTACGTGTTCTGGGGTTCGCGGATTGACTCGGCCGCCCCTTCTTTGGGACGATGGCAGCCCGCAGGAATCACGAAAGGACCCCCGGTGCGGTTCACCCGCCTTCGCCTGAACGGCTTCAAGAGCTTCGTCGACCCGACCGATCTGGTGATTCAGGACGGTCTGACCGGCGTCGTGGGCCCGAACGGCTGCGGCAAGTCGAACCTGCTCGAGGCGCTGCGCTGGGTGATGGGCGAAACCCGCCCCACCGCCATGCGCGGCGGCGGGATGGAAGACGTGATCTTCGCCGGGGCCGCCACCCGGCCCGCGCGCAACTTTGCCGAGGTTGTCCTGACGATGGACAATACCGAACGGCGCGCGCCCGCGGGGTTCAACGACCTCGATCAGGTCGAGATCGTGCGGCGCATCACCCGTGACGCGGGCTCGGCCTACAAGGCCAACGGCAAGGACGTGCGCGCGCGCGACGTGCAGATGCTGTTCGCCGATGCCTCGACCGGGGCGCATAGCCCGGCGCTGGTGCGGCAGGGCCAGATCGCCGAACTGATCAACGCCAAGCCCAAGAACCGCCGGATGATCCTGGAAGAGGCGGCGGGGATCTCGGGCCTTTACCAGCGCCGCCACGAGGCCGAACTGCGCCTGCAGGCGACCGAGGGCAACCTGGCGCGGGTGGACGACCTGCTGGAGCAACTTGCCCAGCAGCTTGCCACGCTGGCCCGACAGGCCCGGCAGGCCGCCCGCTACCGCGAGATCGGGGCGGAACTGCGCCGGGCCGAAGGGATGCTGCTGTTTCGCCGCTGGGCCGAGGCCGATGCCGCCCGGCTTTCTGCCGAGGCCGAGCTGACCGAGCGCACCCGCGCCGCGGCCCAGGCCGAGGTTGCCGCCCGCCAGGCCGGGAAGCGGCGCGCCGAGCGCGAGGACGCCCTGCCGCCCCGCCGCGAGGAAGAGGCCATCGCCGGGGCCGTGCTGCAACGGCTGACCGTGCAGCGCGACCAGCTATCGGAACAGGAGGCCCGCGCCGTTCAGGCGATCGAGGCGTTGAAGGCCCGGATCACCCAGCTTGGCCGTGACATGGAGCGCGAGGCGGGCCTGAACCGCGACGCGGGCGACACGATCGAGCGGCTGACCTGGGAAGACGAACAGATCGCCCGCGCCCATGAGGGGCACGACACCCGGCTGGCCGAGGCCGCCGAGGCCGCGCGCGAGGCCGCCCGGGTGTTGCAGGACCGCGAACAGGCGCTGGCCGAGGTGACCGAGGATGTCGCCCGCCTTGCCGCGCGCCACCAGTCGGCGCAGCGCCTGCTGGCCGATGCCCGCACCACGGTGGACCGCAACGAGGCCGAGGCCGAACGCGCCCGCGCGGCCGTGACGCTGGCCGAAACCGCGGTGGCGCGCGCCGCCGCCGACCTTGCCGCCGCGGCCGAGGCCGAGGCCGAGGCGGTGGCCCAGGCCGAAGAGGCCGAGGCGCTGCTCGAGGCCACCGAGACCGCCCGTGCCGAGGCGCAATCGCGCGAGGCCGACGCCCGCGCCCTGCGGTCGGAGGCCGAGGGCGAGGCCAGCGCGCTTCGGGCCGAGGTGGCGGCGCTGGCGAAGCTTGTCGAGCGCGAAAGCCACGCGGGCGAACAGTTGCTGGACCGCCTGCGGGTGACGCCGGGCCATGAAAAGGCGCTGGGCGCTGCACTGGCCGACGACCTGCGCGCGCCCGTGGCCCGGTCCGAGGCGCGCTCTGGCTGGATCGAGCTGCCGGGCTACGATGCCGCGGCGCCGCTGCCCGCGGGCGCCCGCCCGATCACCGACTGGGTGGACGGGCCCGCGCTGCTGGCGCGCCGCCTGTCGCAGATCGGGCTGGTGGACCGGGCGCAGGGCGCGGCGCTGCAACCGGCGCTGCGCCCCGGCCAGCGGCTGGTGAGCGTGGAGGGCGATCTCTGGCGCTGGGACGGGCTGAAGACGGCGGCCGAGGACGCGCCCTCGGCCGCGGCGCTGCGCCTGCAGCAGTTGAACCGTCTTGTGCAGCTCAAGCGCGATCTCGAGGATGTGGCCGCCCGGGCCGAGGGGGCGCGGCAGGCGCATGACCTGTTGCACCGCCGCCTGGCCGATCTGGCGCGCGCTGATCAGGCCGCGCGCGACGCCCGCCGGGCCGCCGATGCCAACGTGACCGCCGCCAACCGCTCCCTGTCGCGGGCCGAGGCCGATCGCTCGATCGCCGGGGGCAAGCTCGAGTCCGCCCGTCTGGCCGTGGCCCGGCACGAGGAAGAGGCGATGGGCGCCCGCGCCCGCCTGCGCGACGCCGAGGCCCAGCAGGCGACCCTGCCCGATCTGGCCGAGGCGCGCGCCGCGGTGGAGCAGATCCGCACCACCGTCGAGGCCGCGCGGCTGACCATGCTGACCCGCCGGTCTGCCCATGACGAGACCCGGCGCGAAGGCGAGGCGCGGGTGCGCCGCAGGCAGGACATCGCCAAGGAGATCGCCACCTGGCGGCAACGGCTGGAGACCGCGGGGCGCCGGATCGCCGAACTGGCCGAACGGCGCGCCGAAAGCGCAGCCGAGCTGGACGACGCCAGCGCCGCCCCCGAGGAGATCGCCATCAAGCGCGAGGAACTGGGCGAGGCCATCGCCGAGGCCGAGGCCCGCCGCGCTCGCGCCGCCGACGCGCTGGCCGCCGCCGATGCCGCGCTGCGCGAGGCGCAGGGTGCCGAGCGCGAGGCCGAACGGGCCGCGGGCGAGGCGCGCGAGGCCCGCGCCCGCGCCGAGGCCCGCGCCGAGGCCGCCCGCGAAACCGTGGCCGTGTCGGCCGAGCGCATCCGCGAGGAGACCGAGACGACGCCCGAGGCACTTCTGGCCGAGCTTGACACCGACCCCGCCCGCATCCCCGCCGCCGAGGTGCTGGACACCGAGGTGAATCGCCTGAAACGGCAGCGCGAGGCGCTGGGCGCGGTGAACCTGCGCGCGGAAGAGGACGCCCGCGCCGTGCAGGAGGAACACGACACGCTGGCGCGCGAGAAGACCGATCTGGAAGAGGCGATCAAGAAGCTGCGGGCGGGCATCGCCGGGCTGAACCGCGAGGGCCGCGAACGCCTGCTGACCGCCTTCGAACAGGTGAACGGCAATTTCTCGATGCTCTACACCCACCTCTTCGGCGGGGGCGAGGCGCGGCTGGTGCTGGTGGAATCCGACGACCCGCTGGATGCGGGGCTGGAGATCATGTGCCAGCCGCCGGGCAAGAAGCTGTCGACCCTGTCGCTTCTGTCGGGGGGCGAACAGACGCTGACGGCGCTGGCGCTGATCTTTGCCGTGTTCCTGGCCAACCCCGCACCCATCTGCGTGCTCGACGAGGTGGACGCGCCGCTGGATGACGCCAACGTCACCCGCTTCTGCGACCTGATGGACGAGATGACGCGCCAGACCGACACCCGCTTTCTGGTCATCACCCACCACGCGGTGACGATGAGCCGGATGGACCGGCTGTTCGGCGTGACCATGCAGGAGCAGGGGGTGAGCCAGCTGGTCAGCGTGGACCTGAAGAAGGCGGAACAGCTGGTGGCGTGAGGGGGCGGGGGCGTCGAAGCAGATTGGCTCAGCCCGTCCCCAACCCCGCCACCTTCTCCCATAACCCCAGCCGTTCCTCGCGCAGCATCCCCAGCGCGGCCAGCCCGGCCAGAGCCGCGGGCGTGGCGGTCTGGGTGACGCGGTAGAAATCGTCCAGCGTCTCGGGCGTCGCGGTCTGGAAGAAGGCCTGCAATTCCGGCAGGTTGCGGTAGGCGCCCTGTTCGGTGCGGAAGGGCAGCCGGGCGCGCCAGGTGGCCGGGTCTTCGGCGTGAAAGTGCAGCAGGGCCAGCCCCGGCGCGAAGGCGCCCGCGTCAAGCTGCACCCCACCCTGCCGCGCGGTGTGGATCGCCGGGGCGAAATCGGGCAGGCCTGTGCGAAAGAAGCACTTGCCCGCCGAATGGCCCAGAATCCCGCGTTTCAGCAGCGTGCCATAGGGCGCCAAGAGCCGCATCAGCCCCGCCGCATCCTCGCCCGGGCGCAGCGCGCGGCGAAACCAGCGGCCGCGGAAGATGTCGTCGGGCGCCTGCGGGTCGTGCAGCGCGTCCCAGGGCTCCACCCGCACCATCGGGCCCGTGGCCGCGGCCAGCATCGGGGCCACCGGCGCCTCGGCCAGCAGGAATTCATCCACGTCGATGTGCAGAAGCCAGTCGAGCTTCGTGCGGGCATAGACCCGTTGCAGGTTCAGCGCCTGCCGGTACTGGTGCGCGGGGGGCCGCTTGCCGCGCATCTGCCGCCAGTAGCGCGCGTCGCAGGCGATGGGCCGGACGCCCGGCAGCCCCTCCAGCGCCGCGATGCTGCCCGTCTCGGGGTCGTCCAGGTGCACGAAGATCCGGTCCGGGCCAAGCGCGAGGTGATGCGCCACGAAGGCCAGCACCTGTTCGACGGGCGCCTTGACGGTGGTCACGATCCCCCAGCGCGGCAGGCTCACAGCCGGTCCAGCAGCGCCTGCGTGGGCCAGCCATCGGCGGGCAGGCCCAGCCGTTCCTGTTCCGTCTGCACGGCGGTGCGGGTGGCCGCGCCGAGGATGCCGTCGGGCTTGCCCACATCGTAGCCGCGCGCGGCCAGCTTGCGTTGCAGCGCGATCATCGCATCGGGCGGCAGCACCGGGTCGGGGTGGCCCGCGTCATACTCGGGCGCGCCCTGCATCCGGGTGGCGAAATAGGCCGCGGTGGTGACATAGACGAAGCTCTTGTTCCACTGGAACAGCACCCGGTAATTGTCGAACACCAGGAACGCGGGCCCGTTGCGCCCCTGCGGCAGCAGGACCGAGGCATCGAGCCCCCCCGCGGGCAGCGCCCCGCTGCGCGCCTTGACCCCCATCGCCGCCCATTGCGACACGGGCAGGCGGGTATCGAGCCCGGTCCTGGCCCAGTCCAGCGTCGGCGGCACCCGGATTTCGACCATCCAGGGCTGGCCCGGCTGCCAGCCGAACATCGACAGCATATGCGCCGCCGACATCAGCGCATCGGGCACCGAGGTCTTCAGCGTCACCTTGCCGTCGCCGTCGCCATCCACGCCGCGTTCGATGATGTCCTTTGGCAGCATCTGCACCATGCCCACCTCGCCCGCCCAGGCGCCGGTGGTGGTGGCGGGGTCGAATTCGCCCATCTCGGTCATGCGGATCGCGGCCAGGACCTGCGGCTGGAAGATGTCGGGGCGGCGACAGTCCTGCGCCAGCGTCACCAGCGCATCGCGGGTGTTGAAATCGCCCTGAACCGCGCCGTAATCCGTCTCGAAGGCCCAGAACGACAGCAGGATCCCCGGCGGCACACCATAGGTCTTCTGCGCCCGGGCAAAGACATCGGCATAGCGTCTGGCGTAAAGCAGGCCGCGGTCAAGCCGCCCCTTGCTGATCAGCGCGCGGGAAAACTCGACAAAGCTCTTGCGGAAGAAGCCCTGCCCGCGGTCGGCCTGCAGCACCTTGGGGTCGATCCGGGCGCCGGCGAAGAAGGCGTCCACCGCGGCGGGCGACCGGCCCGCGGCCAGCGCCTCGGCCTTCATGGCGGCCACGAAGGCGGGGAAGGGGCCGCCGCAGGGCGCGGCCTGCGCGGCGGGGGCCGTCAGGGCCGCAAGCAGGGCAAGCATCGGCGCGCGCATTCTGATCCTCCGGTCACTCGGGGGGCGAGCTTAGCGATCGGGACCGGGGTGACAAGCCCGCGCGCCAGCCGGGCCGACGGGCCGCACCGCGCCCGCCCACGGAGGCGGTCGCTCAGTCACTGGCCCCCACCGCCTCGGGCTTGCGCGCCTCGGCCAGCAGGGCCGCCACCGCCGCCGAGGCCAGTCGCGCCTTCGGCCCGTCGGACCGGCTGGTCAGCACGATCGGAACCCGCGCGCCCAGCACGATCCCCGCCGCCTCGGCACCTGCCAGGTATTCCAGTTGCTTGGCCAGCATGTTGCCGGATTCCAGATCCGGCACCACCAGGATGTCGGCCCGCCCCGCCACCGGCGAGCGGACGTTCTTGATCTCGGCCGAGCGCAGGTTCACCGCGGTGTCGAAGGCCAGCGGCCCGTCCAGCACGCCCCCCGTGATCTGCCCGCGCTCGGCCATCTTGCACAGCGCCGCCGCCTCGATGGTGCTCTGGATCTTCGGGTTGATCGTCTCGACCGCCGACAGGATCGCCACCTTCGGTTCGGCGATCTTCATCACATGCGCCAGATCGATGGCGTTCTGCACGATGTCGGCCTTGTCCATCAGCGTGGGCGCGATGTTCACCGCCGCATCGGTAATCATCAGCATCTGCGGATAGCTTGGCACGTCGAACAGGAAGACATGGCTGATCCGCCGGTGCCCGCGCAGCCCCGCCCCCTCGCGCATCACCGCGCGCATGAAGGTATCGGTATGCAGGCTGCCCTTCATCAGGATCCGCGTCTTGCCCGCCCGGCAAAGCTCGACCCCGGCCGCCGCGGCGGCCTCTTCCTCGGCGATGTCGATCACCTGGCAATGTGCGATGTTCACATGCGCCGCCTGCGCCAGTCTGGCGATCCGATCGGCAGGGCCGATCAGCACGGGCTCGATCACCCGCGCCTCGGCGGCCTCGCAGGCCCCTTTCAGGGCCACGTCGCTCAGCGGCCAGACCACCGCGGTCGGGACGGGGGGCGTGGTCTCTGCCTGTTGCAGGATGCCCGAGAAGACATGGTGGCGGGACATTCGCGTTCCTTTCCTGTTGCAGGCGTCACCCTGCCGCGGCAGCCTCGGCCCCGCCTTGATGCGCGTCAAGCCGAACCCGGGAGGGACCCATGCGCGCCCTAGTGATCTACTGCCACCCGGCACCGCAGAGCTTCACCGCCGCGGTGCGCGATCAGGTGCTGGCCCGGCTGGCCGCCGCCGGGGCCGAGGTCCGCCTGCACGACCTTTACGCCCGGGGCTTCGCCCCCGCCCTGACCCGTGCCGAATGGGAAGGCTATGCCGACAGCCCCGCCAACCGCGCGCCCGTCGCCGAAGAGGTGGCAGACCTTGGCTGGTGCGACACGCTGATCTTCATCTACCCGACCTGGTGGTACGGCCTGCCCGCGCTGCTCAAGGGCTGGCTCGACCGGGTGCTGCTGCCCGGTGTGGCCTTCCTGATGCCCGCACCGGGGGGCGACATCCGCCCGGGCCTGACCCATGTCACCCGGCTGGGCGTCTTCACCACCTGCGGCGCCAGCCGGGGGCTGACCTTCCTGGTCGGCGCGCCGGGCCGCCGCACGCTTCTGCGTGGCCTGCGCCTGCTTTGCGCCCGCCGCTGCCGTACCGGCTTTGCCGCGCATTACGCGATGGACAGTTCCACCCCCGCACGCCGCGCCCGCCATCTGGCCCGCGTGGCGCGCACCGCCGACCGGCTCTTTCGCCCCGGCGCCGGTCGGGGCGCCGCGCGGCGCTGACCCCGCGCCCGGCCGCGCGGCTCAGACCGGGCCGCCAAGCGCCTGCCGCAGCATCCAGACGAACCGCAGCCCCCGCAGCCGAAACAGCACCCGCAGCGCCGCCAGCCGTTCTGCCGGGCCCGCAAGGCGCGGGCTGACCAGCACCTTCGGCGCATCCACCAGCGCGCTGGGCGGCAGGGCCAGCGCCCGGATCGCCCACCGCGCCCGTGCCGCAGCGCCGGTGCCCTGCAGCGCAAAGCCCTCGCGCGTCAGCCGCCGCCATTTGCCAAGCAGCGCGGGCCAGTCCGGCCGGGCCGGATGCGCCACTCTCAGCCCCGGCGCGAAGGCCAGCCTGAACCCCGCCGCGCGCGCCCTCAGGCCCCAGTCCTTGTCCTCCGACAGGCCGGGGGCGAAGGGGCCGACGGCCTCGAACACCCGCCGGTGGGTCAGCATGTTGGCGGTGACCGCAAAGCCCACCCGCTCCACATAACGGCGCACCCGGAAGGCGAACACCGCCTCGAAGGCCGCGGCCCCGCTCCGGGGGCCGGGGGTCTCGTCGAACAGGTCCACATCCCCGCCGACGATGTCGGCGCTGTCGGCCAGCCGCAGGGCGGTCGCGATCCAGTCCGGCGCGGGCACGCAATCGGCATCCAGGAACCACAGCCGCGGCGCCGTCGTCTCGCGCACCCCGCGGTTGCGGGCGGCGGCGGCCCCCTTCGCGGTCTCGATCACGACGCGCACCGCGGGAAACTCGGCCGCCACTTCGGTCAGCGGCTGGCGCGAGCCGTTGTCGACCACGATCACCTCGACCGCCTCGCGCCCCGGCTGGTCCAGCGCGGCAAGACAGCGCCGGAGCCGCGCGAGATCCTCGAAATGCGGGATGATGATGGCCGCCCGGGTCACGTCCTACCCCCTTGCCTTTGTGATGACGGTACCGAGGACGTTTGTGATGTTTGCGACGGTATGTTCTGCGGTATCGATTTGCTTGATGTGAGTTTTTTGTTCTTCGGCGAGGATGATTGCGGCGTCTGTCG
>JAJZVD010000075.1 GCA_021845805.1 Pseudomonadota bacterium | reverse complement strand
CAATGGCTTCGGCATACCGGTATACAGCAACCGCTGCGGATGCCCGCACAGCAGGAACAGCGGCGCCACCACCCGCAGCAGCGCGCCCTGCACCTGATGCATGAAGGCGCTGTCGCGCGCCAGCGCCGCCAGCGGCGTGAGCATCGCCAGAAAGATCGCGAAGAGGCCCAGATAGAACAACGCGGGCTTCCAGTCGGCCAGTTCTGCGGCCCGGCCATACTGGCGCGCGGCACCGCGGCCATAGGCCCAGCCCAGCGCGAGCAGCGCCGCCAGCGCGACCGGATCGGGCGTCCAGCGCAAGAGAAGCCCGGCCCCCGGATCGGCCAGCGCGGGGCTGGCGGCAAGGGCTGCAACCAGCATGACGGATGCGGCAAACCGGCGATGCGCCATCCTGATCCTCCTGTCCTTCGCGCGGTGATAAGAGAACGGCCGGGCGCTGGCAACGCCCGGCCGCACAACTGCGTGTGACGTGGCCTCAGCCGATCTTCGGCAGAAGCTCGTCCAGGCTCTTCTTGGCATCGCCATAGAACATCCGGCAGTTCTCCTTGTAGAACAGCGGGTTCTCGATGCCGGAATAGCCGGTGCCCTGGCCGCGCTTCATCACGATGACGGTCTTGGCCTTCCAGACCTCCAGCACCGGCATCCCGGCGATGGGGCTGTTGGGGTCTTCCTGCGCCGCGGGGTTCACGATGTCGTTCGAGCCGATGACGATCGACACATCGGTGCTGGGGAAATCGTCGTTGATCTCGTCCATCTCCAGCACGATGTCATAGGGCACCTTCGCCTCGGCCAGCAGCACGTTCATGTGGCCGGGCAGGCGCCCGGCGACCGGGTGGATGCCGAAGCGCACCGTCTTGCCCGCCGCGCGCAGCTTGCGCGTCAGTTCGCTGACCGACTGCTGCGCCTGCGCGACCGCCATGCCATAGCCCGGCACGATGATGACGCTTTCGGCGTCGTTCAGCGCGGCAGCCACGCCATCGGTGTCGATCGCCACCATCTCGCCCGCGATTTCCATCGCCGGCCCCTTGGCGCCGCCGAACCCGCCCAGGATCACGCTGATGAACGACCGGTTCATCGCCTTGCACATGATGTAGGACAGGATCGCACCCGACGAGCCCACCAGCGCCCCGGTGACGATCAGCAGGTCGTTGCCCAGCAGGAAGCCGGTGGCCGCCGCCGCCCAGCCGGAATAGCTGTTCAGCATCGACACCACCACCGGCATGTCGGCGCCGCCGATGGCCATCACCAGATGCGCGCCGATGGCAAAGGCGATCAGCGTCATCAGATACAGCGTCCAGGACCCCGATCCGCCCATGTAAAGCGCCATCAGGAGAACCGAGACGACCAGCGCCGCGATGTTCCACAGGTGGCGGCCGGGCAGGATCGTGGCCTTGCCCGACAGCCGCCCGGCCAGTTTGCCATAGGCCACGATCGAGCCGGTGAAGGTCACCGCGCCGATGAAGACACCCAGGAAGATCTCGACCTCGTGGATCGTCTGTTCGGCGCCGGCCAGATGATGCGGCGCCAGGTCCGAGTTGATGCCGATCAGCACCGCGGCCAGGCCCACGAAGCTGTGCAGCATGGCCACAAGCTGCGGCATGCCCGTCATCTCGACCCGCTGGGCAAGCACCGCGCCCAGCCCCGCGCCGATCACCAGCGACACGACCAGCCAGCCCGAAAGCCCCACGGCGGGCGAGGCGACGGTGGCCAGCACGGCGATGGCCATGCCCACGATGCCGTACCAGACGGCGCGCTTTGCGCTTTCCTGCCCCGAAAGGCCGCCAAGCGCCAGGATGAAGAGAACCGATGCCGCGATATAGGCGGCGGTCTGGAGTCCGAAGGTCATTCCGCCCACCTCACGACTTCTGGAACATCTGCAGCATGCGCCGGGTGACCATGAAGCCGCCGACGATGTTGATGGTGGCGATCAGCACCGCCACCGAGGCCAGCACGGCAATCAGCCAGCCGCCCGAGCCGATCTGCAACAGCGCGCCCAGAACGATGATGCCCGAGATGGCGTTGGTGACAGCCATCAGCGGCGTGTGCAGCGAATGGCTGACGTTCCAGATCACCTGGAAGCCGATGAAGACCGACAGCACGAAGACGATGAAATGGCCCAAGAACGCCTCGGGCGCCGAATAGCCCACCAGCGCCATCAGGATGCCCCCGATCACCAGCGCCCCCACCTGGGTGCGGGTCTGGGCGCGGAAGGCCGCCATCTCGGCCGCGCGCTTTTCCTCGGGCGTGGGTTCCTTGACCTTGGGCTTAGGCTTTGCCGCGGCGATGGCCGCGATCTTGGGCGGCGGCGGCGGGAAGGTGATGGCGCCGTCGAAGGTGACGGTGGCGCCGCGGATCACGTCATCCTCCATGTTGTGGACGATCACGCCATCCTTCTTCGGCGTCAGGTCCGTCATCATGTGGCGGATGTTGGTGGAATAAAGGCTCGAGGCCTGCGCGGCCATCCGGCTGGGAAAATCGGTGTAGCCCACGACGGTCACGCCGTTGTCGGTCACGATCTTCTGGTCGGGCACCGTCAGGTCGCAGTTGCCGCCGCGTTCGGCGGCCAGGTCCACGATGACGGAACCGCGCTTCATCATCGCCACCATGTCCGCCAGCCACAGCTTCGGTGCCGGGCGGCCGGGGATCAGCGCGGTGGTGATCACGATGTCCATCTCGGGCGCAAGCTCGCGGAACTTGGCCAACTGCTTTTCGCGGAACTCGGGGCTTGACGGGGCCGCATAGCCCCCGGTCGCCGCCCCGTCCTGCGCGGGCTCGAAGTCCAGAAAGACGAAATTCGCGCCCATCGATTCAATCTGTTCGGCCACCTCGGGGCGCACGTCGAAGGCGTGCACGATGGCACCCAGGCTGGTGGCCGCGCCGATGGCGGCCAGCCCCGCGACGCCCGCGCCTACCACCAGCACCTTGGCCGGGGGCACCTTGCCCGCCGCCGTCACCTGGCCGGTGAAGAAGCGGCCGAAGTTGTTCGCCGCCTCGATCACCGCGCGGTAGCCCGCGATATTGGCCATCGAGCTCAGCGCGTCCATCTTCTGCGCGCGCGAAATCCGCGGCACCATGTCCATCGCGATGACATTGGCGCCCTTGGCCTTGCACTGTTCCAGAAGCTCGGCGTTCTGCGCGGGGTAGAAGAAGCTGACCAGCGTCTGCCCCTTGCGCAGCCGGTCGGCCTCGGCCGGTTCCGGCCCGCGCACCTTCGCCACCACGTCGCAGCCCGCCCAGAGCGCCTCGGCCGAGGGCAGAACCTCGACCCCCGCGGCGGAATAGGCCGCATCCGAGAAGCCGGCGGCGGCGCCCGCTCCGGCCTCGATCGCACACTCATATCCCAGCTTCTTCAGCTGCACCGCCGAGTCGGGCGTCATCGCCACCCGCGCCTCGCCGGCAAAAACCTCTTTCGGTGCCCCGATCTTCACGCCAACTCCCCTTCCGTGAATGATGTCCGCGCCGCAATGGCCCTGTGCAGCCCGTCGGTTTCTAAACGCCACAGGTCGGTTTCACAAGCGCACGAACGCGCACTTTGGGGGCGGGCTGCGAAATTTTCTTGCGTGTCGGGCAGGCCCCGCCCGGCGAATGGCCCTGCCAGTGCGGCGCGGCCTTGTGGGCCGGGGCGGGCGGGCGTTAGGCTGGCGCCATGCAGGCGGGGATGACGGTGATCGACGGGCGGCGGCGGGCCGCGGGGCGGGGCTGATGCGGCCCCTGCCCCGCCCGCTGGACCGTCCGCTGCTCCGTCCGCTGCCCCGGCCGCGCGCGGCGGTCTTCGCGCTTTACCTCCTGGCGGTTGCCGGCGCGGCGGCGGGGGTCGGCTGGTACGCGCTGCGCGACGGGCTGGCCAAGCTGTCGGACCGGGCCGAGGCCGACCTGTCGCTGGCCGCCGACCAGTTGACCGGGCAACTGGAACGGTTCCGCGAACTGGCCGTGCTGTTGACCGATCACCCGGTTCTGGCGCCGCTGGCGGAAAGCGGCACCGGCGATGCCGCGGCCGCGGGGCGGCTTCTCCTGAAAGAGGCCGACCGCACCGGATCGGAAGAGATCCTGCTGCTGGACCGCAGCGGCACCATCATCGCCAGTTCACGCGCCAGCGACATGGGGCTGCACGACCCGACGCTGGCCACGGTCTTCGCGCAGGCGATGCATGGTACGCTGGGGTTTTCGCACGCGGTCGATGGCGACCGGCAGCGCGTCTTTCTGTATGCCGCGCCGGTGTTCGGGGCGGCGGGGCCCGCGGTGGGCGCCGTGGTGGTGCGCCTTGACGCCGGGCGGATCGAGGCGCCCAGCCGGGGCGACGCGCAAAGCGTGTTCTTCACCGATGCGCGCGGGGTCGTCTTTGTCACCAACCGCAGCGAACTGCTGTTCAGCGCCCGCCCCCCGGCGCCCGCACCCTATCCCAGCTTCGGGCTCAGCTATCCGCCCGCGCTGCTGCGCCCGTTTCCGGCCTTCCGCGCCCATCGCCCCTTCGGCCATGACCTGTGGTGGATGGCCGCGGGCCCCTATCTGCCGCGGCTGGGGCTGCACCTGACCCGCCCGCTGCCGGTGGTCGAGATGCAGGGCGAAATCCTTGTCGATGCGCTGCCCACGGTCGAGGTGGCGGGGTTGCAGGCCGCGGTCGCGGCGGCGGTGGGGCTGGTGTTCGGGGCGGTGCTGGTGGCGCTGGGCGAACGCCGCCGGGCGCTGGCCGCGCGGCTGGACACCGAGGCGCGGCTGACCACGCAGCTGGAACGCAGGGTCGAGGAGCGCACGCAGGCGCTGTCGGACGCTGTGGACCGGCTTCAGAACGAGGTGCAGGAACGGATGGAGGCCGAGGCCGCGCTGAAGCGCGCGCAGGCCGAACTGCTGCGCGCGGGCAAGCTGTCGGCGCTGGGCCAGATGTCGGCCGGGATCAGCCACGAGCTGAACCAGCCGCTGATGGCGATCCGGTCCTATGCCGAGAACGGCGCGGCCTTCCTTGCCCGCAGCCAGCCCGATCGCGCGGCCGAAAACCTGGGCCGGATCGGCGATCTGGCCGGGCGGATGGGGCGGATCATCCGCGCCCTGCGCGCCTTTGCCCGGCAGGAGGTCGAGGGGGTGGCCGATGTCGATCTGACCGCCGTGGTCACCGCGGCGCTGGAACTGACAGAGCCGCGGCTGCGGCAGGAAGGGGTCACGCTGCGCTGGACCCCGCCGCCCGCCCCCGTGCTGGTGAAGGGCGGCGAGGTGCGGCTGCAACAGGTGCTGGTGAACCTTGTGGCCAATGCGCTGGATGCGATGGCGGGCCGCGAGGACCGGGTTCTGACGCTGGACATCCGCCCCGGCGCGCCCGTCACGCTGACGGTGCGCGACACCGGCAGCGGCATCGCCGAGCCCGAACGCATCTTCGACCCGTTCTATTCCACCAAGGAGGTCGGGCAATCCGAGGGGATGGGGCTTGGCCTTGCCATCTCTGACCGGATCATCCAGAGCTTCGGCGGCCGCATCCTTGCCCGCAACCGGGACGGCGGCGGCGCGGAATTCACCGTGGAGCTGCCCCCCGCGGCAGCCGGCGAGGCGGCATGAGGGGAACCGTTCTTCTGGTCGATGACGACCGCGAGGTGCGCGAGGCGCTGGGCCAGACGCTGGAACTGGACGACCTTCGCCCGATCCTCTGCGGCAGCTACATCGCGGCCAAGGACCACATCTCGGCCGATTTTCCCGGCGTGGTGGTCACCGACATCCGCATGCCCGGCAAGGACGGCTTCGCGCTGCTCGACTTTGCGCGCGGCGTGGACCCGGACCTGCCCGTGATCCTGCTGACCGGCGAGGGCGACATTCCGATGGCGGTGAAGGGCATCGCCTCGGGCGCCTTCGACTTCCTCGAAAAGCCATGCGCGCCCGCCGATCTGCTGGCGGTGGTGGACAAGGCGCTCAAGACGCGCGCGCTGGTGCTGGAAAACCGCCAGTTGAAGCGCGCGCTGCAATCGGGCGATGCCGCGGCGCGGATGATCTTCGGCCGCTCGCGCCAGTCGGAAGAGCTGCGCGAGCGCGCCCGCGCCGCCGCCCGTGCCGCGGCCGAGGTGCTGGTCACCGGCGAGGCCGGCACCGGCATTCCGAAGGTGGCCGAGGTGATCCACCTGCTGTCCGGGGCGGCGGCGCGGCCCTTCCAGAAACTGTCGGGCGCGATGCTGACGCCCGAGGCGCTGGCGGCCGCCTTCAATACCGCCGCGGGCGGGACCATCTTCATCGACGAGGTGTCGGGCCTTGGCCCGGCGGCGCAATTCGCGCTGCTGGACCTGCTGGACGCAGGCGGCGGGGCGCGGGTGATCGCGGGCACCTACCGCGACCTTGCCGCCGAGGCGCAGGCGGGCCGCTTCCATGCCGACCTGTTCTACAAGCTTGACGCGATCCGCATCCGGATGCCCGCGCTGCGCGAACACCCCGAGGATATTCCGGTGATGTTCCGCCACTACCTTCAGCAGGCCTGCGAACAGGCGAACCTGCCGGAACCCGACGTGACGCCTGCCGTCATCGCCCGGCTGATGGCGCAGGACTGGTCGGGCAATTCGCGCGCACTGATGAATGCCGCGATGCGCTTTGCCATGGGCCTGCCCGAGGGCGAGGACGACCCCGGCTCGGGGCTGGCCGAACAGATGGCGCGGGTGGAACGCTCGCTGCTGGAAGACGCACTGCGCCGCGAGGGCGGCAATGCCACGCTGGCTGCTCAGGCGCTGCGGCTGCCGCGCAAGACCTTCTACGACAAGCTGGCCCGGCACGGGATTCGCCCCGAGGATTACCGCCCCTAGCCGTGCGGCAATCCGCCTGTTGGCGCAAACGGCTGTGCGGATTTCCGCACACTCCGATCCGGCAACGTTAAGATTCCGCTGAAAGATCGCCGCCCATATTATTCTTTTTATTCAATTTTTTCATATCACCGCCACCCCGCTGCATTTTCCGTTGCCAGCCGCGGAAAGCCGCCCATGGTGTGGCCATGACCGGAAAACCGGCAGGACGGGGGGAAATCGGATGAAAGGATGGGCCACAGTTGCCGCCGCTTTGCTCGGGATGACCGGGCAGGCCGTGGCCGGGCCCTGCACGCCGGGCGACATCGTGGTCAAGTTCGCCACCGTCGTTTCGGCCACCGACAACCCCAAGGGCATCGCCGCCCGGATCTTCGCCGACCGGGTGAACCACGAGATGGCGGGCAAGCTCTGCGTGATCGTCTACCCGGATTCGACCCTTTACGACGATGACAGCGTGTTGCAGGCGATGCTTCAGGGCGACGTGCAGCTTGCCGCGCCGTCGCTGTCGAAGTTCGAGGCCTTCACCAAGGTCTTCCGCCTGTTCGACCTGCCCTTCCTGTTTCCCGACCTTCAGGCCGTCGACGCGTTCGAGACCTCGCCCGCCGGGGCGCGGATGAAATCCTCGATGGCGGGGCGGGGGCTGGCGGGGCTGGAATTCTGGCATTCGGGGATGAAGCAGTTCTCGGCCAACCGGCCGCTGCTGCATCCGGGCGACGCGAAGGGGCTGAAGTTCCGCATCCAGCCGTCCGAGGTGATCGCCGCCTCGATCCGCGCTCTCGAGGCGCATCCGCTGTCGATCGCCTTTTCCGACGTTCCCGACGCGCTGGCCACCGGCGTGGTGGACGGGCAGGAAAACACCTGGTCGAACATCTACGCGCAGAAGCTTTACGCCGTGCAGGACGGCATCACCGAGACGAACCACGGGGTGCTGGAATACCTGGTCGTGACCTCGGCCGATTTCCTGCGCAGCCTGCCGCCCGACATCCGCAGCCAGTTCCTCGACATCCTGCATCAGGTGACGGTGGAACGGAACGCGGCGGTGACCGCGGTCGAGGCGCGCTCGCGCGCCGCCATCATCGCGGCGGGCGGCAGGATCCGCACGCTGACCCCGGCCGAGCGCGCCGAATGGGTCGCCGCCATGCAACCCGTCTGGGGCCAGTTCCGAAGTGACGTGGGCCCCGACAACCTTGCCGCCGCCGAGGCCGCCGCGCGCCAGACCGGCACAGTCCAGACCGGCGCGGATGCCCCCGGGGGCTGACCATTCACAACGGAGGAGAACCGATGAAGACTTCCCTGACCCTGGCCCTTGCGGGCCTCATGACCGCCACTGCGCTGACCGGCGCGGCGATGGCCGACGACATCGTGCTGGGCGCCTCGGTGCAATTGACCGGCACCAACGCCAACACCGGGCGCTATTACCGCGACGCCTATCAACTGACCGTCGACAAGATCAACGCCGCGGGCGGCGTGAAGGTCGGCGACAAGACCTATACGCTGAAGCTCAACATGCTGGACAACCAGTCCGACGTGAACCTGTCGGTGCGCCAGTACGTTCAGCTTGTCAGCGCCGACAAGGTGAACTTCCTGCTCGGGCCGTTCGCGTCGAACTTCGCCCTGTCCGACAGCTCGGTGGCCGAGAAGTACCAGATCCCGATGGTGCAGGGCGGTGGCGCCTCGACCCAGATCTTCAGCCGCGGCTACAAGTACGTCTTCGGCACCCTGCCCCCGGCGGACGACTACTTCGCCTCGACCATCGAGATGATGGGCAAGCTGACCCCCGCGCCCAAGACCGTCGCGCTGGTGTCGGCCGATGACAGCTTCGACGTGTCGGTGGCCAAGGGCACGCGCAAGCACCTGACCGACGCGGGCCTGAAGGTCGCCGTGGACGAGACCTACCGCGAAGGCGCCAGCGACTTCTCCTCGATCCTGACCCAGGTGAAGGCCGCCAATGTCGACGCGATCCTGTGGACCGGCCACGAGACCGAGGCGCTGAACTTCATCCGCCAGATGAAGGGGCTGAACGTGAACCCGGCGGGCCTGTCGGCCTTTACCGTGGGCGTGCCCACCGCCGACTTCCGCAAGGCGCTGGGGGCGGATGCCAACTACGCCTTCGGCATGACCTCGTGGCTGCCCGACGCCAGCCTGAAGGACCGCTGGTTCGGCGATGCGGCCCAGTTCGCCGCCGAATACAAGGCCAAGTTCGGCTATGACCCCGACTATCACGCCGCCTCGGGTGCCGCGGATGTGGAAACCTTCGTGGAAGCGATCGAGAAGGCGGGCACCCTTGACCCCGCCAAGGTGCGCGACGCGATCGCCGGCATCAGCTTCGACAGCCTCTATGCGAAGGTGAAGTACGGCGAGAACGGCCAGATCGTGCTGCCGCAGGTGGTGGTGCAGATCCAGGACGGCAACATGGTTCCGGTCTACTCGACCGACTTCATGACCAAGCCGATGTACCCCGTCCCCGCCTGGGACAAGCGCTAAGCTGACCCGGCCGGGCGCCCCCCGCGGGCGCCCGGCCCAACCGGAGGAACGGGAATGGTTCTGGCACAGATCCTGCTGAACGGCATCTTGCTCGGCGGGCTATACGGTCTCATGGCGCTGGGAATGGCGCTGGTCTGGGGCGTTCTGAACATCGTGAACCTCAGCCATGGCGCGCTGATCATGCTGGGGGGCTACACGGTTTACTATCTCTTCACCCTCGCGGGGATCGACCCGTTCGTGGCGCTGCCCATCGCGATGGTGGTGATGTTCGCCGCGGGCTTTGCGCTGCAATGGGGGCTTCTGAACCTCGTCGTGCGCTCGAAGATGCTCAACACGCTGCTGATCACCTTCGGGCTTGACGTGGTGCTGACCTTCGCCGCGCAACTGGTGTTCACCGCCGACTTCCGCACCATCAACCCCAGCTATGCGGGGGCCAACTTTCCGGTCCTGGGCCTGACGGTGCCCGTGGTGCGGCTGGCGGCCTTCTGCGTGGCGGTGGCGCTGGCGGCGGGCGTGTGGTTCCTGCTGAACCGGATGCCGCTGGGGCGCGCGATCCGCGCCACGGCACAGAACCTGACCGCGGCCCGCCTGTACGGGGTGAACCCGCGCAAGCTTTACGCGATCACCTTCGGGATCGGCGCCGCGCTGGCCGGGGCCGCGGGCGGGCTTTACGGGATGATTTCCAACCTGACGCCCTACATGGGCGCCAGCCTGACCGCGAAAAGCTTCGTCATCGCCATCATCGGGGGCCTTGCGAACCCCTTCAACGTCATCCTGGGCGGCATCTTCGTGGGCATCGCCGAGTCGCTGACCGCGCTCTACATCGGCCCGACCTACACCGATGTCATCAGCTTCGGCCTGCTGGTCGTGGTGCTGGTGGTCCGCCCCAAACGCGCCGTGAGGGCTGCCTGATGAAACGCCTGATCCTTCCCCTTGCCGTGCTGGTCGCGCTGGCGCTGGCCGTGCTGCCGATGGTGGGCAGCGACACGATGGTGCAGTTCGGCATCAACGCGCTTCTGCTGGCCACGCTGGCGCAAAGCTGGAACATCCTTGGCGGCTTCGGCGGCTATGTGTCCTTCGGCAACTCGGTGTTCTACGGGCTTGGCACCTACGGCACCGCCATCGCCATGACCAACTACAACCTGCCCTTCGGGGTCGGGCTGGTGATCGGCGTGATCCTTGCCATGACCGGCGCGGCGCTGGTGGGCCTGCCCATCCTGCGGCTCCGGGGGCCCTATTTCGCCATCGCGACGCTGGGCCTGAACGGCGCGATGATGGCGATCTTTTCCAACCTGCCGATCGCGGGATCGAACATCGGTCTGGTGCTGCCGCTCGCGCGCAATGACGCGATGTTCTACGAACTGGCGCTGGGGCTTCTGGTCGTCTGCACGCTGACCGTGCTGTGGATCAGCCGGTCGCGCTACGGGATGGGCCTGATCGCCATCCGCGAGGACGAGGACGCGGCGGGCGTCATGGGCGTCAACGCGACGCTGTGGAAGGTGTCGGCGCTGGTGCTGGCCTCGATCTTCACCGCCGTCGCGGGCGGCATCCACGCCTACTGGTCCACCTTCGTCGATCCGGCGTCGGCCTTCGACAGCACGCTGAACGTGCGCATGGTCATCATGTGCGTCTTCGGCGGTCCCGGCACGGTCTTCGGGCCGGTGATCGGCTCGTTCGTGCTTTCGGCCGTCTACGAGGTGCTGGCCGCCCAGATCTCCACCGCCGCGGCGCTGCTGTTCGGCTTTGTCATCGTGCTGGCCGTGGTCTTCATGCCGCGGGGTCTGGCCGATGTGGTCAAAGGCGGGCGTGCGATCTCGTGGCGCTACTTCATCCGCAACATCCGGGAGAACCGGCTATGACCGCCGCCCCCCAATCCGCGCCGCGCACCGTCATCGAGACCCGCGGGCTGACGAAACGGTTCCAGGGCCTCGTGTCGGTGAACAACGTCACCTTCCAGATCGCCGAGGGCGAGACGCTGGGCGTCATCGGCCCGAACGGCGCTGGCAAGACGACGCTGGTCAACATGATCTCGGGCACGCTGACGCCTTCGGAAGGCCAGGTGGTGTTCGAGGGCCAGGTCATCAATGACGTGCCCGCCTTCCGGCGCGCCCACCTTGGCATCGCCCGCACCTTTCAGGTGATGAAGCCTTTCCACGGCATGACGGTGCTGGAAAACGTGGCGGTCGGCGCGCTCTTCGGGCGCGGGGCCGAACGCTCGATGGCGGCGGCAAAGGAAAAGGCCCGCGAATGGCTGGAATTCACCGGCCTCGGCCGCCGGATCGACGCCAATGCCGAGGCGCTGGGCGGACCCGACCGCAAGCGGCTGGAGTTCGCCAAGGCCCTGTCGATGCAGCCGCGCCTCTTGCTGCTGGACGAGGTGATGGCCGGGCTGAACCCGGTCGAGGTGGACGAGGTGGTGGACCTCATCAAGAAGATCCGCGGCCAGGGCATGGCGCTTCTGGTGATCGAACATGTCGTGAAGGCGATCCGCAGCCTGTCGGACCGCGTGATGGTGCTGCACCACGGCGAGAAGATCGCCGACGGCGACCCCACCCGCGTGCTGGAAGACCCCCGCGTCATCGAAGCCTATCTTGGAAAGCGCCGGACATGAGCGAACCCCTTCTGACCATCGAGCACCTGAACGCGGGCTATGGCGCCGTCCCGGTGCTGTTCGATCTGTCGCTCACGGTGAACCCCGGAGAGATCGTGACGCTTGTCGGCTCGAACGGGGCGGGCAAGACCACGCTTCTGCGGGCGCTGTCGCGGCTCATCCCGGCGCAGGGCACACTGCGCTTCAACGGCGAGGACCTGCTGCCGCTTGCCCCCGAGGGCGCCTTTACGCGCGGCCTCGTGCAGGTGCCCGAGGGGCGCCACCTCTTTCCGCGGATGACGGTCGAGGAAAACCTTGCCATGGGCGCGCATCTGCGCCGCGACAAGGGCGTGGCCCGGACGCTGGAGCGGGTCTACAGCCTGTTCCCCAAGATGAAGGAACGCCGCAAGCAGCTGGCGGGCAACATGTCGGGGGGCGAACAGCAGATGTGCGCCATGGGCCGCGCGCTGATGGCGGACCCGAAGCTTCTGATGATCGACGAGATGAGCCTGGGCCTGGCCCCGGTGATCGTGGACGATCTTCTGGCGATCCTGACCGACATCCGCGCGCAGGGCATCCCGGTGCTGCTGGTGGAACAGGACGTGTTCGCGGCCTTCTCGGTCGCCGACCGGGCCTATGTGATGGAAACCGGCCGGGTGGTGCGCGAAGGTCTGGTGAAGGACCTGGCGAACGACCCGGCGGTGGTGGACGCCTATCTGGGCGCGGCCCACTAGGGCGGCGCGGCCGGTCGGCGGCGGCGGGATCAGCCTGCCGCCGCCAGCCGCATCTCGCCCTGCGGCGCCTCGTCGTAGCGGTCGAGCGTGGTGGTGAACCAGGCGGTGCCGCGCGTGGCCCCGGCCAGCGTGCGGGCCAGATCCTCGACCATCGCGGCGGGCAGGCGGACGGTGAACCTGTCCCAGCCGGTGGCGTCGGGGTCGGCGGCAAAGGCCAGGTCCTGCCCCTTCAGTGCGCTGAGCGCCGGCACCAGCGCGCCGGAAAACGCGGCCGGCACACAGATCTCGGCCCGCAGGATCGGCTGCAACACCCGTGTGCCCGCCTCGGCCAGCGCCTCGCGCAGGCCCATGCGGCCCGCGGTGCGGAAGGCGTGGTCGCTTGAATCGACCGCGTGATGCTTGCCGTCCTTCAGCACCACCGCGATATCGACCACCGGAAACCCGCGCGGCCCCTCGCGCAGCCCCTCCTGCACCCCGGCCTCGACCGCGGGGATGTAGTTGCGCGGCACCGCGCCCCCCTTCACCTGCTCGACGAACTGCACGCCCTGCCCGCGCGGCCGGGGCTGGACCTCGATCACGATGTCGGCGAACTGGCCCGCGCCGCCGGTCTGCTTCTTGTGGCGGTAATGCCATTCCACCATCCGGGCGACGGTTTCGCGATAGGCGGGTGGCACCGGGCCTTCGGCGGCCTTCAGGCCGAAATCGGTGGCCAGCCGCTCGGCCACCCGGCGGGCATGAACGGGGCCCTGCGTGCCCAGGATCAGCCGCCCGCTGGCCTCGTCGGGCTCGATCGTCAGGCCGGGGTCCACCTCGGCCAGTTGCGCCAGCGCGGCCGACAGGCGGGCGTCGTCCTTCTCGGTCGAGGGGGTCAGGATCGTGCGCTGCGCAGGCGGGCGCGGCGCGGCCCAGCCCGGCAGGGCCAGCGCGTCGGCGGCGGTGAAGAGCCGCCCCGGCCGCAGGTGGTCGGCCTTCAGCGCCAGCCCCAGCGCCCCCGGCGCCAGCACCGCGACCGCGGTTCTCGCGTCAAGCGCGGTCAGCCGCACGGGCGCGCCGCCCAGCATCGCGCCCGACGGCAGCGCGGCCGTGGCG
>JAJZVD010000012.1 GCA_021845805.1 Pseudomonadota bacterium | reverse complement strand
CCGCCTGCAGGGAGCGTGACATGAGCCGCCTTGGCACGATCACCCGCCGCAGCTTGCTGGTAGCCTCTGCCGCCGTCGCGGGCGGGGTGGCGTTCGGCTATTACCGATATGTGCAGGACCCCGCCAACCCGCTGGTGCCCGGCGAAGGCGAGACGGTCTTCAACCCCTGGGTCATCCTGCGCGCCGACGGGGTGAGCGTGATCACCCCACGGGCCGAAATGGGCCAGGGCATCCAGACCACGCTTGCCGCGCTGGTGGCGGAAGAGATGGATCTGGACTGGTCGCAGGTGCGGGCCGAACACGGGCCCGCCTCGGCCACCTATGCCAACCTTGCGGTGGCGGCGGCGGGGCTGCCGTTCATCGACTATCGCGACAGCCGGATGAAGCGGCTGGCCGAGGGGGCGATGGACGTGATGGGCCGGTTCATGGGAACCGAGGCGACCGGCGGATCGACATCGACGGTCGATGCCTGGATGCGGATGCGGCAGGCAGGGGCGGCGGCGCGGGCGGTACTGGTACAGGCGGCGGCAAGGCGGCTGAGGCAGAACCCGATGGCGCTGGTGACCGAAAAGGGCGCCGTGGTCGCCCCCGACGGCACCCGCGTCCCCTATGGCGCGCTGGCGGCCGAGGCCGTGCAGATCGCGCCCCCGGCCGATCCGGCGCTGAAGGACCCGAAGGCCTGGCGGCTGCTGGGCAAGCCGCTGCCCCGGCTCGACATGGTGGCCAAGGTCACCGGCACCGCCACCTTCGGCATCGACGTGCGGCTGCCGGGCATGCTCTTCGCCTCGGTCCGCGCCAATCCGGCGCCTGGCGGGGCGATGCGGGGCTTCGACGCCGCCGCCGCGCGCACGATGCCCGGGGTGAAGGCGGTGGTGGATCTGGGCGATGCGGTGGCGGTCGTTGCCACCAACACCTGGGCCGCCTTCACGGCGCTGGAAACCGTGCAGGTGACCTGGGGCCCCGCCCCCTACCCCGCGACGACCGACGCGATCATGGCCGCGATCGCGACGGCCTTCGATCACGCCCCAAACTCGACCCTGCGCGACGATGGCGACGTGGACCGGGCGCTGACGGGCGCCATGGCGCTCACCGCCGAATACCGCGTGCCCTACCTGGCCCATGCCACGATGGAGCCGATGAATGCCGCCGCGCATCTGGTGGATGGCGCCCTGACGGTCTGGGCGCCGAACCAGGCGCCCACGGTGATCCGCGACAAATGCGCCGCAGCCGTGGGCCTGCCTGCCGACAAGGTGACCGTGCACACCACCTTCCTGGGCGGCGGCTTCGGGCGGCGGGCCGAATTCGACTATGCCGTGCAGGCCGCGAAACTGGCCAAGGCGCTGGCGGGCACCCCCGTGCTGCTGACCTGGCGGCGGGAAGAGGACATGACGCATGACTTCTACCGCCCCGCTGCCATCGCCCGGATGATGGGGCTGGCCACCGCCGACGGGCCAGTGGCGCTGAAGGCCGCGGTGGCCGCGCCCTCGGTCCTGGCCAGCCAGGCCCGGCGCATCCTGGGCTTCGCGCCGCCCGGGCCCGACAAGATCCTGGTCGAGGGGCTGTTCGACCAGCCCTATGGCATCCCGAACCAGCGGGTGACGGGCCATGTGTCGGATGTCGCGGTGCCGGTGGGGTCGTGGCGCTCGGTCGGCAATTCGCACAACGCCTTCTTTCTGGAATGCTTTCTCGACGAGCTTGCGCATGCCGCGGGCCTTGACCCCGTGGCGATGCGGCTGACGCTGATGCAGGGCGAAAGCCCGCGCGCGGCGGCGGTGGTGCAGGCGGTGGCCGAGATGTCGGGCTGGTCCAGCCCGCCCCCGGCGGGGCGGGCCCGCGGCATGGCCTTCTGCTGGTCCTTCGGCACCCCCACCGCCGAAGTGATCGAGATCAGCCAGGGCCCGCAGGGCATCCGGCTGGAACGGATGTGGATCGCGCAGGACGTGGGGCTGGCGCTTGATCCGCGCAACATCGAGGCGCAGATGGTGTCCGGCGCGATCTATGGCCTGTCAGCCGCGATGATGGGCGAGATCACCTTTGCCGATGGCGCGGTGCAGCAGCAGAATTTCTACGATTACGACGCGCTGCGGATGTCGCAGATGCCGGTGTTCGAGACCCGCATCCTGGCCTCGGGCGGCCATCCGACAGGGGTGGGTGAACCCGGCACGCCGCCCGCGGCCCCGGCGCTGGCCAATGCGATCTTCGCGCTCACCGGCCGACGCATCCGGACCTTGCCGCTGAACAGGGCGGTTACCTTCGCCGCCTGACCGAAATAAATACTATTTTCGGAATGTGTATTTGACTTTCGCTGCCCGCCGCAGCCATCCTTGCGGCGGGGGGATGCGATGCGGCTGAGGGTGATCGATTTCGGAACGGTTCCGGCGCTGCGCAGTCAGGCCGTCTATCACGGCCTTGCCGCCTGCATCGGCCCCGACAGCGATCCGGTGCTCTCGCTCGCCTCGCCCGCCACGCCCTATGTCTGCGTCGGGCTGCACCAGGACATCGCGCAAGAGGTCGACCGCGCCTATTGCGCCGAACACGGGCTGCCGATCATCCGTCGCGAGGTCGGGGGCGGGGCGGTCTACCTCGATGGCGGGCAGCTTTTCACCCATTTCATCTATCCGCGCCGCAAGGCGCCCGAATTCGCGGTGAACCTCTACCCCCGCTTCATCGAGCCGGTGGTGCGCACCTATCGCGATTTCGGGGTGAATGCCGTCTATCGCCCGGTGAACGACATCCAGGTGAACGGCCGCAAGATCGGCGGCACGGGCGCCGCCAGCATCGGCGAGGCGACGGTGATGGTCGGCAGCTTCATGTTCGACTTCGACACCGCGACCATGGCGAAATGCCTGAAGGTGCCCAGCGAGAAGTTCCGCGACAAGCTGCGCCAGACGCTGGACGATTACATGACCACGCTGGCGAAGGAACTGCCCGCGCCGCCCGCCCGGGGCGCGCTGCTGGCGCGCTTTCTGACCCATTGCGCCGAAGTCCTGGGCGTGACGCCGGAATACGACCGCCCGACCGCGGCGGAAGACGCCGCGATCGCCCGTGCCGAAACCCGGCTGGCCGACCCGGACTGGACCGACGTGCAGGCCCGCAAGCTGGTGGCGCTGGGGGTGAAGGTGGCGGCCAACACGACCCTGACCGAGGCCGCCCGCAAGGCGCCGGGCGGGCTGGTGCGGGTGACGCTGCTGGCTCAGGACGGACGGGTGCGCGACCTGGTGCTGGGCGGCGATTTCACCTGCCTGCCGCCCGAGGGGATCGACCGCATCGCCGCCGCCCTGCGCGGCGTGGCGCTGGAGCCCGGCGCGCTGGCCGCGGCGGCCGCCGCGGCGATGGCGACGGGCGCGATCGAACTGCCGGGGGTGCCGCCCGAAGACCTGGCCGCCGCCATCCTGGCCGCCGTGGCCGACTGACGGAGGACCGATGAAGACCATCTGCGTGATCCAGCACACCGAGGCCGAGTATCTGGGCCTGATCGAGGATCATCTTGACGGGCGCGGCATCCGCTATGCCTACAAGCGCCCCTTCACCCATGGCGGCACCCTGCCAGACAGCCCCGATGGCTATGCCGGGCTGATGCTGCTGGGGGGCGGGCCCTATGGGCTGGTCAGCGGGCATATCCTGCCCTCGCTGGGGCACGAGTTGCGGCTGACCCGCGCCTTTCTGGCGGCAGGTCTGCCGGTGGTGGGGCTGGAGCTTGGCGCGGTGATTCTCGCCACCGCCGCGGGGGGCGGCGCGGATGCGGCGCCGCTGCGATTCGAGGTGGCGCGCGCCACGGCCACTCCGGCCGGGCGGGCCAGCGGACTTTTGCCCGAAAGCCTGCCGATGGCGGCCTATCTGCGCGATGCCCCCGTGCTGCCGCCCGGGGCCGAGGTATTTGCAACCGCAGAAAGCGGCCACCCCGCCATCTTCGGGATCGGCCCGCAGAGCCTGGGCTTCGTGGGCCACCCCGGGGCGAAACGGGGGATGATGGAAGACCTTGTGATGGAATTCGCCGAGACGCCGGAGGATTGCGCGGCGTCGCTGCACCTGCTCGGTCAGGCACAGGCCGAGATCGCCGAGGCCCTGACGGGGCTGATGGTCGGCCTGTCGCGGCGCGTCGGCTGGATGTGAACGAACACTGTCGGGAACGCATATTCCATTCTCGACATATGTTCCGGTCTATGCAAATATTCGAAAACAGTCATGCGACAGCCGCGCAGGTCGTCGCGCTGAAGGAGAACGACGTGGCGAGCAAACTCATCATCGTGATGGTCAATACCGACCCCCGTAACGGCGAGGAACTGGGCGCCCCGTTCTTCCAGGCCACGGTCGCGGCCGCGATGGACTACGAGGTCGACGTGATCTGCACCGCCACCGCGGGCCAGTTGATGAAGAAGGGCGTGGCCGAAAAGCTGGTGGTCAAGCCGGGCAGCCCCAAGACGGTCTACGACTTCATCAAGGACGCGCATGAGGCGGGCGCCAAGTTCTACTGCTGCTCGCCCAACCTCGATCTTTTCGACATGACCGCCGACGACCTGATCCCCGAATGCGAGGGCATCGTGGGCGGCGCCAAGGTCATCGAGGACATCATGGAAAACGACGACGCGAAGGTGCTGACCTACTGACCGGTGGCCCGTTGTTTTCGCAGGGGAGGCGAAGATGAACGCTCACGTCCAGATGCCGAACCCGCCGATTTCCGACCCGGTGTCGGAAAAGCCGGTGGTGGCCTACGAGAAGCTCGAGGAAATCTTCGAGGACATCCGCAGCCACTCGGTCTACTCGAGCGAGATCCACGGCTGCCTGAACTGCGGGATCTGCACCGCCACCTGCCCCTCGGCCCACTACTACGATTACAGCCCGCGCGAGATCGTGCAGCTGCTGTGGACCGAGAATCTGGAAGGCATCTACGACGCGATGCAGGAAAAGATCTGGGCCTGCGCCCAGTGCTACACCTGCGCCGCGCGCTGCCCGTTCGAAAACTCGCCCGGCGGCCTGGTGATGATCATGCGCGAAGTCGCGATCAAGCACGGGCTGGAATCGGCCAAGGACGTGTTGCGCCCCTTCAGCCGCGTCCTGCTGAAGCTGGTGTCCACCGGCAACCAGCTTGCGCCGAACATGATCACCAAGGAGGCCTTCCCCGATTGGGGCCCGAACGTCGCCAAGGTGGACGCGCCGCTGATGATCCTGCGCAAGGCGATCCCCATGCCCACCATGCACACGCTGGATACGGCCTGGATCGTGAACCTGAAGACCTCGGTCGAGCTTTACACGATCTGGGAGGCGACAGGCGTGCTCGACCAGCTGGAAACGGTCGATGAGAACCTCTTCGACGTGGTGTCCGACGTGATGGATGAGAAGCGCGAGGAGTGGGACGAGTTCCTCGAAGAGCAGGACGACGACGAGGACGACGACGAATAGGGCACAGCCTGTCGTCGGCACCGCATCAGGAGGAAACGCGATGGCGAACGGAACGAACGAAGGCAAGGCCGGGGCTTTTTCCGGCTTCGGGGCTGACTGGCAGCCGTCGAACCTCAGCGCGGCGGACGCCCGGCGGGCGACCGACTGGGTGGAAGCCAAGATCGACAAGCGGGCGCTGCTGATGGGCAAGGAGCGGCGCGAGGACATCCGCGACGCCATGTGGCAACTGGAGAAGGACGGAGAGATCCTTGTCCACCGGGTCGGCGAGCACAACGAGCCGATCATGGCCAAGACGCTTTACGGCTGGGACAAGAAGATCCCCACCACGAACCTCTGGCACCACAAGTCCTGCGGCCAGTGCGGCAACATCCCGGGCTATCCGTCCTCGATCCTCTGGCTCATGAACAAGATGGAGCTGACCTATCTGGACGAGACGGACCAGACCTCGTGCACCGCCTGGAACTACCACGGATCGGGCATCGGCAATGTGGTCAGCCTTGCCGCCGTGTTCTTGCGCAACTTCCATCAGGCCTATGTCAGCGCCAAGGCGCAGGGCCTGCCGGAGGGCACCTACTATCCGCTGGTCCACTGCGGCACGTCGTTCGGCAACTACAAGGAAATGCGGCATTTCCTGATGCATTCGGCCGAACTGCGCGACGAGGTGAAGAAGATCCTCGGCAAGCTGGGGCGGCTGATCGACGGCAAGCTGCTGATCCCCGAAGAGATCGTGCACTATTCGGAATGGCTGCACGTCATGCGCCACCGGATCCGGAACTACCAGGAGATCGACGTCTCCCACATCCGCACCACGGTCCATCCGGCCTGCCACGTCTACAAGATGGTGCCGGACGACGTGATCTATGACGACACGGTGATGGACGGCAACCGCGTCGCCGTCACCACCGGCCTTCTGCAGACGCTGGGCACGCAGGTGATCGACTATTCCACCTGGTACGACTGCTGCGGCTTCGGCTTCCGCCACATCATCGGCGAGCGGGAATTCACTCGCTCCTTCGCCATCGACCGCAAGATCAAGGTGGCGGTGGAAGAGGCGCGATCCGACGTGATGGTCGGCCACGATACCGGCTGCATCACCACGCTGGACAAGAACCAGTGGATCGGCCGCGCGGTGGACAAGGTCTACGAGCTGCCGGTGATGGCCGATTGCCAGTTCGCAGCCCTGGTCTGCGGCGCGCATCCCTACAAGCTGGCGCAACTGCACTGGCATGCGTCGCCCTTCGAAAAACTGCTGGAGAAGATGGGGATCGACTGGGAGGCCAAGAAGGCCGAGTTCGAGACCTACCTCGACGAGGTGAAGGCCGGCCGGATCGAGACCCTGTACGATCCGAAGCGCGCCATCACCTCTGGCCCCGGCTATGTGAAACCGAAAGCCCTTGCAGGAGCGGATAAGTGACAAAGCCTGTCCTCATCATCGGCGGGGGGCCGGCCGGCCTGTCCGCAGCCCACGCCCTCGCCTCGGCCGGCCGCAAGGCCGTGCTGGTCGAGAAGGAAGCGATCCTTGGCGGCGCGCCGATCCTGTCGGGCTATGCAAAGCTGGTGCCAAGCCACGAATGGGCCAAGGACGCCATCGGCGGCATGGTCAACCGTGTGGTGTCGAACCCGTCGGTCGACGTGAAGGTGAACAGTACCGTGCAAGCCTTCACGGGTACGCCGGGCAACTTCGTGGCGACGCTGAAGGACGGCAGCACGGTCGAGGCGGAAACGGCGATCCTGGCCACGGGCTTTACCCACTTCGACCCGATCAACAAGCCGGAATGGGGTTTTGGCACCTATCCCGACGTGGTGACGACGACGATGGTCGAACAGATGATCTCGTCGGGCAAGGGGGTGCGCTGCCCGTCCGATGGCCGGGTTCCCGACCGCGTGGCGATCCTGCTCTGTGCCGGCTCGCGCGACCGCCAGATCGGCCGCGAGTGGTGTTCCAAGATCTGCTGCACGGTGTCGGCCAATCTGGCGATGGAAATCCGCGAGATGTCGCCGAAGACCAATGTCTACATCTACTACATGGATATCCGCACCTTCGGCCTTTACGAGGGCGAGTACTACTGGGGCAGCCAGGAAAACTTCAAGGTCAAGTACGTCAAGGCGCGGATCGCCGAGGTCACCTCGAACGGCAGCCGCCTGCTGGTGAAGGGCGAAGACACGCTGGTCAAGCGCCCGATCTCGATCCCGTTCGACATGGTGGTGCACGCCGTCGGCATGGACCCGAACGTCGACAACATGACGATCAGCGCCGTCTTCGGGGTCGATCTGAACCGCTGGGGCTACATCGGCAAGCAGACGACCTACGCGCATCTGGCCGAAACCTCGCGGCCCGGCGTGTTCACCTGCGGCGCCGCCTCGGGGCCCGAGACGATCGACGATTCCATCGCGCAGGGTCACGCCGCCGCCATGGCCGCGATGAACTTTGCCGGCATGGCCGTGCGGGCGGCGGCCGAGTGATGCTGTTCGGCCGCGCGCCAAAGCCTGTCCCCGCGCCTGCCCCGGCCCCGCAACGGCCGGTGCTGGATCTGTCGGGGCCGCGGCTGCGGCGCGCCTTCGCGCATCTGGTCGAAGCGGCCGAACCCACCGGCGGGGTGGAACGCTATGTCACCGCGCTGGCGCTGAAGGCCTCGCTGTTCGAGGAATTGCTGGGCAAGGGCAGGCTGGAACAGTTGACCGAGCCCGAGTTTCTTGACCTGGCCGCCTTCATCACGCCGGTGCGCCGCCGCATCGGGGGCTGGCTGGCCGATAACGCGTTTTGGGAAATGCAGGGGCGGCTGGCCGGTCTGCTGGACGGGGCCGACGATGCGGCCACGGCCGATGCCCGGATGGCCGCCTTCTGCGCGTCCTTCCCGCGCGACAAGGCGCATCGCTGGGTCCGCGACCTTGCCGCCGAGGCGCTGCATTTCACCGCCCCCGCCCGCTACCCGCTGATGACCCGCTGGATCTGGGATGCCCGCGTCGGAACCGGCGTGCTGCGCGAGATCTGGTTCGCCGATGACGTGGACGCGGTGAAGATCACCGTGGCCGATGATTTCACCGCCTTCACGACGCTGCGCGACGAACTGGAAGGGTTCCTGAAGGGCGAAGGCGTGTTCCGCGACCTGCCGTTCTACGCCGACCTGCTGCTGGCGCACATCTACGCGGGCTACATCAACGACCGGGGCGGGCAATACCTGCGCTCGGAATTCTCCAGCGCGGGCGACCCGATGGCCCATACCCGGCGGATGCTGGGGCTGGATGCGGTGGATACCGAAACCGGCCGCACGCGGCTGAAGCTGATCGACGGATCGGCGCATGTGCTGGGAACGCTCCCGGCGATCACGCAGCAGGAGGCATCGTAATGCCCATCCACGAAAAATCCCTGATCCGTCCGGAAAATCTGGTGACGCACGATCACCTTGTGATCGACGGGATGGATGTGTCGGGCCACTGGTCCACCTTCATCGAGGGCCGGTCGATCACCGATTACAACGAGAACCTTCAGGAAGAGATCGCGGCCCTACCGGGGGGCGAGAACATCCACCGCTGCTGGCAATGCGGCAGTTGCACGAACGCCTGCACGGTCAACGCGATCAATCCCGAATTCAATCCCCGCTACTGGATCTACCTGATCCGGCTGGGGATGGAGGACGAGCTGCTGCGCGACAAGGACATCATCTGGCAATGCGTGTCGTGCAACAAATGCACCTACGCCTGCCCGCGCGACGTGGCGCCCGAAGGCGTGATGAAGGCGACCGCGCACTGGCTGGAGCTGAAGGGCCATACGCCGAAGTCGCCTTCGACGATCTTCGACGAAGGGTTCTCGGCGCAGGTGTTCCAGCGCGGCAAGATCGAAGACGGGCTGGTGCTGCGCAACTTCCTGCAGGACACCGGCCAGCCGCTGCGCCAGCCCTGGCTTGAAACCATGATCCTGGGGCTGATCCGGCGCTTCCCGGTCTTCTACCTGATCCGGTTGGGGCTGAGCACGGTGTTCCGCCCGAAGACGCGGGGCTGGGGCCGCGCCCGCGCCGCGATCAACGAATACGTGCACGAGGTGGAAGCCACCAACCGCAAGGCGCTGGGGCTCGACGCGAAGGGGGCAGAGTGATGGCTGACGGGGATTACAAGAAGGTCGCCTACTATCCGGGCTGCGCCCTGGAAGGGTCGGGCCACGCCTACAACGCCTCGACCAAGGCGGTCGGCAAGGAACTGGGGCTGGACCTGGTCGAGATCGAGAACTGGAACTGCTGCGGCGCGATGGAGGTGAAGAACATCGATCCGAAGATCCAGACCTATCTGTCGGCCCGCAACCTCTCGATCACCGAGGAGATGGGCTTCGACACCGTGATGGCGCCCTGCAACGGCTGCTATCACAACCTCAAGAAGGCCGAATACGACCTGAGCCACGACGATGCGTCGGTCGAGGTGAACGACCGGCTGTCGAAGAAGGCGGGCCACAAGACCTATGAGCCGGGCAAGGTGGAAACCATCCACGCGCTCGACTGGATCAAGAAGGCGGTGGGCGAAGATGAAATCCGCCGCCGGGTGAAGAACTCGCTGAACGGGATCAGGGTCGCCAACTACTACGGCTGCATGTACACCCGCCCGCGCCACATCTTCCCCGAGAAGGACAAGGGGCCGGGCAGCGAGTCGACCGCCAAGCCGCATTTCATGGATGACATCCTGGCGGCGGCGGGGGCGCAGAACGTGGACTTTCCGCTGAAGACCGCCTGCTGCGGCGGGGCGCATTCGCTGTCGGACAGCGACACGTCCACCAAGCTTGTGCTGAACATCCTGACCACGGCCGAGGCCTGCGGCGCCGACGTGATCGCGACGGAATGCCCGACTTGCCACACCGGACTTGAGATGCATCAAATCCGTGCCGAGAAGGTTCTTGGTAGAAAGACGAACGTGAAGATTCTCTACTTCACGCAGCTTCTGGGCATGGCGCTTGGCCTGTCGCCGAACCGGGTGGCCGTTCAGGAAAACTTTTCGGACGCCCGCCCGCTGTTGAAAGAGAAGGGCCTGGCATGACCGAAGGATACCGCCGGTCGATCGAGGACATCGAGGACCGGACCGACCAGATCGCCGCCGCCGCGGACGCCGACCTTGCCGCCCGCGCCCCCGCGCTGGCCGACGAGTTGCTGGCGATGGGCGAGGATGTGCTTCTGGCCTGGCTTGCCGCCAAGGGGCAGACCCCGACCACCGCCACCGCGGAAGGCTTCCGCCTGCTGGCCCTGCACCGGCAGGCCGCGCGCGGCAACCCCAGCTTCAACGCCTGCCGCGAGACCTGCCGCGAGGCGGTGTGGCACCACAATCTGATCCGCCTTGACCCGGCAGGGCCGGACACCGCACGCAACATCCGCCTGGGCGCGATGGTCGTGCGGCATCTGGCGCTGTTTGTCGGCGGCAAGCTCGAATCCGACGGGCTGGGAGAGTTCTGCTGTTCCTCCCGCCCCATCCGTACCGCCGAACCGACCCCTTCCACCCCCCAAGCCTGAAGAGGAAGCCATCAAATGCCCGTGGTCCGTGGCTGCAACCTTCCCGACGACCTGCTTTACGATGTCGACAACAACCTGTGGTACCGCCCCGAGGGCGATGGCACCTACACCGTCGGCATGACGATGATCGCGACCGGCATGGCCGGCCAACTGGTCGCCTTCACGGCCAAGAAGGCGGGCAAGACGATCGGCGCGGGCAAGTCGGTGGCCACGGTCGAAAGCGGCAAATGGGTCGGCCCCGCCAAGATCCTGTTCGACGCCGAGATCGTGGCGGTGAACGACGACCTGACCTCGAACCCCAAGCTCGCGAACTCGGAACCCTATGGCGCGGGCTGGATGGTGAAGGTGAAGCCCGCCGATGCCGCCGCCGCCGCCGCACTGACCAGCGGCGCCGAGGTGGCGGGCCCCTACGAAGCGAAGATGGCGGCCGACAATTTCGCGGGCTGCGCCGCCTGACACCGGCGCCGGTCCGGGGGGCCTCATTCGCAGCCGGGCGCCCCGAGTGCGGACGGTTGCAGCACGGAAACGACGAGCGCCGGCACGACCGGCAGGGAGACCGCCATGAGCGAAGACAACGCCAAGTCGATGACGATCATCGTCACCAAGGGGACGCTCGACTGGGCCTACCCGCCCTTCATCCTGGCCACCACGGCGGCCGCGATGGGCATCGACACCACCATGTTCTTCACCTTCTACGGGCTCGCCCTGCTGAAGAAGGACCTGAACCTCAAGATCAACCCCCTGGGCAACGCGGCGATGGAAATGCCGATGATGGGCATGCACATGGGGATGCCGAACATCCTTGCCGCCATGCCCGGCGCCACCGCGCTGACCACGAACATGATGAAGAACATGATCAAGAAGAAGGGCGTGGCCTCGATCGAGGAGTTGCGCGACCTGGCGCTGGAGGCGGACGTGAAGATGATCGCCTGCCAGATGACCATGGATCTCTTCGAATACAAGAAAGAGGACATGATCGACGGGCCGGTGCTCGGCGGCGCGGCCTCGTGGGTCGACGTGGCGACCCGCAGCGACATCAACCTGTACATCTGAGGAGACGACGACATGGCCGATCAGACTCTGGACGCCAAGGGGCTGAACTGCCCGCTGCCGATCCTGCGCACCAAGAAGGCCCTGAAGGACATGCCCACGGGCGCTACGCTGGAAGTGCTGGCAACCGACCCCGGCGCCGTGAAGGATTTCGAGGCCTTCTGCCGCACCACGGGCAACGAGCTGGTCTCGTCGAACCAGGCAGGCGGGGTCTATTCCTTCGTCATCCGCCACGTCGCCTGAGCGTCAGGCGCAGAACTCGTCATAGAGGGCGCGGATGATGCGCCGCGTCCTCTCGTCGCTCAGGGAATAGGTGATGGTCCGCCCGTCGCGGCGGCAATCGACCAGTTCATCCTCGCGCAGGCGGGCCAGCTGCTTCGACACGGCAGATTGCGGCAACTCGAGGAAGGCTTCCAGTTCCCCCACCGTCAGCGGCCCTTCGGCCAGGCGGCACAGGATCACCAGCCGCGCGGGATGCGACAGGGCCTTGAGGAACTCGGTCGTCTTCTCGGCATTGTCCAGCATGTCGATCGCGCTGGGTGCGCGAGGCTCGGGCGCGCAATTCTGGGCGTAGTCGATCAGGCTCATCGCCGTGCAATCCTCTGGTTCGTCGGCACAAGATGTAGCACGCCGCATTGCGGCGGCAAAGAGAGCCACGCGCGCCCGCGCCCGGCCACCTAGACGGCCAGCCGCGTCAGGCTGAAGACGGCCGCCACCGCCGCGAAGGCCGCGCCGGTGAACAGCGCCGTCACCGCCCCGGCGATGCCGAACTGCGCCAGCAAAAGCGCCACCAGCGCGGTGCCGATGGACTGCCCCATCAGCCGCGCGACGCTCAGCATCCCGCTGGCGGCACCGCTGCGCTCGCGCGGGGCTGCGGCGATCATCGTGCGGTTGTTGGGCGACTGGAACAGCCCGAACCCCGCGCCGCACAGCGCCATGCGCCAGGCGATGTCCCAATCCGCGGGATGCGCGGGCAAGAGGCCCAGCAGCACAAGCCCGACCGCCAGCAGGATCAGCCCTGTCCCGCCCAGCACGGCCGAGGAATACCGGTCGGCCAGCCGCCCGGCCAGCGGCGCCACCACGGCCACCGCCAGCGGCCAGGGCATCATCAGGATCCCCACGCCCGTCGGGCTCATCTGGTAGAGCATCTGGAAGGTGAAGGGCAGCGAGACGAAGGCCAGCATCTGCGCCGCGAAGGACGCAACCGAGGTGCTGATCGACAGAGAGAAGATCGGCAACCGCAGCAGGTCCAGCGGCAGCATCGGCCGGGCCGTCCGGCGGGCCCGGGCAAACAGCCAGATGAACGCCAGCACGCAGGCCACCACCTGCGGCAGCACGATGCCCCAGGCGATCGCATGGCCGAAGCTGTCGATGATGGTCACGACCAGCCCGAAGGCCAGCGCGCTCAGCACCGCGCTTGGCACATCGAAGCGGTCATGGGTGCGGTCGCTGTCGGGCAGGCTGCGCCAGCCCAGCACCAGCACCAGAACGCCCAGCGGCAGGTTGATGGCAAAGAGCCAGCGCCAGCTTGCCAGCGCCAGCAGAACCCCGGAAATCGCGGGCCCCGCGGTCGAGGCCGCGGCCACCACCAGCGCGTTCATCCCGATCGCCGCGCCGAACTTCACCTGCGGCACCGTATAGCGCAGCACCGCGGCATTCACGCTCATCAGGCCGGCGGCCCCCAGCCCCTGCACCACCCGCGCCACGGTCAGCGCCTGAAGCGATGGCGCCAGCACGCAGCCCAGCGAGGCGACGGTGAACAGCAGGATCCCGTACAGGTAGACCCAGCGGTAGCCGTAGCGTTCCCCCAGCGTCGACAGCGGCAGAAGCGCCATCACGATGGCAAGCTGGTAGCCGTTGACGATCCAGATCGAGACCGCAGGGTCCGCCTTGAACTCTTCGGCGATGGTGGGTAGCGCCACGTTGGCGATCGAGCCGTCCAGCACCGCCAGCGTCAGCCCAAGGATGATCGTGGCCCAGGCAAAGGCCCGGCGCGGCATGGCCAGCCCGTCTGCCGCGACCCGTGCTGCCATGGGCCGTTCCTGCCAGCCTGCCTGATCCATTCCGTGCGTCCTGTCCCGTTTGGCGGGAACATACGCCGACCGGGGGCAAGGTCCAGTGGGCGCGCCCCGCCCGATTGCACAAACCCGTGTTGCATCGCGGGGCTGGACCATTCCCCTGCGCCCCGCTTAGGCTTCGCCGCGACGGAAGGAGAACCGATGCCGCGTTACCTGCTCTCGCGTCTGGGGTCGCTCGTGCTCAGCCTGGTGGTGGCGAGCGTGGTGATCTTCGTCGTGGTGCAGGTGATTCCGGGCGATCCGGCGACCTTCATGATGGGCCTGAACGCCACCCCCGACACGGTCGAGGCGCTGCGTCACAGCCTGGGCCTGACCGGGCCGCTGCCGCTGCGCTACCTGCACTGGGTGGGGGGCATGCTGACCGGGGATCTGGGCACAAGCTACACCTACCGGGTGCCGGTGGCGGGGCTGGTCCTGCAACGGTTGCAGGTCTCGCTGCCGCTGACGGTCTATGCGATGGCGCTGTCGAGCCTGCTGGCCTTCCCTGCGGGCATGCTTGCCGCCGCGCGCCGCGGGCGGGGGGCCGATCTGGCGGTGATGGGGGCAACCCAACTTGGCATCGCGGTACCGAACTTCTGGTTCGCCATGCTGCTGGTCATCGTCTTTGCCCTGCGGCTGCACTGGCTGCCCGCAGGCGGTTTCCCGGGCTGGGGCGGCGGGCTCTGGCCCGGGTTGCGCGGGCTGACCCTGCCCGCGGTCGCGCTGGCGCTGCCGCAGGCGGCCATCCTGACCCGCGTCATGCGTTCGGCCCTGATCGAGACGCTGTCGCAGGATTTCATCCGCACCGCGCGGGCCAAGGGCCTGTCGCAGGGCCAGGCGGTTCGGCGGCACGGCCTGCGCAATGCGCTCATTCCGGTGCTGACCATCCTGGGGCTGCAATTCTCGTTCCTGCTGGCCGGGGCGATCATCATCGAAAACGTGTTCTACCTGCCCGGTCTGGGGCGGCTGATCTTTCAGGGCATCACCCAGCGCGACCTGATCGTGGTGCAATCGGTGGTCATGCTGCTGGTCGCCGCGGTCATCGTGGTGAACTTCGCGGTGGAACTGGCCTATGTGCTTGTCGACCCGAGGCTGCGGCGATGAGGCGGGGCACCAGACGGCGCGTCGGCCTGTGGCTGGGGGCGGTGCTCGCGGGCACCTTCGTGACGATGGCGCTGCTGTCCTTCGTCTGGACACCCTGGCCCTATGCCGCAATGGACATCGCGCAGAAACTGCGCCCGCCCTCGGCCGCGCATTGGCTGGGCACCGACCAGTTCGGCCGCGACGTGGCGGCGCAACTGATGGTCGGCGCGCGAACCTCGATCGCGGTGGCGATCGTGGCGGTGGGCATCGGGATGGGGGCGGGCGTGCCGCTGGGCCTCTGGGCGGCCGCCACCCGCGGCTCGTGGATCGACGAGGTGATCCAGCGCGGCGGCGATCTGGTCTTTGCCTTCCCCTCGCTTGTCATCGCGATCCTGATCACCTCGGTCTTCGGGCCCTCGGCGGTGAACGCGATCCTGGCGATCGGGATCTTCAACATCCCGGTCTTCGCGCGGGTGACCCGCGGCGGCGCGCTCAGCCTCTGGACGCTGGATTACATCCGCGCGGCACGGCTGGCAGGCAAGCGGGGGGCGCGCATCTCGGTGGAACACATCCTGCCGAACGTGGCGAACCTGCTGATCGTGCAGGGCACCATCCAGTTCAGCCTTGGCATCCTGGCCGAGGCGGGGCTGAGCTATGTCGGCCTTGGCGCGCAGCCGCCCACGCCAAGCTGGGGCCGGATGCTGGCCGACAGCCAGACGCTGATGGGTCTGGCGCCGCAGCTTGCGCTGTTTCCGGGGCTGGCCATCGTGCTGACGGTGCTGGGGCTGAACCTGCTGGGCGACGGGCTGCGCGACCTGATGGACCCGCGGCTGAGGCGGCAGGCATGACGCTTTTGTCCGTCCGCGATCTGTCGGTGGCGATCCACGGCCGTCCGGTGCTGAACCGCGTCAGCTTCGATCTGGCACCGGGCGAAGTCTTCGGGCTGGTGGGCGAAAGCGGCTCGGGCAAGTCGATGACGGCGCTGGCGCTGATGGGCCTCCTGCCGCACGGGGCCGAGGTCGGCGGACAGGCCACGCTGGCGGGAACCGGGCTGATCGGCCTGCCCGAGCGGCGGATGTGCGGGCTGCGCGGGCGCGAGATCGGGCTGATCTTCCAGGAGCCGATGACGGCGCTGAACCCGATGAAGACCATCGGCGACCAGGTGGCCGAAACCCTGCTGATCCATGGCGCCGCCAGCCGGGGCGAGGCGCTGCGGGTCGCGCGGCAGCGGCTGGACCGGGTGGGGCTGGCGGGCGAGCGGTTCCCGCTGGAACGCTTCCCGCACGAGCTGTCGGGCGGCCAGCGGCAGCGGGTCTGCATCGCCATGGCCATCGCCCTGCGGCCGAAGCTGCTGATCGCCGACGAGCCCACGACCGCGCTTGATGTCACCACGCAGGCGCAGATCCTTGACCTCTTGCGCGGGCTGGTGGCGGAAGAGGGGATGGGGCTGATGCTGATCACCCACGATCTTGCGGTGGTCGCGGGGCTTGCCACCCATGTCGCGGTGATGCAGGCGGGCCGCATCGTCGAGGCGGGACCGACAGAGACCGTCTTTCGCACCCGTGCCGACGCCTATACGCGTGCGCTTTTCGCCGCGGCCCATCATGTGCCCCGCCGCACCCCCCGGATCGGCAGCGCGCCCATGCTGACGGTCGACCGGGCGCTGCGCCGCTATCCGCTGGCGCGCCGCCCCTTCGCGCCGCCACGCTTCTTCGACGCGGTGAAGGCGGTCAGCCTGCGCCTGAACAAGGGCGAGAGCCTGGGGCTGGTGGGCGAAAGCGGCTCGGGCAAGTCGACGCTGGCGCGCGCGGTGCTGGGGCTTGATCCGTTGCAGGGCGGCGCGATCCGGCTTTTCGGCGAACACCCCGTGGGCCCGCGGATGCCCGACACACTGCGCGCCGGGCTGCAGGCGGTGTTCCAGGATCCCTACGGCAGTTTCAATCCGCGCTGGCGGGTGGCGCGGCTGGTGGCGGAACCCTTCCACCTGTTGCCCGCCCCCCCCGCCGACGCGGCCGAGCGCGTTTCCGCCGCGCTGACCGACGTGGGCCTGCGCCCCGAGGACGGGGAACGCTTCATCCACGAGTTTTCCGGCGGCCAGCGCCAGCGCATCGCCATTGCCCGCGCGCTCATCACCCGCCCCGAGGTGATCGTGCTGGACGAGGCGGTCTCGGCGCTGGACGTGCGGGTGCGGGCGCAGATCCTTGACCTGCTCTGCGACCTGCAGGACCGCCACGGGCTCAGCTACCTGTTCATCAGCCACGACCTGTCGGTGGTGCGCGCGATCACCGACAGGGTGCTGGTGATGCAGGCGGGCGAAATCGTCGAGGAAGGCCCGACCGACCGGGTGCTGGACGCGCCCGAACACCCCTATACGCGGGACCTGGTGGCGGCGACGCCGAAGATCCCGCCCGGCTGGATGGAGGATGACGATGCCGCTTGACCGCCTGTGGTTCGACCCGGCGCAGGTTTTCATCGGGGGGCGCTGGCTGACCCTGCCCGAGACCCTGCCGCTGGAAGACCCCTCGACCGGGGCCGCGATCGGCGCCATCGCCCGCGGCGGCGCGGCCGAGATCGACGCGGCGGTCGCTGCGGCCGAGGCGGCGCTGGCGGGCCCCTGGGGGCGGATGACCGCGGCGGAACGCGGCCGGGTGCTGGCCCGGATCGGCGCGCTGGTTCTGGCGCGGGCCGATGACCTGGCGGTGATCGAGGCCACCGACGTGGGCAAGCCGCTGAAGCAGGCGCGCGCCGATGCGCTGGCGCTGGCCCGCTACATGGAATTCTACGCAGGCGCCGCCGACAAGCTGATGGGCGAGACGATCCCCTATCTGGACGGCTACACCGTCTACACCCTGCGCGAGCCGCATGGGGTGACGGGCCATATCGTGCCCTGGAACTATCCCATGCAGATCATCGGCCGGTCGGTCGGGGCGGCGCTGGCGATGGGCAACGCCTGCGTGCTGAAACCGGCCGAGGAAGCCTGTCTGACCGCGCTGGCCTTCGCGCGGCTGGCGGAAGAGGCGGGGCTGCCCGCGGGCGCGCTGAACGTGGTGCCGGGTCTGGGCGAGGAGGCGGGCGCCGCGCTGACCGCGCATCCGGGGGTGCGGCACCTGAGCTTCACCGGCTCGGTCGGGGTCGGGCAACTGGTGCAGGCGGCGGCGGCGCGCAATGTGGTACCGGTCACGCTGGAACTGGGCGGCAAGAGCCCGCAGGTGGTCTTTGCCGATGCCGATCTGGACCGCGCGCTGCCCTTCCTGGTGAACGCGGGCATCCAGAACGCCGGGCAGACCTGTTCCGCCGCATCCCGCATCCTGGTGGAACGCAGCCGCTACGCCGAGGTGGTGGACCGCATGGCCGCCCGCTACGGCGCGCTGAAGGTGGGCCCGGCGCTGTCTGACCTTGATGTGGGGCCGTTGATCTCGGCCCGGCAGAAGGCGCTGGTGGAAGGCTTTCTGGCGCTGGCCGGGGATCTGACCCTGGCCGCGCGCGGGCAGGTGGTGGAGGGGGCGCCCGCGGGCGGGCATTATGTGGCCCCCGCGCTGCTGGCCGACGTGGGCCCCGATCACCGGCTGGCGCAAGAGGAGATCTTCGGCCCCGCGCAGGTGGTGATCCCCTTCGACGACGAGGATCACGCGACCGCCATCGCCAATGGCACGGGCTACGGCCTTGTTGCCGGCTGCTGGACGGAAAACGGCAGCCGCGCGCTGCGCATGGCGAAGCGGCTGCGGGCCGGGCAGGTGTTCCTGAACAACTATGGCGCGGGGGGCGGGGTGGAACTGCCCTTCGGCGGCGTGGGCCTGTCGGGCCACGGACGCGAGAAAGGGTTCGAGGCGCTCTACGGCTTTTCGGTGCTGAAGACGGTTGCGGCGCACCACGGATAGGGCGATTTTTCTGCGAAAGATCGCAGGCAGCGGGAGGACGGGATGCGGCTGGCGGGCAGGACGGCGATCGTGACGGGCGGCGGCTCGGGCTTTGGGGCGGGCATCGTGCGCGCCTTTGCGGCAGAGGGGGCGCGGGTGATGGTGGCCGACCTGAATCGCGCTGCCGCCGAGGCGGTCGCGGCCGAGGTGGGCGGGCTGGCGCAGGTGGTGGACGTCAGTGACAACGCAAGCGTCGCAGCCATGGCCGCGGCCGCCTTCGGCGCCTTCGGCACGCTCGACATCCTGGTGAACAACGCAGGCATCACCCACCTGCCGCAGCCGATGGAGGACGTGGCCGAGGCCGAGTTCGACCGGGTGCTGGCCGTCAACGCGAAATCGGTCTTTCTGACCGCGCGCCACATCGTGCCGCGGATGAAGGCGGCGCAGGCGGGCGCGATCCTCAACGTCGCCTCGACCGCCGGGCTCAGCCCGCGGCCGCGGCTTTCGTGGTACAACGCCTCGAAAGGGTGGATGATTACCGCCACGAAGTCGATGGCGGTGGAATTGGCCCCCGCGGGCGTGCGCGTGAACGCGATCTGCCCGGTGGCCGGGGAAACGCCCCTGCTGAAAAGCTTCATGGGCGAGGACACGCCCGAGATGCGGGCGAAGTTCCTGGCCACGATCCCGCTGGGGCGGTTTTCCACCCCGGCCGACATGGGGGCCGCGGCGGTGTTCCTGTGTTCGCCCGAGGCGTCGATGATTACCGGCGCGGCGCTGGAAGTGGATGGCGGGCGCTGCATCTGACGGGACGGACCGGGGGCTTCGCGCCCCCGGACCCCCGCGGGATATTTGCAGACAGAAAATGGGGAGAGGCTCGTGAGGCCGGGGCCAAGGAACCTGATGACGGATGTGGCGGGGCTGCGCGTGGGCAACGCGCAGGACGAACGGCTGCGGTCGGGCGCGACGGTGCTGGTGGGCGAGCGGCCCTTTGTCGCCGCGGTCCATGTGATGGGCGGCGCGCCCGGCACGCGCGAAACCGACCTGCTGGCGCCCGACCGGCTGGTGCAAGAGGTGGATGCGCTGGTGCTGTCGGGCGGATCGGCCTTTGGGCTTGATGCCGCCTCGGGGGTGGCCGACGGGCTGCGCGCGATGGGGCGCGGGTATGCGGTGGGCGACCAGCGGGTGCCCATCGTGCCCGGTGCGATCCTGTTCGACCTGTTGAACGGCGGGCGCAAGGACTGGACGGTGAACCCCTACAAGGCGCTGGGGCTGACCGCGTTGCGGGCAGCGGCGGCCGATTTCGCGCTGGGCAGCGTCGGCGCGGGCACCGGGGCCACGACGGGCAACCTGAAGGGGGGCCTGGGTTCGGCCTCGGCGGTGCTGGACAACGGGATCACGGTGGGGGCGCTGGTGGCGGTGAATGCGCTGGGGCAGGCCACGGTCGACGACGGGCCGGCGTTCTGGGCCGCGCCCTGGGAACTCGCGGCCGAGTTCGGCGGGCGCGGGGTGGCGCGGGCCTTCGCCCCGGCGGCCGAGCCCGCACCGGGCAAGCGGATGGGCGAGGCCACGACCATCGCGATCGTGGCCACCGATGCCGTGCTGACCCAGGCGCAGGCGCTGCGCATGGCCACCGCCGCGCAGGACGGGATGGCGCGGGCGCTGGTGCCGTCGCATACCCCATTCGACGGCGATCTGGTCTTTGCCGCCGCCACGGGGGCGAAACCCCTGCCCGATCCGGCGACCGACGCCTACCTGCTGGGCCATGCCGCCGCCTGCTGCCTGGCCCGCGCCATCGCCCGGGCCGTATGGCTGGCCACGCCGAAGCCGGGCGATCTGCAACCGGCCTGGGTCACGCGCTTCGGCTGAGCGGCTTGCCCCACCGCGTGCGGCGGGCGTAGCATCGCCGCATTTCCGCGGGAGGTCCCCATGCAGCGCATTTTCCTGATGACGACCGTTCTGACCCTGATCGCCGGTGTCGCCCTGGCCGACGAGATCGAGGACAGCCTGAAGGGGGCGCTTGCCGCCTATCAGGCGGGCAAGGTGAAGGACGCGATGGACGCGGCCGCCTATGCCCAGCAACTGATGCAGACCAAGCGCGGCGGCGCGCTTGCGGCCTTTCTGCCCGCCGCACCCGATGGCTGGACCCGCACCGACACCGCGGACATCAACCAGGGCCTGAACGTGCTGGGCGGCGGCGTGGGCGCCGAGGCGAGTTATGCCGAGGGTGACACCGAATTCAAGATCACCCTGATGGCCAACAACAGCATGGTGGCATCCATGGCGACCATCCTGGGCAACACGGTCATGATGGCCCAGATGGGCAAGATCGTGAAGGTGGGCGACCGCAAGTTCCTCAACCAGGATGGCACGCTTTCGGCGCTGGTGGGCACGCAGGTGCTGGTGCAGGCGCAGGGGGCCGATCCGGAAAAGATGCTGCCCCTGCTGCAGAAGATCGACTTTTCCGGGCTGGAAAAGTTCGGCCTATAAGTCGAGCAGCGTCTCGATCAGCCGCGAATCCGGCCGGGCCAGATCGTCGATCACGTTGAAGTGGTGAAGCCGCGGCGCGATGTGGGCCGGGCAGGCCCAGGCGTCGGACAGCCAGCGCGCCTGATCGAGGAAGGCGGGCCGCTCGGCCCCGCCCACCCAGACGGTGACCCGCCCCCCCGCCCGGCGCGGCAGGAGCGCGGGGCTTTCGGCCAGCGCCTCGGCCGCGTCGATCTTCAGCGTCGCGTTCATTGCGGTCGCGCAGAGCGGGCGCAGATCCGACAGGGGCGAGATCGGAACCCCGGTGACAAGCCGCGCGGCCACCTCGGGCGGCAGGGGGGCGTCTTCGCAGAACATCCGTGCGGTCAGGTGGCCGCCCGCGGAATGGCCTGTGAGGGCAATCGGCCCCGCGACCTCGGCCGCGGCATGGGCGATGGCGCGGCCGACCTCGGCCGTCATCGCGGCGATGCGGCCTTCGGGCGCGATGGTATAGCCCGGCATGGCGCAGGCCCAGCCACGGTCCAGCGCCCCCTGGGCAAAGCCCGACCAGTCGCGCGGGCCGAAGCTCATCCAGTAGCCGCCGTGGATGAAGACCATCAGCCCCGTCGGCGTGCCCTCCGGCAGGAACAGGTCCAGCCACTGCCGCGCGCCGGGGCCATAGGCCAGCCCCAGCCGCGCGCGGGGGCCAAGGGCCGCGCGGAACGCCTCGGCCTCGGCCGCCCAGCGGGGGGCGTAGGTCTCGGCCCCCGGAATGAAGCGGCCGTTGGAATAGGCGGTATCGGGGTCGTCCATCGCGCGGCTCTCCTCTTGCGGGGCGATCCTAGACCGGTCGGGCGGGCAAGGGCCAGCCCCTGCCCGGCTGGACAATGCCGCCGCCGGGTGGTTTCCATGACGCATCCCGTTTCATGGAGGCCCCCATGCTCGATTCCGTTACCGATCTGCGCGCGTTGCTGAAAGACCCCTCGCTTCTGGTCACCAAGGCCTATCTGGGCGGCGCCTGGGTCGATGCCGATGACGGCAGCACCTTCCCGGTGCTGAACCCGGCACGCGGCGACGTGATCTGCCATGTCGCGAACCTCGGCCGCGCCGAAACCGCCCGCGCCATCGCGGCGGCGGAAGGCGCGCAGAAGGAGTGGGCCACCCGCACCGGCAAGGAGCGCGCCGCCATCCTGCGCAAGTGGTTCGACCTGATGATGGCCAATCAGGACGATCTGGCCCGCATCCTGACCGCCGAGATGGGCAAGCCCTTCAACGAGGCCAAGGGCGAGATCGCCTATGGCGCAAGCTTCATCGAATGGTTCGCCGAGGAGGCCAAGCGCGTCTATGGCGAAACCATCCCCGGCCACCAGCGCGACAAGCGCATCACCGTCATCAAGCAGCCGATCGGCGTGGTGGGCTCGATCACGCCGTGGAACTTCCCCAATGCGATGATTACCCGCAAGTGCGGCCCCGCGCTGGCGGTGGGCTGCGCCTTCATCGCCAAACCCGCCGAGGATACGCCCCTGTCGGCGCTGGCGATCGCGGTGCTGGCCGAACGCGCCGGGGTGCCCGCGGGCATCTTCTCGGTCATTCCGTCGAACCGTTCGCCCGAGATCGGCAAGGAGTTCTGCGAAAACCCGGTGGTGCGCAAGCTGACCTTCACCGGCTCGACCGAGGTGGGCCGCATCCTGCTGCGGCAGGCGGCGGATCAGGTGATGAAGTGCAGCATGGAGCTTGGCGGCAACGCGCCCTTCATCGTCTTCGACGATGCCGACCTGGACAAGGCGGTCGAGGGGGCGATGATTTCCAAATACCGCAACAACGGGCAGACCTGCGTCTGCGCCAACCGCATCTACGTTCAGGCCGGCGTCTATGACGCCTTCGCCGCGAAGCTGTCGGCGGCGGTGGAAAAACTGAACGTGGGCGACGGGCTGGTGGCGGGCACCGACCTGGGGCCGCTGATCAACGAAGCCGCGGTGGCGAAGGTGGAAGAGCACATCGCCGACGTGCTGGCGGGCGGCGGCAAGATCGTGGTCGGCGGCGGACGGCACGCGCTGGGCGGCACCTTCTTCCAGCCCACGGTCGTCACCGGCGTGACGCCCGGCATGAAGGTGTCGAACGAGGAAACCTTCGGCCCCCTCGCGCCGCTCTACAAGTTCGAGACCGAGGAAGAAGCGATCCGGCTGGCCAATGACACGATCTTCGGTCTGGCAAGCTACTTCTATGCCCGCGACATCGGGCGCATCACCCGGGTGCAAGAGGCGCTGGAATATGGCATGGTGGGGGTGAACACCGGCCTGATCTCGACCGAGGTCGCCCCCTTCGGCGGGGTCAAGCAATCCGGGCTTGGCCGCGAAGGCAGCCACCACGGGATCGAGGACTATCTGGAAATGAAATACATCTGCCTGTCGGTCTAGGGGCGGCGCAGGCACCACGGCTGCGGGCGCGGCATCCTTGCCGCGCCCTTTTTCATGGGTGTGCCCGGTCACGAGGCCCGACCGACCGGGGCGCGCCCATTCCGCCCGATCACGCAAGCGGGCATTGACACGGGCGCGACACCGGCCGATTTGTAACAGAATTATGACAACAAGTCCGGTTCCCTCCGGCCCTTCTGCAAAGGCACGCCTTGGAATCCTTCACCGTCCTGCTCAACCTGGCGGGTGCCGTGTGCCTGCTTCTGTTCGGTCTCCGCCTTGTGCGTGACGGCGCGACCGAAGGCTTTGGCCTGCGCCTTCGCATGGTGCTGGGGCTGGGCACCCGGAACGGGGTGCGCGCCTTCCTGTCGGGGCTGGTGGCCACCATCGGGATGCAGTCCTCGACCGCCACGGCGCTGATGACGGCGGATTTTGCGGCACAGGGGATGATCGCCGGCCGCAAGGCGCAGATCGTGCTGCTGGGGGCCAACCTTGGCACGGCGCTGACAGCCTGGTTCGTCTCGGCCGGGATCACCGCGATCTCGCCGGTGCTGATCGCGGTCGGCTACCTGCTGCGGCGACGCAAGACGCCCCGGGCCACCGGGCTGGGGCTGGCGCTGATCGGGGCGGGCCTGCTGTTGCTGTCGGTGACGCTGCTGGAGACAGCCTCGGCGCCGATGCGCGATTCCCCGGCGCTGGCGGCCTTCCTGGGGCTGCTGGACGGGGCCTGGCCGGTGGCCTTCGCGGTGGCCGCGGGGCTTGCGGTGCTCTGCGCCTCGTCGCTGGCGGTGATCGTGCTGCTGCTGCCGCTGGCCGCGCATGGCAGCCTGACGCCCGCGCTGGCGGTGGCGATGGTGCTGGGCGCGAACTTCGGCGGGGCGATCCCGCCGGTGCTGGCGACGCTGAAGGCCGGGGCGGCGGCGCGGCGCGTGACGCTGGGCAACCTGGCCGTGCGGGGCGCGGGCTGCCTGATCGCGATGCCGCTGGCCGGGGTTCTGGGCGCCGCGCTGGCCGCAGAGGGGGCTGCCGGGGCGGGCCTGCCGGTGGCCGCGCATCTGGCGTTCAACATCGTGCTGGCCGCGGTGACAGCGCCGTTTGCGGGCCTTCTGGGCAGCGCCATGGCGCGGGCCGTGCCGGACGAGGCGGCGACCGACGCGGAAACCCCGCGCTGGCTGGATGACGCGGCGCTGCAACAGCCCGTGCTGGCGCTGACCGGCGCCAGCCGCGAGGCGCTGGCGATCGGCGACCTTGTGGAACGGATGATGGTGCTGGTGATGACCGCCTTCCGCACCAACGACCCGCTGCCCCTGCGCGAGGTGGCGCAACTGGATGACCGCGTGGACACGCTGCAACAGGCGGTGAAGGTCTACCTGGCCCGCCTGGGCCCCGCCGGGGGCGAGACCGAGAAGCGCCGCGCCATCGCGGTGCTGGACTATGTGATCAACCTTGAACACATCGGCGACATTCTGGACAAGGGGCTGTCGGGGCAGGTGGAAAAGAAGGTGGGCCTGGGCCTGCGCTTTTCCGACGAAGGCTACCGCGAACTGACGGCGCTGTTCCTGACCACGCAGGAAAACATGCGCATCGCCCAGACGATCTTCATGAGCCGCGACAAGACGCTGGCCCGCAAGCTGGTGGAAGCCAAGGTCGACATCCGCCGGATGGAGCGCGAGTCGGCCGAGCGCCACTTCCAGCGGCTGCGCGGCGGGCAGACCGACAGCCTGCAGACCTCGTCGCTGCACCTCGACATGCTGCGCGACCTGAAACGGATCAACGCGCATGTCGCCTCGGTCGCCTATCCCATCCTCGACGAGGAGGGGCTTCTGGTGGAAAGTCGGCTGAAGGCGGCCGAGTGATCAGACCTCGGGCGCGGCTTCGATCCGGTCCTGCGCGCGGCCCGCGAACTGCGCCTCGAACGCCCGCAGACGCTTGTGGATCGACAGCAGCTCGACGATCGTCGACCACGAATAGACGAGATACTGGAACGAGCTTGAGACCTGCCCAAAGGCGCCGAGGATCTGCTGGAAGATCCCGAAGGTAATCTTGCCCGCCGCGATGGTCGGAATCAGGATCAGGGTGGCGAAGATGTTGTCGGCCTGCCCGTACATGCTGCGGAAGAAGTTGAAGTAGACGAAGTGGGCATAAAGGCGGAAGTAGCTGCGCCGCACCTGCCCGAACAGTTCGCGCACCGTCATCGGATCGGCGCGGTGGCCGTGATCCTCGCCGTAGACCAGTTCCTTGCGATAGGCCGCCTCGACGCGCTGGTTCAGGAATTCCAGCCCCGGCAGGCGGATACCCGCGAAGGCCAGCAGGAAGGTGCCGAAGACCGACCAGAAGATCGCCGCCACCACCAGCGGTTCCGGCACCTCGCCGATGATCGGCAATGCGGTGACATTTGGCGACAGCGCGGCCAGCACCGGCAGGAAGGCGAACAGCGTCATGATCGAGTCGATCATCGACAGGCCAAGCCCCTCGACGATCGAGGCAAAGCGCATCGTGTCTTCCTGCACCCGCTGCGAGGCGCCCTCGATCCCGCGCACCTCGGGCCAGCGGGCCATGTAGTAGTCGTTCATCGCGGTCCGCCAGCGGAACACGAAATGGCTGGTGAAGAACCGGGTCAGCACATAGACCGCGACCGCGACAAAGGCGATTTCGGCGAAGGTGACCATGAAGCCGTAAAGCTCGGCCGCGGTCACCTTCGAATTGGGCGACAGCGCCTGCTGCACCGCGTTGAAGAACGGCCCCCGCCAGTTGTTGATCGCGACGGAGACCTGCACCTGATAGTAATCGACGAAGATGATCAGCGCCGAACCCGCGACCGACCACCATTGATAGGGGTGCGGGGCGAAGATCGCCCAGGCGGCGAAGAAGACCGCGAAGAAGGCGAAGCAGTACAGGTAGAACCAGATGAAGTCGGGCGTCACGAAGTAGCCCAGCCCGATGATCGGCCGCGCCTCGCCCGGCCCCGGCGGAAAGCCCAGCGCCGCGCCAAGGCTTTCGCCCACCGTGTACCAGACCGCCACGGCGACGATGGTCCAGACCAGCGCAGACAGAAAGAACAGCCGCGGGCGGGGAAAGAACGACTGGAACACGGGCGCGGACCTCCGGACGGTGGGACGCCTTGAGATAGCCGGGTTTTCCGGCCGGGCGACACCTCTGTTGCACGATGCTCACGTTGTGTTGCGAAAGCGCACGGGCGGCAAGGGGCGCCACGCGCGCTTGATGGCGCGTGACCCTCAGACCCCGCCGATGTCGCCCCGTCCGACCGAGACGGTCTTGACGATGGCGTGGCACGCCACCCCGGGTACCAGCCCCAGTGCCTGCACCGAACGCCGGGTGAGGCGGGCAAGGATCAGGTCGGCGCCCGAGCGCATCTGCACCAGCGCGCCGGGCCCCTCGCCCAGACGCACCGCCTCGACAACACCCGGCAGCACGTTCAGCGCCGACAGCCCCACCGGCGCCGCGCGCGACAGGATCACGTCCTGCGCGTGGATGCGCACCCGCAGCGGGGTGCCGATGGCGGCGTCGACCCGCGGCAGGTAAAGCCGCCCGGCCGAGGTTTCCAGAACCGAAAGCCCGTCGTCCTCCTGCGCCACCAGCCGGGCGGTGATGACCGCGCCCGCCTCGCGCAGGCCGATGGCATGGGCGGCGGCCGGGTCGGCCAGCACCTCGGCCGCCGGGCCGATCCGCGCGACCCGGCCCGCCTGCAACAGCACCACCGTGGTGGCCAGCCGCGCCACCTCGGCCACCGAATGGCTGACGTAAAGGATCGGCACCCGCGTTTCATCCCGCAGCCGTTCGAGGTAGGGCAGGATCTCGTCCTTGCGCGCCTCGTCCAGCGCGGCCAGCGGCTCGTCCATCAGCAACAGTTCGGGCGCCGACAGCAGCGCGCGGCCGATGGCGACCCGGCTCTTTTCCCCGCCCGACAGGGCCGCGGGGCGCCGCGCCAGCAGGGCGGCGATGCCCAGCATGTCGACCACTGCATCAAAAGACGCCCCCGCGCCCCCGCGGGGGGCGAAGCGGCGGCCATAGGTCAGGTTCTGGCGCACCGTCAGATGCGGGAAAAGCCGCGCCTCCTGAAACACATAGCCCAGCCTCCGGCGATGCGGCGGCAGCCAGACGCCGGCGGCGGTATCGCAGAGCAGCCGCGGCCCGACCGTAATGCGCCCGGCCTGCGGCCGCAGCAATCCCGCCACCGCATTGACCACGGTTGTCTTGCCCGACCCCGACCGGCCGAACAGCACCGTAAGCCCGGGCGGCGCATCGAAGGCCACATCCAGCGTGAAGCCCGGAAAGGCATGGCGCAGCGCGACCGACAGCGTCATCGGCCCGCGATCCGCCGCGCGACCCGGGCGCCCAGCACCTCTGACGCGACCAGCGCCGCCATCGCCAGCAGGATCGAGATCACCACCAGCCGCAGCGCGGCCGCATCACCGCCCGGCACCTGAAGGAAGGAATAGATCGCCAGCGGCAGGGTCTGGGTCTGGCCGGGGATGTTCGACACGAAGGTGATGGTGGCGCCGAACTCGCTGAGCGCGCGCGCAAAGCCCAGGATCACACCGGCCAGGATGCCCGGCAGGATCAAGGGCAGCGTGACCGTCAGGAAGACCCAGCCGCGCGAGGCGCCCAGAGTGCCCGCCGCCTGTTCAAGCCGCGGGTCGACCGCCTCGACCGCCAGCCGGATCGCCCGCACCATCAGCGGAAAGCCCATCACCGCCGAGGCCAGCGCCGCCCCCGTCCAGCGGAAGATGAAGACGATGCCAAACGTCCGTTCTAGCAGCGCGCCGACCGGGCCGTGGCGGCCGAAGGTCAAGAGCAACAGATACCCCGTCACCACCGGCGGCAGCACCAGCGGCAGATAGACAAGGCCGTTCACAATCTGCTTGCCGGGAAAGGCGTGCCGCGCAAGCAGCACCGCCATGCCCACCGCGAAGGGCAGGCTGGCCAGCGTGGCGACCAGCCCGACCTGCACCGACAAGACCAGCGCCTGCCATTCCTCGGGGCTCAGCAGGCTTGGCATCGGCTCATTTCTTCAGCACCGTGAATCCCTGACTCTCGAAGACCGACGCGGCCCTGGCGCCCGAGAGATAGGCGAGGAAATCGCCCGCCGGGCCCTGCGCCGCCGTGGTCAGGGCGGCAGGATAGACGATCGGCGGATGGCTGTCTTCGGGGAAGCGGCCGACCACCGCCACCTTCGGCTCGGCCGCGGCGTCGGTCGCGTAGACGATGCCGTAAGGCGCCTCGCCGGTGGCCACCAGCGCCAGCGCGGCGCGCACGTTCTCGGCCTGCGCCACCTTGGGTGCCACCGCCGACCAGACGCCCAGCGCGCTCAGCGCGGCCTTGCCATACTTGCCCGCAGGCACGGAATCGACCAGGGCCATCGCCAGCCTGTTGTCGCCCAGCATCCCGGCCAGATCGAAGCCCTTGCCGATGGTCACCGGCGCGGCCCTGTCCTTCGGCGCCACCAGCACCAGCGCGTTGCCCAGCAGGTCGACGCGGGTGGCGGGCCGGATCAGCCCGGCCTTGCCCAGCGCGTCCATCCAGGCCTCGTCGGCCGAGATGAACAGATCGGCCGGGGCGCCCTGCTGGATCTGCCGCGCCAGTTGCGGGGTGCCCGCGTAGCTGACCACGGCGGTGTTGCCGGTGTCGGCCTTCCAGTCGGCGGCGATCTCGTCCAGCGCGGTCTTCAGGCTGGCCGCGGCAAAGACGGTGATCCGGCCCGCGTCGGCGAATGCCGGTACGGCCGAAAGGCCGGACACCAGCGCGGCACAGGCGGCCAGCACGGCGCGGCGGGTGATGGCGGGCAGGGACATGGCGCCTCCGTCGATATGTTCCGAAAAACATATGGACAGCGAGACAGGCCGAAGGCAAGCGCTATTTCCCGCCGGGAATATCCCTCAGCATCGCGCGGATCGCCGCGATGTCGGCGGCGCCCGCCTCGGCGGCCTTCGCCTCGATCGCGCGGTAATGGGCAAGCACGGCCTCGCCCTCGGGCGTCAGCCGGGCCCCCCCGCCCTGCGCGCCGCCCCGGACCGAGGCGACAAGCGGCGCGCGGAAGGCCGCGTTCAGCTCCTCGACCAGCCCCCAGGCGCGCTTGTAGCTCATGCCCATCGCCCGCCCCGCGGCCGAGATCGAGCCGGTGGTGCGGATCAGGTCCAGCAGGTCGGCCTTGCCCGGACCCACCATCGCGCCATCGCCGAAGACGACGCGCAGACGCAGGCGGGGGTCGGGCGGGGGCACGAGGTCTGACATGGGCCGATCCTGCCGCCGGGCGCGAGGGCGGACAAGGGGGATGTGGGGTGCCGCCCCGACCGACGTAAAAAGGGCGCGCCCCTTGGCGCGCCCTCCGGTCAGGTTTTCGCCATGGGCGTCAGGCCGCCGCGGTCTCCGGCGCGGGGACCGCCGTCGCCTCGATGTCGGCGGCGCGGGCGATCTCGATCCGGCGGGGCTTCAGCGCCTCGGGCGTCTCGCGCACGAGGTCGATGTGCAGCATCCCGTCCAGGTTCTGCGCGCCGGTCACGCGCACATGGTCGGCCAGCGCGAAGCGCCGCTCGAAGGCGCGGGTTGCGATGCCGCGATGCAGGAAGGTGCGGCTGGCATCATCCTCGGCCTTGCGTGCCGAAACGATCAGCGTGCCCTCCTTCACCTCGACCGCAAGTTCGTCGGCCGTGAAGCCGGCCACGGCGACCGAGATGCGATAGGCGTTCTCGGCAGTCTTCTCGATGTTGTAGGGCGGGTAGGTCGGTTGCGACGCATCAACGCTCAGCGCGCGATCCATCAGGTCGGCAAGCCGGTCGAAGCCGACAGTGGCACGGTAGAGCGGGGCGAAATCGAAACTGCGCATGGGTCATCCTCCAGTGAGCGATACCAAGGGCGCCCTCCCCCTCGGGGGCCGGGCGGTGGGTGCCGGACCCATCATGGCATCCGGCCCTTTCGAGGTAGGAAGCCCCGCGCAGGCGTTCAAGACCCCGCGGGCGCCGCAGCGATCAGGGGCGGAGGAACTTCGCCCCGCCCGGCGCGGCCGCGCCCGACAGGCCCCCCGTCGCCTGCACCGGCGCCGTTTCCACCAGCGTGCCGTTGATCGTGGCGCTCAGTCGCGCCTCCAGCGGGGGCAGCGCGTCGGCCAGGTCGACCCCCAGCGAGACACGCCGGCCATCCGCCTCGGCCATCGCCGAAATGACCGAGACGATCACCGGCACCCCGTTGCGCCGCACGAAGACCGGCGCCCCCGAGGCGCCGAAGTCGATGCTGCAACTCATGATGAGCACCCCGGGCCGGTTCCCCTCGACCCCGCAGGTCTGCTGAAGCGAAGGCGCCTCGGCCCGGTCCTGCGCGTAAGAGACGACCGCAACCGTATCGCCCGCGTGCAGGTTGCCGTCGGCGACCGCAAAGGGCTGGATCGAGGGCAGCCGGATCGGCTGATCCAGTTGCAGCAGCGCCAGGTCATGGCCCATCTGGGTCACCCGGTTGGCCTCTGCATAGCTGTAGCCATCGGCCTGCACCGCACGACGGATGCCGCGATAGGCGGCGGCCCGGCCCAGCCGCCAGTCGGCCAGGAACTGCATCTGCGCGATGGGAAACCGCTGGCCGGTGGTCTTGTCATAAAGGCAGTGCGCCGCCGTCAGCACCACATCGGGCGCGATCAGCGCCGCGGTGCAGAAGCCGCGATTGCCCAGGTTCAGCCGCCCCACGGCCTCCCAGCCGCGGCTTTCGTCACCCGTGGCCATGGACATCAGCGAGGTGTCCGCCCGCACGCCCTGCGCCAGCAGAAGCGCCGCCGCCGCCAGTGCCGCCCCCCATCGCCGCATCCCGCTCTCCCGCCTGCAAACCCGCGGCAGGATGCGCAGGGTCTGCGGCAGGATTATGGCAGCCCCGCCAGCGCGCGCGGCTTCGGCCCGCCTGTGGCCCAGTCGATCAGTTCCACCGTATGCACCACCGGCACCCCGGTGCCCGAGCCGATCTGCATCATGCAGCCGATGTTGCCCGCCGCGATCAGATCGGGGGCGGTGGCCTCCAGCGTGGCGACCTTGCGCGCCTTCAACTGGCCCGAGATCTCGGGCTGCATCAGGTTGTAGGTGCCGGCCGATCCGCAGCACAGGTGGCTGTCGGCGGGTTCCACCACCGTGAAACCCGCACGTTTCAGCAGATCCTTCGGCGCCGTCTTGACCTGCTGGCCGTGCTGCAGCGAACAGGCCGCGTGATAGGCCACCCGCAGGCCCTTGGGCGCCCCCTCGGGCAGCCCGATCTTCACCAGCAGTTCCGAGATGTCGAGCGCAAGCGCCGAGACCTCGGCAGCCTCGGCAGCCAGCGGATCGCCCGCGAACATCACCTTGTAATCCTTCACCGTCGTCCCGCAGCCCGAGGTGTTGATGACGATCGCATCAAGGCCCGCGCCCCGCTTCTCGGCCATCCAGGCGCGGATGTTGGCGGCCGCGCTCGCGTGGCTTTCAGCCTCGCGGCCCATGTGGTGGGTCAGCGCCCCGCAGCAGCCCGCACCGCGCGCGACCACCACCTCGCAGCCCAGCCGGGTCAGCAGGCGGATAGTGGCATCGTTGATGTCGGTGTTCAGCGCCTTCTGCGCGCAGCCCGTCATCAGCGCGACCCGCATCCGCCGCGCGCCTTGCGCGGGGAAGCTTTGCGGGTCGTCGTTGCGGCTGACCGGCGGGATCGTCTTCGGCGCCATCGCCAGCATGGCGCGCAGCCGCGGATCCGGCATCAGCCCGGCGAAGGGCCGCGCGATCCTGGCACCCAGCAGCGCCAGCCGGAACCGCCCCGGATGGGGCAGCACCCGCGCCAGCACCCAGCGCAGCGCCCGGTCCATGAAGGGGCGGCGGTAGCGGCGTTCCACATAGGCGCGGGCGTGGTCGATCAGGTGCATGTAATCGACGCCCGACGGGCAGGTCGTCATGCAGGCCAGGCACGACAGGCAGCGGTCGATATGCGTGACCGTGCGGGCATCCGGCACCCGGTCGTTCTCCAGCATGTCCTTGATCAGGTAGATGCGGCCGCGCGGGCTGTCCAGTTCATCGCCCAGCACCTGATAGGTCGGGCATGTGGCCGTGCAGAACCCGCAATGCACGCAGGTCCGCAGGATCTTGTTGGACCGCGCGGTGGCGGCATCCGTCAGTTGCTCTTCGGTGAACGTCGTCTGCATCGCCTAGCCCATCAGCCCCGGATTGAGGATGCCGCGCGGATCGAACCTTGCCCGCAGGCCCGCAGCGATCGCGGCCAGCGGCGTGGGTTCGGGGGGGAACGGGGCGATCCGGCCGCGGGTCGCGGGGGCCGCGCGCATCAGCGTTGCATGCCCCGCCAGCGGCGCCAGCGCCGCGCGCAGGTCGGTGCCCTCGGGCACCAGCGCCCAGATCAGGCCACCCGCCCAGTCCAGCCGCACCTCGCCCGCGATCCGCGCAACCACGCCGGGCGCATCGGATGGCTTCACCGCCACCCGCCACAGATCGCCCGCCCTCCCGGCAAGGTCGGCAACATCGCGCACAGCGGCCCAGCGGCGGGCGGTGGCCCCTGCCCCCTCCTCCACCGCCACCGGGCCAAAGCCCTGTAGCAGCGCGCAGAGCCGACCCACCCGATAGGCGACCGAGGCGGCAAAGCCCTCCAGCCGCAGCGCCACGCCCTCCGGCCCCCAGGCCGCGCCCGACACCTCGAACGGCGACCCCATCGCCGCGGCCATCGCCGCCACGCCGTCGGCCACCCCGATCCCGGGCAACAGCACGCTGGCCGCGGTCTCCGGCACCGGAAGCACCTTGAAGCTCAGCTCGCTCAAGACCCCCAGTGTCCCCCAGGACCCGGCCATCAGCTTCACCAGGTCATAGCCGGTGACGTTCTTCATCACCCGCCCGCCGTTCTTCACCACCGCGCCGGTGCCATCGACAAACCGCACCCCGATCAGGGCGTCGCGGCAGGCCCCTGCCACCAGCCGCCGCGGGCCCGAGGCATTGGCCGCCACCACGCCGCCGATCGTGCTTTCGCCTGCCGTGCCCAGAAGCCCGCGCCAATCGGGCGGCTCGAAGGCCAGCCGCTGTCCTTCCGCCGCCAGCGCCGCCTCGACCTCGGCCAGGGGCGTGCCCGCGCGCGCCACAAGCGTCAGCGCGCCAGGCTCGTAGAGCGTGATGCCCGCAAGCCCGGTGGTGTCCAGCCGGTCGCCCGTCACGGGCCGCCCCACGGCGCGCGTGCCGCCGCCCTGCACCTGCAGCGGCCCCGCGGCCCCGCGGATCGCCTCGGCCAGTTCCGCCTCGTCTTGCGGCTTCATCCCGCCCTCATTTTCGGTCCACAAATATCCTCGGGGGGTGTGGGGGGCAGACAGCCCCCCGCCACGGCTCAGCCCGCGCGCCGCGCGGCGGTCGCGTCCAGCGGAAACACCTTCGCGGGATTCAGCAGCCACTTCGGGTCGAACACGTCCTTCACCCGCATCTGCGCTTCCAGATCGGCCGGGGCGAACTGCACGCCCATCAGGTCGCGCTTCTCGATGCCCACTCCGTGCTCGCCGGTCAGGCAGCCGCCAACCTCGACACAGAGCTTCAGGATCTCGGCCCCGAAGGCCTCGCATTTCTCCAGATCGCCGGGCTTGTTGGCATTGTAGAGGATCAGCGGATGCATGTTGCCGTCGCCCGCGTGGAACACATTGCCCACGTCCAAACCGAACGCGCGGCTCATCTCGCCGATCCGGCGCAGCACGAACGGCAGCGACGAGACGGGGATCGTGCCGTCAAGGCACATGTAGTCGTTGATCTGCCCCATCGCGCCGAAGGCCGACTTGCGGCCCAGCCAGATCTTCTTCGCCTCGTCCTCCGACCGGCTCTCGCGCAGTTCCACCGGGTCGTGGCGGCGGGCGATCTGCAGGATCACGCCCAGTTGCTCGTCGATCTCGGCCGGGCTGCCCTCGACCTCGACGATCAGCAGCGCCTCGCAATCGGGGTAGCCCGCATGGGCGAAATCCTCGGTCGCGCGGATGCAGGGGCGGTCCATGAACTCGATCGCCACCGGCAGGACACCCGCCTTGATGATGTCGCTGACGCAGGCGCCCGCCACCTCGTTCGAGGCAAAGCCCATCAGCACCGGCCGCGCGCCCTCGGGCTTGGGCAGGATGCGCAGCGTGGCCTCGGTGACCACGCCCAACTGCCCTTCCGAGCCGCAGATGACGCCCAGAAAGTCAAGCCCCGGCGCGTCGAGATGCGCGCCGCCCACCTCGACCACCGTGCCATCCATCAGCACCATGGTGACACCCAGCAGGTTGTTGGTCGTCACCCCGTATTTCAGGCAATGCGCCCCGCCCGAGTTCATGGCGATGTTGCCCGCGATGGCACAGGCAAGCTGGCTGGACGGATCGGGGGCATAGAAGAACCCGTCCGCCTCGACCGCGCCGGTCACCGACAGGTTGGTGCGCCCCGCCTCGACCCGGATGAAGCGGTTGGGGTAGTCGACCTCCAGCACCCGGTTCAGCCGCGAGGTGCCCAGGATCACCGCATCCGCGGTGGGCAGCGCCCCCCCGGCAAGCGAGGTGCCCGAGCCGCGAGGGACCACCGGCACACCTTCCTCGTGGCAGATCCGCAAGGCCGCCGCCACCTCGGCGGTCGACCGCGGCAGCACCGCGGCCAGCGGCGCGCAGCGATAGGCCGACAACGCGTCGCATTCGTAGGCGCGGGTTTCAGCCGGATCGTCTATGACCGCATCCTGCGGCAGCACCGCACGCAGCCGCTCGACGATCCGCGGCTTCCGGGCGAGGATGGCAGGATTGGGGGCGGGCATGTCCATCGGCTGTCTCCCGGGCAATATTGGTCAACTAATATAACCAATCATGCCCAAAGTCCAGCGCTCAGCGCCGCCGCCCCTCGACCAGCCAGGCCGAGACCGCCAGAAGCGAGGCCAGCAGCAGCAGCGCCCAGGCGGGCAGCAGCGGCTGGACCCGCACGTCGGTGGTCACATAGGCGTTGCGCGGGGTGATCCCGATCCAGCCACGCCCCGCGGCTGCCGCGCCGGGCCGCACCAGCCGCACCTCGGGCACGCCGTCTTCCGCCCGCAGGATGCCGCCGCGATGCACGGCGACGGCGGGGGCCAGCTTGTCGGGGGTGGCGATGGTTTCCTCGAATTCCTTCGGCGCGGCGGGGCCCACGCCCACCACCGCCTTCAGGTCGCCCTGTGCCAGCTTGTAAAGCCCCATGTCGGGCGCGTGCCACAGCACCGTCCAGCGACCGGGGCTGACTTCCTTCATCGGCAGCACCACGGTCTTGCCGTCGGGGCCTGTCACCGTCACCTGGCGGTCGCCCTCGGTCAGCGAGCGGCGGGTGATGGTCACGTCCTGGCCCACCGCGCTTGCGGTCAGTGCCTCTTCCTCCAGCGCGGGTTCCTTCATCATCCAGTGCGCCAGCCGCCGCAGCAGTTCAAGCTGGGGCCCGCCCCCCTCGACCCCGCGCGACCAGAGCCAGGCCTGATCCGAACCGAGCACGGCCACCCGCCCCTTGCCCTCATGCGCCAGAACCAGAAGCGGCTTGCCGTCGACGCCGGACATCACCGTCTGTGCCCCGGGGGCGGCCGTCATCTCGACCTGGCGGAACCATCGGCCCCAGCCGGGCGCGCCATCCTTGCCCTTGGGGGCGAAGTCCTGCAGCCCCTCGGTCACCGGATGGCGCTGGCCCAGGTCGGTGATCTGCGGCTGGAAGCCCTGCTCGATGATGCGGCTTGTGGGCGTGATCGGCATCACCTCGGCCAGGGGCGAGCGGTAGAGGCTGTCGGCCGAGCCGAACTCGGGGCCCGCCTCGACCAGCACGGCGCCGCCGTTCAGCACATAGTTGCGCACGTTGTCCAGGTATTCGGTCGGCAGGATGCCGCGCCGGCGGTAGCGGTCGAAGATGATGAGATCGAAGGACTTCACCTTTTCCACGAACAGTTCGTGCGTGGGAAACGCGATCAGCGCCAATTCGTTGACCGGCACCCCGTCTTCCTTCTCGGGCGGGCGCAGAATGGTGAAATGCACCAGATCGACCGAGGCGTCGGATTTCAGCAGGTTCCGCCAGACCCGTTCGCCCTGATAGGGCTCGCCCGAGACCAGAAGCACCCGAAGCCGGTCGCGGACCCCGTTGATCTGCACCACCGCGGCGTTGTTGCGGTCGGTCAGTTCGCCCGGCAGCGCCGCGGTCTGGAACTGCAGCACGTTCAACCCGCCGTGCGGCAGGGTCACCGGCAGGTTCAGGTCATGGCCGACCGGGACCGTGTAGGTCCGCACCGGCTCGCCATCCAGCGAGACGGTCAGTTGCGCGGTATCGCCGATGCCGGCGGGCACCTTGCCCTGATCCTCGACCCGCAGGCGCAGCGTCACCGGCTCGCCCAGGATGGCGAAGGCCGGGGCGCTTTTCACGATCAATCGGCGGTCCCAGTCGGTGGAATGCCCGGTCAGCACCACGTTCAGCGGCGCGGGCAGACCGGGGGCTCGGGCCATGTCATGGACCTGCCCGTCGGTGACCACGATCGCCCCGGCCACGCGCGCGCGGGGCTCTTCGGCCAGCGCATCGGACAGCGCGCCCATCACCAGGCTGCCGCCATCGCCCGGCGCATCGCCGACGGTGACGGTCCGCAGTTCCACGTTCGGCATGGCCTTCAATTGCGCGGTCAATCCCGCGACCGCCTTCGTCGTCTGCGCATCGCGGTCCGACAGATGCTGGCTTGCGCTGCGGTCGGTGACCAGAAGCACGATGTCGGACAGGGGTGTGCGGTTCTCGTGCTGCAGCGAGGGGTTGGCCAGCGCCACCAGCACCGCCGCCGCCGTCAGTGCCCTGAGCCACCAGCCCGCCAGCCCCCGCCAGGCCGCAAAGCCGACCGCCAGCAGCGCGACCGCAGCCCCCAGCGCCAGAACGGGCCAGGGCAGCAGGGGGTCGAAGATCACATCGGACGCGGTCATTGGCCCAGCCTCTGAAGCAGGGCGGGCACATGGACCTGATCGGATTTGTAGTTGCCGGTCAGGACGTACATGATGAGGTTCACCCCGAAACGGTAGGCGATCTCGCGCTGGCGCTCGCCCGCGCTGCCGCGGCCGACCGGGAACATCGCGGCGCCGGTGTCATCCACCGCCCAGGCCGCGGCCCAGTCGTTGCCACCGATCACCACCGGCGACACCCCGTCGTTGAGGTCGCGGAAGGGCATGCCTTCGGCCTTCGAGGCATCGGGCGGGGCGGCCTCGACCCAGACGCTCTGGCCGTCGTAGCGGCCGGGAAAATCCTGCAGCAGGTAGAAGCTGCGGGTCAGCACATGATCGGCGGGCACAGGTTCCAGCGACGGCACGTCAAGGCCCGCGGCAATGTCCTGCAATCGCTGCCCGGCGGGCGTGGCCGCGCCATAGCCCGCGATGTCGCCATCGCGCGTATCGAACAGGATCATGCCCCCGGTGCGCAGATAGTCGTTCAGCTTGGCATAGGCCTTCGCCGAAGGCAGCGGCTCGCGTTCGGCAATCGGCCAGTAGAGGAAGGGGAACAGCGAGATGTCGTCGGTCTCGATGTTGACGCCCATCGGCGGATCGGGCTCGACCGAGGTGCGCGCCGCCAGCACCTGCGACAGGCCCGTCAGCCCGGCCTGCGCCACCCTGTCCACCTGCGCGTCGCCGGTCAGCACATGGGCCAGCACCACCGCATGCGTGGCGCGCAGCGCAAAGGCATCGTCGGCGCGCGCATGGCCCGGCATCAGCAGCGCCAGCGCCAGCAGGGCCGCCCCGGCCCGCGCTCCCCGCAGCCGCCCCGACACCAGAAGCGAGGCCGCGATATCCAGCAAGAGCAGCAGGAAGGCCGCCGACAGCAGCGCCCCCTTCAGCGGACGTTCGCGGCTTTGCTGCACCCCTTCGACCGGAACACCGGCGGGCCAGCGTGTCGGGGCCAGCGCGGTCCCGGGCCCGATGACGTTCAGCGCCACCCGCCGCACCTGCGCCGCATAAAGCCCCGGCGGCGTCTTCGGGCCCGGCTGCGCCGCGGCCAGGGCCTCGCCCGCGATGCCCGCGGTCTGGTCGGCGCGGTGGCGGGCGCCGAAGGCATCCAGTTGCACCTGCGGGACCCAGGTGGTGCCCTTCAGGTCGGCCGCGGTCGGCTGTTCGGGCGTGGTGGCCACCGCCAGCCGGTCGAGCATTTCCACGAAGAGGCCCGACAGCGGCAGGGTCGACCATTCGGCATTTGCGGTGACATGGAACAGGATCACCTGCCCCTGCCCCAGCGCCTTTCGCGTGACCAGCGGCGTGCCGTCGGCAAGGCTTGCGATGGTGCGGTCGGCCAGCGTCGGATCAGGCTGGGCCATCACCTGTTCGTTCACCGTCACGTCCTTGGGGATCGCCAGGCCGTAGAAGGGCGAGCCTTCGGGGAACGGCCGCAGGTCCTTCGGCTGGCCCCAGCTCATGGCGCCGCCCACCTCGCGCCCGCCCGCCCGCAGGCGCACCGGCATCAGCGGGTCTTCCGCGTCGCGGCTGACATCGCTTTGCGCCAGCCGCGGCCCGGCAAAGCGCAGGAGCGTGCCGCCCTTCTCGACCCATGTCTGCAGGCTGTCCGCCTCTTCCGGGGCCAGCCGCGCCACGTCGGCCAGGATCACCACATCCGGGTTGGCCATCATCAGGTCGGTGAAGTTGCCCTCGATCACGTCGGCCTCGGGCTTCAGCGCCTCGCGCAGGTAATGAAGCGGCGACAGAAGCTCCAGCCCCTCGCGGTCGCGCACCCCGGCGATCAGGGCGACCTTGCGGCGCTTCAGCGTGTCATCCGTCAGGCTGACGGCGGCGGCCGAGCGTTCGCCCGCGATCTGGAACCCCGTCATCCGGTTGCGAAGCTCGGCGGGCAGCTCGAAGGTGGCGACGGCCATGGTCGCCCCGGCGGCGAAGGCGGCGGCGGCGGTGCCAAGGTCGGTCTCCTGGCCCGAGGGATCGGGGCCGCGGGCGGTGACGGTGACGGTTGCCGCGGGCCCACCCGCGGGGCGCAGCACCTCGATTGTCACCTTGCCGTCCTTGAACACCGCCGGGCGCAAGGCCAGAACCGGGCGCGGTGTTTCGAACACCGTCACCTGGCCGTGTTGCGACAGCGCCGCCAGCAGCGGCGCGCGCTCGGGGCGGGCCAGCCCGTCGGACAGCCAGTAGGTCTGAAACCGCCCGGACAACCCCTCGGCCCAGGTGGCAACCGCCTTGGGGTCGGGCGCCCAGGGCTGGGGTTGCAGCCCCGGCACCCGCGCCTGCCAGACATCGGCGGTCTGGAACTCGGGCGGGCCCGCGGGCAGGTCGGTCAGGCTGACCACGGCCACGGTGCGTCCGGCGCGGCCCGCCTCGGTCACCAGCGTCGCCACACGGTCCAGCCGCCGCGGCCAGTCGCGCGCGTCGGCCCAGGTTCCGTCGATCACCACCAGAAGCGGCCCGCCGCCCGCCCGGCGCTGGTCGGGGTGAAGAACCGGGCCGGCGAAGGCCGCAATCACCCCGGCAATCGCCACCGTCCTGAGCAGCAGGAGCCACCAGGGCGTGCGGTCGCTGACGTTGCGTTCATCGGCCAGACCCAACAGCAGCGCCACCCCCGGAAAGCGGCGGCGGATCGGGGCGGGCGGGATGGCCCGCAGCAGCACCCACAGCACCGGCAACGCCACCAGCCCCAGAAGAAGCCAGGGCGCGGTGAAGCCGATGGGGCCCAGGGTCCACATCAGCGGCGCCGCTCCAGCGCGCGATAAAGCCACAGCAGCGCGGGCGCCGCGGGCGTGTCGGTGTGATGGCAGGCGAACTGCCAGCCGGTTGCGCGCGCCAGTGCGGTCAGGCGGTCCTTCCGCTCGGCCAGCCGCGCGGCGTAGCGCGCGCGCAGGTCGCCCGCCCGCTGCGTCTCGTGCCGCAAGCCACCGCCCATGCTTTCGAAGATGGTGCGCCCGTCATAGGGAAAACTTTCTTCCGCCGGGTCGAGCACCATCAGCAGGACGCCGCGCACCCCCTGCTCCGCGGCGCGGGCCAGCGCGGTTTCGACCCGTGCGGGATCGCCGAAGAAATCCGACAGGAAGAGCGCGCGCCCCTGCGGCACCAGCCCGGCAGTGGCGGGGGCGCCGTAATCCTGCCCCCCCTCTTCGATCAGCGCGGCGGCCAGACGGGCCGCCTGCGCCTGCCCCGCCCGCACGGCCAGGCGACCATCGGCCAGCCCGACCCGCTCGCCCGCGCGCAGCAGCAGAAGCCCCGCCGCCAGCGCCAGCACCTGCGCCCGCTGCGCCTTGGACGGGCGCCTTGCATCGCCCGAAAACCCCATCGAGCGCGCGTCATCGACCCAGAGCGCCACGGATTGCGCCGCCTGCCATTCCTTTTCGCGCACATAATGCGCATCCGACCGCGCGCTGCGGCGCCAGTCGATGGCGCGTGCATCGTCGCCGGGGTGGGCCGGGCGGTACTGCCAGAATTCGTCGCCCATGCCCGACCGGCGGCGGCCGTGTTCGCCCAGCATCACCGCCGTGGCCAGCCGGTCGGCTTCTGCCAGCAGCGGCGGCAGCCGACCGGCCAGATCCTCGGCCCGTGCCCGCAGCAGGGTGGGGGCGGGTTCGTTCACGCGGCGGCCTCGATCCGGGTCACGTCGGTCGCCACCGCGTCGATCAGCCCGGCCAGGCTTTCACCGCGCGCCCGGGCGGCGAAGGACAGCGCCATCCGGTGCGTCAGGACCGGCCGCGCCAGCGCCCGCACATCCTCGGCCGAGGGGGCAAGGCGGCCGTCCAGCAGCGCGCGCGCCCGCACCGTCAGCATCAGGGCCTGCGCGGCGCGCGGGCCCGGGCCCCAGCTGACCGCATCGGCCACCCGGGGCGAGGCACCGGGTTCGCCCGGGCGGCAGGCGCGCACGAGGTCAAGGATCAGCTCCACCACCCCGTCGCCCACCGGCATCCGGCGCAGCACCGTCTGCGCCGCCATCAGTTCGGCATCGGCAAAGACCGGCTCGACCTCGGCCTCGTCCACGCCGGTCGTGGCCAGAAGGATCGCCTTTTCCGTCGCCCGGTCGGGATAGGCCACGTCGATCTGCACCAGAAACCGGTCAAGCTGCGCCTCGGGCAGGGGGTAGGTGCCTTCCTGTTCCAGCGGGTTCTGGGTGGCCAGCACATGGAAGGGCGGCCCCAGCGGCCGACGGCGGCCCGCGATCGTCACCTCGCGTTCCTGCATGGCCTGAAGCAGCGCGGACTGGGTGCGCGGGCTGGCGCGGTTGATCTCGTCGGCCATCAGAAGCTGGCAGAACACCGGCCCTTCCAGAAACCGGAAGGCGCGGGTGCCATCGGCCGCGGTTTCCAGCACCTCGGAACCGAGGATGTCGGCGGGCATCAGGTCGGGCGTGAACTGCACCCGGTTGGCGCGCAGCCCCATGACGGTGCCGAGCGTATCCACCAGCCGGGTCTTGCCAAGCCCCGGCAGGCCGATCAGCAGCCCGTGGCCACCGCAGAGCAGCGCCGAGAGCACAAGGTCGACCACCCGATCCTGCCCGATGAAGCGGCGGTTGATCGAGGCGCGGGCGCGGGAAAGCCTTTCGCCCAGGGCCTCGATCTCGGCGATGAGCCTGCTGTTCTCGGCCATGACATTGCTCCTCGGGCGACTATACTGATGGTCATTAGACCGAAGTATCGCATCTGGCACAAATGGCAAAAAGCAAGACGGCGCAAATGATCGTGACGCCCTCGGCCGAAGGGCTTGCGGCCTCGGCAGGGGCGGCAGCGAAAGGGCGGGGCCCGGCGCCGGTGCATCTGTGGAACCCGCCCCATTGCGGCGACATCGACATGCGCATCGCCCGCGACGGAACCTGGTTCTATCTGGGCACACCGATCGGGCGGCCCGCGCTGGTGAAGCTGTTCGCCAACATCCTGCGCAAGGATGGCGACGCCTATGTGCTTGTCACGCCTGTGGAAAAGGTAGGCATCCGGGTCGACGACGTGCCCTTTGTCGCGGTCGACTTCCGCGCCGAGGGCGAAGGCCGCGACCAGCGGCTGACCTTTGTCACCAACGTGGGCGACGAGGCCGAGGCCGGCCCCGCCCACCCGATCCGGGTGACCCGGGCACCCGAAACCGGCGAGCCCGCGCCCTATGTGCGCATCCGTGCCAACCTGGACGCGCGGATCGACCGGAAAAGTTTTTACCGGCTGATCGAGTTGTGCGTCCACGCGCCGCATGCGGGGGAAAGCTGGTTCGGACTTTGGTCGGGCGGCGTGTTCTTTCCGGTGATCCGGTCCGAGGACCTGGGCTGAACGCGCAGCCTCTCAACCGTCGCAACTGCCGTGATGGCTGACGGTGCCGAACATCACATCGTGCATGATCCGGCCGGGAAGCAGGGTGAAGGCCCCGGCGATCACCAGCGCCGACACGAACAGCAGACGCATCGCCCGCGCGTGGTTTGCGACGTGGTGATGGCGGGCATTCCAGAGCGCATAGGGCAGCGTCGCCAGCGTCAGGATCGACAGCCCGTGGATCAGGCTGAAATCGCCGAAGGTGCAGATGGTGTGTATGGCAAAGGACGTCAGCGCCACCACCGCCATCAGCGCAGACCAGATCCAGCCCAGCGTACGGTGTGGCAGGGTTCCCTTCGGCGCCACCAGTTGCACGACACCCAGCGCGAAGGCGGCGATGGCCACGAAGGCATGGACTTGCACGGCGAACGGGGCTGCAAGCAGCGGGGCAAAGGTCATCCGGGCTCTCCTTTCGCCGCGGAGGAATCACGAAACCGTGTGAAGCGTCAAGCCGTCGCAGGGGGCACGCCGTCCGATCCTTCGTCCGAAAGATCAGACCGGAGTTTCGGCGAGAATACGGGGTTTCCCGCCCGTCAGTGCGCCGCGGCCCAGTTCGCGCCGCGGCCCGCGTCGACCACCAGCGGCACCGAAAGCTTCACCGCGGGCTCGGCCGCGCCTTCCATCACCTCTTTCACCCGGGCGATGGTCGCCTCGACCGCGTCCTCGGCCACCTCGAACAGCAATTCGTCATGCACCTGCAGCAGCATGGTGGCGGGCAGGTCGGCGATGGCCTTCGGCATGCGGATCATCGCCCGGCGGATGATGTCGGCCGCCGCCCCCTGAATGGGCGCGTTGATCGCGGCGCGGCGGGCAAAGCCTGCGGTCGGGCCCTTGGCGTTGATCTCGGGCGTGTGGATCTTGCGCCCGAAGAGGGTCTGCACGAAGCCATGCTGTTTCGCGAAGGCCACGGTGTCGTCCATATAGGCGCGGATGCCGGGGAAGCGTTCGAAGTAGCGGTCGATGAAGGCCTGCGCCTCGGCCCGCGGGATGCGCAGGTTGCGCGCAAGGCCAAAGCCGGAAATCCCGTAGATGACGCCGAAGTTGATCGCCTTGGCCTGGCGGCGGATCATCGGGTCCATCCCCTCGATCGGAACGCCGAACATTTCGGATGCCGTCATCGCATGGATGTCGAGCCCGTCGCGGAAAGCCGTCTTCAGCGCGGGGATGTCGGCCACATGGGCCAGGATACGCAGCTCGATCTGGCTGTAGTCGAGGCTGAGCATCACCTTGCCCGGTGGCGCCACGAAGGCCTCGCGGATCCGGCGCCCCTCGTCGCTGCGTACGGGGATGTTCTGCAGGTTCGGGTCGGTCGACGCCAGGCGGCCGGTGTTGGCCCCCGCGATGGAATAAGACGTGTGCACCCGCCCGGTTTCGGCGTTGATGTGGCCCTGAAGCGCGTCGGTATAGGTGGATTTCAGCTTCTGGATCATCCGCCAGTCCAGCACGCGCGCCGCCAGTTCGGCCGCCTGCGGATGGATATCCTTGTAGGTCGAGATGTCTTCCAGCACGTCGGCGCCGGTCGCATAGGCGCCGGTCTTGCCCTTTTCGCCGCCCGGAACGGCCATCCGGTCGAACAGGATCTCGCCCAGTTGCTTGGGGCTGCCCACGTTGAACGGCTCGCCTGCAAGCGCCTGGATCTCGGCCTCGAGCCCCGCCATCTTCTGCGCGAAGCTGTTCGACATGCGCGACAGCGTATCGCGGTCGACCAGCACGCCCGCCATCTCCATCTCGGCCAGCACGGCGACCAGCGGGCGTTCCAGCGTCTCGTAGACGGTCGTCACCCGCGCCCGGTGCAGGTCGGGCTTGAACCGCTGCCAGAGGCGCAGCGTCACGTCGGCATCCTCGGCCGCATAGGCAGTGGCCTGCTCCAGCGGCACGCGGTCGAAGGTGATCGCGGCCTTGCCCGACCCCAGCAGGGGCTTGATCGGGATCGGCACATGGCCCAGGTAGGTTTCGGACAGGAAATCCATGCCGTGGTTGTGCAACCCCGCGTGCATCGCGTAGCTCATCAGCATGGTGTCATCATAGGGCGCCACGCGCACGCCGTGGCGGGCAAGGATCTTCCAGTCGTATTTCATGTTCTGGCCGATCTTGAGGATCGATGCGTCCTCCAGCACCGGCTTCAGGATCGCCAGCGCCTGATCGACGGAAAGCTGCGGCTCGACCCGCGCCTCGGTGGTGAAGAGGTCGCCGCCGCCCTGGCGATGGCCGACGGGGATGTAGCAGGCGCGCCCCGGCTCGACCGACAGCGAGATACCGACAAGATCGGCCACCATCTCGTCCAGGCTGGTGGTTTCGGTGTCGACGGCGACAAAGCCCGCGGCGCGGATCGCGTCGACCCAGGTGGCCAGCGTGGCCGCATCGCGAACGCACGGGTATCCGGCCGGGTCGAAGGGCACCGAGGCCGGGGCGGGCGCGTCGGCCCGTGTGTCGGAGGGGGCCGTTGGGGTGTCGGCGATGGCCGGGGCGGAAACGCCAAGCTTGTCGGCCACCCGCTTTGTCAGGGTGCGGAATTCCATCTCGGTCAGGAACGCCAGCACGGCCTCCGGCTCGGGCCGCTTCACCTCCAGCGCGTCGAGCGAAACCTCGACGGGGGTGTTGCGGTCCAGCGTGACGAGCGCCTTCGAGATGCGGATCAGGTCGGCGTTCTGCTCCAGGCTCTCGCGGCGCTTGGGCTGCTTGATCTCGGCCGTCCGGGCCAGAAGGGTTTCCAGATCGCCGTATTCCTGGATCAGCTGCGCGGCCGTCTTCATTCCGATGCCGGGGGCGCCGGGCACGTTGTCGACGGAATCCCCCGCCAGCGCCTGAACATCGACGACCCTTTCCGGGCCCACGCCGAATTTCTCGATCACCTCGTCGCGGCCGATGCGGCGTTCCTTCATCGGGTCGCGCATTTCGACGCCGTCGCCCACCAGCTGCATCAGATCCTTGTCCGACGAGATGATGGTGACGCGCCCGCCCGCCTCGACCGCCTGCCGCGCCAGCGTGGCGATGATGTCATCGGCCTCGTAGTTCGGCTGTTCGAGGCAGGCCACGTTGAAGGCCTGCGTCGCCTTGCGCGTCAGCGGGAACTGGGGGCGCAGATCCTCGGGCGGCTCGGGGCGGTTGGCCTTGTAGGCGGGATAGATCTCGCTGCGGAAGGTCTTCGAGGAATGGTCGAAGACCACGGCCAGATGGGTGGCCACATCATCGCCCGTGGCCCGGTTGATCTCGTTCCACAGGATGTTGCAGAAGCCCGCGACGGCGCCGACGGGCAGACCATCGGATTTCCGGGTCAGCGGCGGCAGGGCGTGATAGGCGCGGAAGATGTAGGCCGAACCGTCGATCAGGTGCAGGTGGCAGCCCTTGCCGAATGTCATCGCGTTCCCTCCACGGTCGGTCCTGTCCCGTGATGCCACGAAGCGGCGCGGGCTGCCACCCGTCCTGTGCCGATGCGGCCCGGCGGGGAAGGCCCGGGAGAGTGGGGGGCCAGCCCGGCGGTCGGGGCGCGGCCCGCGCGGCGGGCCTTGCCGGTCTTCGGGCGCGCGCCGGAGCGGGCTCAGCCCTTGCCGCCCAGCACCTTTTCCACGCAATCCTCGTGGACGAACCGCTTGTCGCAGTAGCCGCATTCGACCCAGCCGGTGTCATGCGGGATGGTCAGCCAGACGCGCGGGTGGCCAAGGGCCCCCACGCCGCCATCGCAGGCGACCTTCCACTGGTTCACGACCTCGGTTTCGGGAACGTTCATGGCGGGTTCGGCGGGCATCGGTGGCTCCCTAGCTGGCAGGCGTCGCTTGCGGGATAGGTCGGCAGCCCCGAGGCGTCAAGGGCGGCCTGCACGGGGAACAGCCGCGCCCGGCGGCGGCCTTCGTGACCGGACGCCCCCTAGGCCCGGTCGATCCGGCACTGGAAGCAGTTGTTGGCGGCCGAACGGACGTGGACATAGGCCACCTCGGGGCGGGACAGCAGGTCCGCGGCCCGGGCGGGAATGTCCGGGGTGGGAACGACGCCGCCGGTGCCGTAGACGATGCGGTCATCCGGGCTGTAGCCGCGAAGGATGTACTGCGCCGAGGCCAGCATGGCGGGCAGCCCGGCGCCGCCGCCCGGCGCGCAGGGTTCGGCGCAAAGGAAGATCGGCCCGGTTTCGGCATAGGGTTGCAGGGCCGGGAAGGGGCGATGGGCGAGGATCAGGTAGCCCTGCCCCTCGGGCACCTGGCCCAGACAGTGGCGGCAGGGCACGCCCGCGCCCGTCGAGATGGCCCGTTCGGCGCGCATCCCGTAGGCGTCGGGCGCGCCCGACCGCAGGGCCCGGGCGGTTTCGGTGGGGATCGGGGTAAAGCGAATGGTCATGGCGGTCTCCGTCTGGATGCCGCCATGATGGCAGCCGGGCGGCCGTGGGCCGGCCCGGAAGCTGCGCAAATCAGGTGTCCGTTCAGCCGACGGGGGTCAGCATCCGCCCCAGCGCACGGCCGGCAAGAACATGCACATGCAGGTGCGGCACCTCCTGGTGGCTGTCGGGGCCGGAATTTGCGATCAGCCGGTACCCCGCGCCCCCCTCGCCCGGGCTGACACCCAGCGCGGCGCAGACCTTGGCCACGGCACGGGTGAAATCGACGATCTCGTCGGCAGAGGCGTCCAGCGCGAAGTGGTCGTGGTTCACATAGGGCCCCCTGGGGATCACCAGCACATGCACCGGCGCCTGCGCCGCGATGTCGTGGAAGGCCAGGCTGTGTTCGGTTTCCAGCACGGTCTTGCAGGGAATCTCGCCGCGCAGGATGCGGGCGAAGACATTCTGGGGATCGTAGGCGTAGGGCATCTGGTCCTCGGTCAATCGGCGTAAAGATGGGGGGTGGCGGCGATCTCGCGCGCCTGGTCCAGCGGCACGTCGAGGAAGGCGGCGAGCGCGGGCGTATTCTCGTCGGCGCTGCCGGATTGGCGCATCCGGTAGAAGCCGGGGAAATCGGCATCGCCGATCCGGTCGCTTTCGAATTTCACGTCGAAGCGGATGGTGGGCAGCAAGCGGGCCAGGGTGTCGGCCGGGGTATGGTCGCCCGCCAGACCCACCCGGCGGGCATGGCCGATCAGGTAGTCATCGGAAAAGGCGCATTCCACCTCGAGCAGGCGGGTGGTGCACCGGTCGGCATAGAAATCCTGCATCAGGTCGACATTGGCGGGGTCGATGCAGATCAGCAGGCGGCGGGTGTCGTAATAGTCGAACAGCATCCGCATCAGCGCGCGCCGGTGGCGGGTGCGCTTTTCCAAGGTGCTCTGGATGCCGCCAAGATCGGGCAGATGCGCCGCGTTCTCGTTGAAGATGTAATCCAGCGTCGGCAGGTTGGTGACCTGGCGCACCCGCTCGGCCAGCCGCTTGGCAACGTGCCATTTCTTGCAGGTGACGATCATCAGTTCGCGGTCGCGGCCCAGCGTGGATTCCGTTTCCCAGAACCGCGGCGCGAAGCGGCGGCCGATGCGGCCGCGGCCGGTGAGGAACTGGAACAGCGCGCGCCCCTCGTTCGAGATGTCGAACCGGGCGGCGTCATCGGCATAAAGCTCGCCCAGCCGGGTCTTGAGCTGCGTCGCGTCGGGGGAAATCTTGCGGGCGAACAGGTAATCCTGGCTGAGCAGCAGGTCGTAATGATCGTTGTAGAAGGTCACCGGCATCCCGTAGTCGGTGAACATCAGGAAGGTCAGGGTGCGCAAGCGGATCTCGACCTCGGGAACGAGGTGATGGACGATGGTCTGGAAGAACGTCTCGTCCGGGATCCAGGTGGTGCGGAAGAAGCGCAGGATGTCCCTGCGGCGGCGGCAGAATTCCAGTACGGCCTCGACCGTGCGCCTGCGCAGGCACCACCACTGGCTGCCGATCATGATCTGAAGGTCCTGCGGCACCCGGCGGGCCAGCCCCAGTTTGCGCTGCAAGGCCATCGCGCGGTAGAACAGCGCCTTGTGCTTTCGTTCGTTCAGGAAATGGCGGTAGATCAGCCGTTCTTCCTTGATGCCCGTCTTGATCCAGTCCGAGGCGAAGAAGTCGAACGCCTCGATGTAGTCGACCGACTCGCGGTCAAGAAGGTCATGGGCATAGGCCGCCGACTTGATCGGCATGCAGTCACCCGACAGCATGTAGAAATGGGTGGCGCGCGGAAAGGCGGCCACCGCGGCGCGCAATGCCTCCAGCGTGGCCCGCACCAGCGACCATTCCCCCCAGCCGCAGGCGATCCGGCGATGGGCGAAGGTGACGGCGGGGTTGTCCTTCAGCGCGGCGCGGATCTGGTCATAGGGGGCGCGACCGGCGTTCGCGTCGAAATGGATGGCCACGAAATCGCCCGCCGCAGTCAGGCGGTGCGCCTGCGCGATCACCCCTTCGGGGTCCTTGTGCGTCAACAGGATGTAGGCGATTCGCGCCATGCGTCTGCGGGCCGGAGGTTCGGGTCGATGGTGCCTAGATAGCGTGAACGGTCATTGAAAAGACAGAGTTTGTTTGTTCTTTTGTGGCAGACCAGCGGGCAGGCGCGCCCGGCACGGAGGATGACAGCCGATGGGGTTTCCCGGCACCTGGATGACCGAGAGCGAAAGCATGGTGTATCGCGTGGTGCCGAAATGTGCCTGCTCGACCATCGGGCAGATCATGTTCTATTCGGATCACGGCCGGTTCTTCGACGGCGACATCCACGATTCCACCGCGGGCCTGCACAAATGGGCGCAGGAGGCGAGCCAGAGCCCGATCGAGCGCAACGTGAAGGCGCACAAGAGCTACGCCTTCACCTGCGTCCGCAATCCCTACACCCGCATCCTGTCCAGCTTCTTCGACAAGATCTGCGGCATCCAGCGGAACGGGAAGCGCTATCGCGGCAACATGGTGCCGCTGCTGGTGCAGAAATACGGGATCGAGGTGGGCGGCGAGGATGGTCGGCAGGAGTTTGACCAGATCGCCAGCTTCCGCCGCTTTCTGCTGTTCGCCCGCGACACCATCCGCTTTCGCAAGCCGATGGAACCCGACATCCACTGGTCGTCGATGTCGGGGCATATCTCGACCTTCATCGTGAACGGCGGCCGCTACGACCACATCTTCTTCACCGAGACGTTCAACGCGGGGATGCAGGTGGTGCTGGACCATGTGCAGACCCCCGTCCCGGTGGATCTGGCCGCCATCCCGCGCTTCAACGAAAGCGAGGGGCACGGGCCCAGGCGCGCCCATCCCGTCGAGGATTACTTCGACGACCTGTCGATGCATCTGATGTGGGAAATCTACAGGAAGGATTTCCAGCTGTTCCGCTATGACTTCGAAAACCCCGCCAACAAGATGCCGAAGGGCGAGGTGGACCTGGCCGAGGTGCATGCCAAGCTGGGCGACTGAAGCCCCCGCTCAGGGCGCGGGCAGGTCGCGCAAGTCGGCCAGTTGAGTCGAACGGCAGGAGGTCGGCACCGCGAAGGCGGGGGCCAGATCGGCGATCAGCAGCGCCTCGCCCCGGCCCGCGGCGGCAAGCATGGCGCCATCGGGGCCCACGATGCTGGACAGGCCCGTGTAGCTCAGGCTGCCATCCGGCCCGCAGAGGTTCGCATAGGCGATGACGACGCCGTGGTTCACCGCCTGCGCAGGGACCGTCAGGGTCGGGACATGGCGGAAGGGTTCGGGGTTCGCGGTGGGCACCAGCAGCACCTCGGCCCCCGCGGCGGCAAGCCTGCGGACATGGGGGGCAAATTCCACGTCATAGCAGATCATCAGCCCGCAGCGGTGGCCCTTGAGGTCAAAGGTGGGGAACCCGTCGCCCGGCACGAACAGCGCGCTTTCCCGCGGCCCGTAAAGCTGCACCTTGCGATGGCGCGCAAGCCCCTGCCCCGCCGCGTCATAGGCTACGGCGGTATTGAAGACCCGCGCGCCGTCGCGCTCGGCCAGACCGATCACCAGGCCGCAGCCCGCCCTGCGGCAGGCGGCGGCCAGTGCCTGCTCCCACGCGCCTCCGGCCGCCTGCGCCCGGTCGGGGATGGCGGCGTGGTTGTAGCCGGGCAGGTACAGTTCGGGGAACACCACCAGATCCGCCCCAGCCGCCGCCGCGGCCGCCAGCATGCGGCCGACGGTCGCCAGCGCGCGGGCATCGTCGCCATCAGGCGAGGGCCCCTGATAGAGCCCGAGGATCATTCTGCGGCCAGCGCAACGCGGCCGTCCGCCGCGGAGCCGAGGATGCGGGCAATCACCCGTTCCAGCGCCCGCCGGATTCCGTCGAAGCCGGGGCCGGGGCAGATCGCGGCTTCGTCCATGTAAAGCGCGCGGTCGATTTCCACCTGCACGACGTGCTGGCCGCGGCTGGGGCGGCCATAGGCCTGCGCGATATAGGCCCCGGCAAAGGGGGCGTTGCGGGCGACGCGGAATCCTTCGGCCACGAAGGCGGCCTCGATCCGCTCGACCACCTCAGGCGAGGCGGCGGCGCCGAAGCGGTCGCCCAGCACCACCTCTGGGCGCGGGCGGTTGCCCTGCGAGAAGGATTCGATCGCCTCGTGCGGCATCGAGTGGCAGTCGATCAGGATCACTTCGCCATGCTCGGCCTGCACCTGCCGCAAAAGCCCCTGCAGGCAGGCGTGGTAGGGCACCCAGACCTTGGCGATGCGGGCCTGCGCCTCTTCCAGCGGGATCTTGCCCCGGTAGATGGCACGCCCGTTCGAGACGACGCGGGGAATGACCCCGAGCCCGGCCCCGACCCGCGGATTGAGCAGGCCGCGCGGCGCCTGTTCGACCACGGCGGGGTCAAGCTCGTCGGCCGCGCGGTTCAGATCGACATAGGCGCGCGGGGCTCGGGCCGCCAGAAGCGCCGCCCCCGTCGCGGGAGCCGAGGCGAAGAGCAGGTCGACAAAGGCATCCTCGGACGACCGGATGGCACGTTCGTCCAGCACGCTTGCCCCCAGGAACCCCGGCGGATAATCGCGCCCGCTGTGCGGCGAGGCAAAGACATGGCGCGCAGGAACGCCATCGGGCAGGAAGAGGTCATAGGCCGGGTCGTGCATCGGGGCTCCTTCGGGTCTGGTTATAGCCCGAAAATGCGCCGTGCCAAAACCTCTTGAACCGCCCCGCGACTCCTTCTATAGACCCCCAGACCGACGCGGACCGCCCGCGTCCTTTTCTTTCGGACGGGCGGCAAGTGACGGTTTCGGGCGCGTAGCTCAGCGGTAGAGCACTACGTTGACATCGTAGTGGTCACAGGTTCGATCCCTGTCGCGCCCACCATCCACCGCCTCCGGCCCGGCAACGGTTCGGCGGCATGTCAGTTTTCAAGGCGCACGCGCGCCGGGACCAGGAGACGACCGATGAAGGTCAGGAACTCGCTCCGCTCGCTGAAGTTGCGCCACCGCGACTGTCAGATCGTGCGCCGCAAAGGTCGGGTCTATGTGATTAACAAGACCCAGAAACGCTACAAGGCCCGCCAGGGCTGAATTCGGGAAACCGGATGCCGAAAGGCCGCGATGCGGGAACGCTTCGCGGCCTTCGTCATTCAGGGGCAGGGCCGCGGCGGATCAGTGGATGGCGCCCGGGCCCTTGACCTGCCAAGGGCAGGCGCGCAGCCGCAGCCAGGCAAAGACGCCGACCGCCCCGCCCGCGAAGGCCAGCGCGGCATTGATCGCCACATAAAGGCTCGATTCGCTGCCCAGTCCGGTCAGCGCCAGAAAGCCGAAGCACGCCAGTGCCCCGAACCCCACCACACACAGCACCGAACACAGCTTCATCGACATCCTCCTCCAGCGGGATCCTGCGCGGGGCGTCCGGGCGATTCGGCTGCGCCCGGTTCGCCGCCCCCATATTCCCGGCCGATAGTAGCCATTTTCGCCATGTATCAAAGCAAAACCTGCGACATCCTGCCGCGCGGCGGGCGGCCGACATTCGGCCGAGGCGCAGGAAAACCAGCAGGCCTTGGTGATCCGACCGGCAGCGAACGGCGTAAAGGGTTCATGAATGTCGCACAGCTTGCCCCTGCAAAACCGGATGCACCTCCTGCCCAGCACGTCTATGCTGGTCCGGCGGGGGCACGGCTGCGGCCCGCAGGGGTGGCAAGGCGGATGACGGCAGAGACGGAAGAGGCGGAATGGGCGCGGCTGATGTTGCGTATCCGCGACGACCGTGATGCCGACGCGTTCGCCGCGCTGTTCCGCGAATTCGCGCCGCGCGTCAAAGCCTTCCTGATGCGGTCAGGCTCGACCGCCACCGTCGCCGAAGAATGCACCCAGGATGTGATGGCAACGCTCTGGCAGAAGGCGGGCCTCTTCGATCCGACCCGCGCCAGCGTGACGACCTGGGTGTTCACGATCGCCCGCAACCGGCGGATCGACACGATCCGCCGCGCGCGTCGCCCCGAGCCCGAAGACCTAGCCTGGGGCCCCGAGGCCGAACCCGAACCTGCCGAGATCTTGGAGCGGCAGCAAGAAACCGACCGGCTGGGCCGCGCCATTGCCCAGCTTCCCCCCAACCAGCGCGCCCTGATCGAACGGGCCTATTTCGGCGACCTCTCGCACAGCGAGATCGCCGCCGAAACGGGCCTGCCGCTTGGCACGATCAAGTCGCGCATCCGGCTGGCGCTGGACCGACTGCGCCACCAGATGACATGAAGCACATGACGATCACACACCACCTTTCCGATGACCTTCTGATGGCCTACTCGGCCGGGGCCCTGCCCGAGGCGCTGAGCCTGGTGGTGGCCACCCATGTGTCGATGTGCCCCGACTGCCGTGCAGCCCTTGCCGCACATGATGCGGTGGGCGGCGCGGTCCTGGGCACCTGCGGCGAAGCCGAACTGGCGCCCGACTCGCTGGAAAAGACGCTGGCCCGGATTGCCGCCACGCCGACCGAGGCGCCGCCGCCCAAGCGCGATGGCAGCCTGCCCGGTCCGCTGGCCGATTATGTCGGCGGCAGCCTGTCGCAGGTGAAGTGGCGCACGCTGGCAGGCGGGGTCAGGCAGGCGGTGCTGCCGACCGACCGCGGCGCCACGGCGCGGCTGCTCTACATTCCCGGCGGGGTGGCGGTGCCAGACCACAGCCATCGCGGGGTCGAACTGACGCTGGTGCTGCAGGGTGCCTTCCGCGACGAGACCGGGCGTTTTGGCCCCGGCGACATCGAGGTGGCGTCGGACGATCTGGAACACAAGCCCGTGGCCGAACCGGGCCCGGCCTGCATCTGTCTGGCCGCGACCGAGGCGCCGCTGCGCTTCGCCGGGCTGATCCCGCGCCTGATGCAGCCGCTGTTCCGGATCTGATCAGCCAAGCCCGGTCAGCAGCACGGGCCCGCCCGCGACCACATGCACCGCGCCTTCGGCGGCCAGAAGATCCTGCGCGTTCAGGGCAATGTCTCGCCCGCCCAGCCGCAGCGTTGCGGGCGCCAGCGCAAAGCAGAACAACCGCTCGGCAACCATCCCCTGCCCCGGTCGCCCCACCTCGACCCGCACCGGGCGCCCGCGCGCGACCATCACGTTGAAATCCTCGCTAGGCGCACTGACGCCCTCGGCCGCGATCGGCACGTCACCCGGAAACGCGACCGGCCGCAGCGGGTCGGCGCGCAGGTCGTGACCGGGGCCACATAGCCGGAAGCCCGGACCCGAGATGACGGTCAGGACCCGGTCGATGCCGGGAAAGGCCGAAAACGGCCCGCCTTCGGCCACTGTCGCCATCGACAGACGGAACGACAGACCGCCGCCCGTGTCTTCGCGCCAAAGTTCCACCGTCGTGCCGCGGCCATTGGCCCAGGGCATCCGGCGATAGTCGGCAGAGGTCAGGTGGCGCATCACGAACGATCCTTCGCCACACGCGGCGCGGGGTCCGGGGCCAGTTCCTCGAAATCGAAATTGTCCAGCCGCGCGGCACGGCGCGTGGCCTTGTCGGACGAGATGCGGATTTCGCGCACGTCGTTCTGAGCCTGGGTGAAGTGGGTATCCAGCCGTTCCACCCGTTCGCCCAGACGGCGCACATCCTCGAACAACAGGTGCAGCTCGCGCCGGATCGCGCCGGCCTGTTCCCGCATGCGTGCGTCCTTCAGCACGGCGCGCATGGTGTTCAGCGTCGCCATGCAGGTGGTGGGCGACACGATCCAGACCCGCGCGGCAAAGCCTTCGCGCACGACATCGGGGAAATTCGCGTGCAGTTCGGCATAGACCGCCTCGGACGGCAGGAACATCAGCGCGCCGTCGGCCGTCTCGCCCTCCAGGATATAGCGCTCGCCGATGGCGCGGATATGGGTCCGCACCGCCGTGCGGAACAGCCGCGCCGCCTCGGCCATCTCGGTCGGCGTCGTGGCGCGGCGCAGTGCCTCGTAGGCCTCGAGCGGGAACTTGGAATCGATGACGATGGGCCCCGGCGGATTCGGCAGGTGGATCAGGCAATCCGCCCGCCGCCCGTTCGCAAGCGTCGCCTGCATCGTATAGGCATCCGAGGGCAGCGCCTTCTGCACGATGTCATGCAACTGGATTTCCCCGAACGCGCCGCGGGTCTGCTTGTTCGACAGGATGTCCTGCAGGCTCAGGACGTTGCCCGACAGCTTCTCGATGTTGGCCTGGGCCTTGTCGATGGTTTCCAGCCGCTGCTGCAATTCGCCCAGGCTGCGGGCGGTGCGGGTGGCAGACCCGGCGAGGTTTTCCGCCATCCGCGCAGATACTTCTGCCAGGCGGCTTTCCATCATCGTCAGCATCGCGCTCTGGGCATGGGCCTGCGCCTCGGACACATGGTGAAGCCCGCCGGCAAGCTGCTGCTGGCCGTCCGAAAGCTGCTGTACCCGCCGCCCCAGCAGGTCAAGGTTGTCCAGCAGCGGCTCGGCCATGCGGGCTGACCGGGCGGTGCTGCGCAAGACCAGCAGCATCAGCAAGACCAGCAGCGCCACCACCGCCGTGGCCCCGAACACCACCGGATCGGACAGATCGACGGGGATCGCGGCAGGCATCGTCAGCTTCGCCCGAAGAGGCGTTCGATATCGGTCAGGCGCAGTTCCACCCAGGTCGGCCGGCCGTGGTTGCACTGGCCGGAATGCGGCGTGGCCTCCATCTCGCGCAGAAGCGCGTTCATCTCTTCCGCCCGCATCTGCCGCCCTGCGCGGATCGAGCCGTGGCAGGACATCCGGCTGAGCACGGCGTCGATCCGGGCCTGGGTGCCGCGGCTGTCGCCCTGATCCGCCAGTTCGTCCACGATGTCGCGCACCAGCCGCTGCACGTCGGGCTGGCCCAGGATGGCGGGCGTTTCGCGGACCGCGATGGCACCCTGCCCGAAGGGCTCCACCGCCAGCCCCAGCCGCCGGAGATCCTGGGCCATATCCAGCAGGCGCGCAGCGTCAGAGGCGGAAAGCTCCACGATTTCAGGGATCAACAGCGCCTGCGCGGCGATCCCGTGTTCCGCCATCTGGCGTTTCAGCGTCTCGTAGACCAGGCGCTCATGCGCGGCATGCTGGTCCACGATGACAATTCCGGTTTCGGTTTGCGCGATGATGTAGGTTTCATGCACCTGCGCGCGCGCAGCGCCCAGCGGGCGGTGTTCATCGCCCGTCACCACCGGCTCCACCCGGGCAGAGGGCGCCTCGGCAAAGCCCGGGGCGGGGGACTGCCAGGCCATCGCGCTGCGCAGCGCGCCGGGCGCCGGGCGGTCCATCTGGTAGATGCGCGGCGGCAGCGGGGCGCCCGGCACCGGTGCCACAGGGGCCGCCCCCTCGGGGCGCAGCGCCTCGAACGTGGCCGCGCCGACGGTCGTCGACGCCCGGTGCCCCGCACCGGCCAGCGCATGCCGCAGCCCTGAGACGATCAGCCCGCGCGCCAGCGCTGGGTCGCGAAAGCGGACCTCGGACTTTGCCGGATGAACGTTCACATCGACCAGTTCGGGTTCGCAGGTCAGGAACAGCGCCGCCGCCGGGTGGCGGTCGCGGCTGAGCACGTCGGCATAGGCGGCACGCAGCGCGCCATAGAGCATCCGGTCCTGCACCGGGCGGCCGTTCACGAACAGATACTGCGCCACCGAACTGCCACGAGAATAGGTGGGCAGCGCGGCATAGCCGGTCAGCCGCAGCCCGTCGCGCTCGACATCAAGCCGCAGGGCGTTTTCCGCGAAATCGGCGCCCAGCACCCCGGCCAGCCGCCCGTGCAGCGCGTCGAACAGGTCGCCGGTGCCCGCATCGGCGCGGAAGATCACCCGCCCCTCGCCACCTTCGCTGACATCGTTCAGCCGGAAGCCGACGAAGGGTTCCGCCATCGCCAGCCGCCGGATCACCTCGGCCACGGCCTGCGCCTCTGCGCGGTCGCTGCGCAGGAACTTCAACCGGGCGGGCGTGGCGTAGAACAGGTCGCGCAGTTCCACCACCGTGCCGCGGCTCAGCGCGGCGGGGCGCACGGCGCCCATCCGGCCGCCGTCCACGGTGATGGTGGCCGCCTCTTCGCCCTCCGCGCGCGAGGTGATGGCAAGCCGCCCCACCGCGCCCAGCGAGGGCAGCGCCTCGCCGCGGAACCCGAAGCTGCGGATGTTGAGCAGGTCCGACCCGTCGATCTTCGAGGTCGCATGCCGGGCCAGCGCCAGCGGAAGATCCGCCGCCGTCATTCCGCAACCGTCATCGGTGACGCGGATCAGCGTCTTGCCGCCATCGGCATAGTCCACCGTGATCCGCCGCGCCCCGGCATCAAGCGCGTTCTCGACCAGTTCCTTCACCGCGGATGCGGGCCGTTCGACCACCTCGCCCGCGGCGATGCGGTTGATGGCGCCTTCATCCAGTTGGCGGATGACCGGGCGAGCAGGGCTTATCTTGGGGCTTTCGGCGTTCATGCCACAATCGGTAGCACAACAGGACCGAGTCGGCCACTCCCCCCAGCGGGGGTCACTGCCCCGGAGGCGGGGCCGAGGGTGTGGGCACGCCCATCGAGCGCCAGCGCGCCAGTTCGGCATACTGGTCCAGCGACATGCTGCGATAAGCCTGGAAATAGACCGTGTGACCAAAGAGCCTGTCCAGCAGGCGGCCGTTGTGGTTCTTGCGGAATTTCAGGTCGGCCGCGGCCAGATCGGCGCGGATGCCCGCCTGCACGCCGTACCGGCTGGCCGCCGTCACCAGCGCCCCATCGACCGCCGGAATGCCGCCCGCCTTGGCACCCGGCTTGCCGCCAAGGGCTGCGATCGCGTCGGCGTCCGGCGTCGGATCGGCCAGGTTGGTGCCCCCCGGCGTGGGGGTCGGCAGCGCCGACAGATCGGTGGGCATCTGCAGCGGCTTGGTCGGCAGAATCGCGAATTCGTCGGGGCTGCGGCTGTTGGCATGCAGGTTCATCAGGCGCGGCGCGTCATTCCCGCCACAGCCCGCAAGCGCAAGCGCCGCCGCCATGGCGACCCCAATCTTGCCGTGCGCTGCCCGCATGTAAGCCTCCAACACCCCGTCCGCGTTACGTCTTATCGCATTGATCCCGGCCCGTCACGGGGTCTTCTGGCGCCCGGTCAGCAGCACAAGCCCGACCGCGCCCAGGAAGACCGCGACATCGGCGACATTGAACGAGAACGGGTTGCGCAGGCCGCAGCAGGACATGTTCAGAAAATCCGCGACAGCGCCATAGGCGACGCGGTCGATGACATTGCCAAGCGCGCCCCCGATCAGCAGCCCGCCCGCGATCCGCGCCGCGGTGCTGTGCCCATCCTTGCGGATCCAGACCCAGACCCAGACCACAATCGCCAGCGCCACGGCCACCAGAACCCAGCGCGTCATGGCGGCATCATTGGCCAGCAGGCCGAAATTGACCCCCTGGTTCCAGGCCATGCGGAAATTCAGGTAGGGCGGCATCACGTCGATCGCCAGCCGGTGCCGCAGGCCCAGCCCGAACACCACGGCGATCTTGCTGATCTGGTCCAGGGCCAGCGCGGCCAGGGCGGTCTTGGCAACGATGTTCATGGGGCCTCAGTGCCGGAAGTGCCGCTGACCGGTGAACACCATCGCCAGCCCCGCGGCATCGGCCGCCGCGATCACCTTGTCGTCATTCATGCTGCCGCCCGGCTGGATGACCGCCGTCGCCCCCGCCTCGGCCGCGGTCAGCAGGCCATCGGGGAAGGGGAAGAAGGCATCCGAGGCCACGACAGACCCCTGGGTCGGCGCGACGGGCAGCCCCAGCGCCTCGGCCATGTCCTGCGCCTTGCGTGCGGCGATGCGGGTCGAATCGACGCGGCTCATCTGGCCTGCGCCCACGCCGACGGTGGCACCGCCCTTCACATAGACGATGGCATTCGACTTCACATGCTTGGCCACCTTCCAGGCAAAGAGCAGGTCTTCGATCTCGGCCGGGGTCGGGGCGCGTTTGGTCACAACCGTCAGGTCAGCGGCGCCGATCCGGCCGTTGTCGCGGTCCTGCACCAGGAAACCGCCCGCCACCTGCCGAAAGGCCAGCCCCGCCGCCGCCGGGTCCGGCAGGGCGCCGGTGGTCAGCAGGCGCAGGTTCTTCCGGGCGGCGAAGACCGCTTTCGCGTCCTCGGTCGCGTCGGGGGCGATCACCACCTCTGTAAAGATCTTCACGATCTCTTCCGCCGTCTCGGCGTCAAGCACCCCGTTCAGCGCCACGATCCCGCCGAAGGCCGAGGTGCGGTCGCAGTCATAGGCGCGCCGGTAGGCGTCCAGCAGGCTGCCGCCCCGCGCCACGCCGCAGGGGTTCGCGTGCTTGATGATGGCGCAGGCCGGGCCCGCATCGGGGGCGAATTCGGCCACCAGTTCGAAGGCGGCATCGGTGTCGTTGATGTTGTTGTAGCTCAGCTCCTTGCCTTGCCACTGGCGGGCGGTGGCCACGCCGGGGCGGTTCGAGCCGTCCAGATAGAAGGCCGCCGCCTGATGCGGGTTCTCGCCATAGCGCAGGGTCTGGGCCAGAGTGCCCGCGAAGGCCCGACGGCGCGGCGCGGGCTCGCCGATGGCACCCGCCATCCAGGTCGAGACCGCCGCGTCATAGGCCGCGGTGCGGGCATAGGCCGCCTGCGCCATCTTCCGCCGGAAGGCGAAGGACACGCGGTCGTCATTCGCGTCCAGTTCGGCCAGCAGGGCGGCATAGTCGCCCACATCCACCAGCACCGTGACAAAGGCGTGGTTCTTGGCCGCGGCCCGAATCATCGCCGGGCCGCCGATGTCGATGTTCTCGATGCAGGTGTCGTAGTCGGCGCCCTTCGCCACCGTCGCCTCGAACGGGTAAAGGTTCACGATCAGAAGGTCGATCGGCTCGATCCCGTGTTCGGCCATCGCCGCCTGATGGCCCGGGTTGTCGCGCAGCGCCAGAAGCCCGCCATGCACGCGGGGGTGCAGCGTCTTGACCCGGCCGTCCATCATCTCGGGAAAGCCGGTCAGGTCGGCCACGTCGCGCACCGGCAGGCCCGCGGCCCGCATCTCGCCCGCGCTGCCGCCGGTGGACAGGATCTCGACCCCCCGGGCCGACAGCGCCCGCGCCAGGTCCATCATCCCGGTCTTGTCGGATACGGAAATCAGCGCACGGCGGATCGGCAGAAGGTCGGTCATGCGGGGCTCCTTTGGCTCAGGTCTCGGCGGGGGCAGACTCGTCGCGCTCCAGGTCGCGGATGGCCAGCGGGGTATCCTGCGCCTTCGACAAGGTCCAGCGAATCTGGCTCGCCGTGCCCTCGACCCGCGCGGACAGGACGATCTGCCGCGCGGCGCGTGGCTTCAGGCGGCCCTTTTCCAGATAGACCGAGGGGTCCAGCGTCAGCACCGCCCCGCCCTCGTGCCGGAACACCCAGATTTCCCCGCTTTTCAGTGCAAGCGACACTGCGCTGCCACCAAGGTCGATCTCGGCATCCACGTCGGGGTGCAGGTGGAACCGCAGCGCATAGCGCACCGGGCCCGCGCGCCCGATCACCGCCAGCCGTCGTTCCTCGGCCGCCGTCAGCGCGCCCAGCGTGTCCTCGCCCAGAAGGATGCGCCCGTCGGCCGACAGGGTCAGCGCCCGCATGTGGGTCAACCCGTGCGAGACCGCGTAGCCGTCATGCCCGGCCAGAAGCCCGTGCGCATCCGGCGTGTCGGTCAGGCGAAGATGGATCACCTGCGCGCGTTCCACCAGGGGCTCGTCCCGCCCCGCGCGGCGCGACACCGGGCCCAGCCGGGACGAGGAATAGCCTTCGATCGCCAGCGTCGAATGTGACGGCGTGGCCCGCCCGGCCCGCCGCCACTCCGGCCCGAAGGGCGCGCCCGAGCCGCAGCTGACGATCAGCGGCCGCCGCCCCGAGGTCAGCTCGAAGGCAAGCGTCGAGGCGTGGCCGTTCACCGAGGCCGCGCCCATCGGCGGGGCGGCGGCATCCACGATCACGCTGGTCCGCCCGCCGGCGAGCCGGGCAAAGCCCATGGCCAGCCCCTCGTGATGCGCAGCGCGCACGCCCGAGGCCGCCAGCGCATGATCCAGCCGCCCTTCCAGCCCCCGCCCGCCCCCGTGAAACCGCGCTAGCCCCCCATCGGCATGGCGCAGCGCGCGCAGCGTCGGGGCGATGCGTTCGACTGCCGCCCGGTGCGCCTCGGGCGCCATCCGGCCCGCCTCGGCCAGCGCCTGCGCGGCCCAGGTCAGCAGAGTGAACACCTCGAGCAGTTCCTCGGGGTTGCGCGAGGCGATGCCGCCTTCCATGCCGATCTGGCTTTCGCATTCCTGCGCCAGCGCGGCCACGGCGGGGGCCACATGCGCCTCCATCCCGGTCAGCGACAGGCCCGCATAGATCAGCCCGGTCAGCGCCTCGATCCGCGGCAGGCCGGGGGGCGCGGCCTCCCAGCGGTGGGCGAGGAAGTCGGTCTGCTGCGCGAGGCTGCGGAAATAGCCCGCCGCCGCCGGGCGCTGCTGGCCCGCGAGCAGGAACAGCGCGTGGTTGATCCAGCGGATCAGCCGCCGCCCGGCCAGGTCGGGCGTCCAGCCCGGACCGCGCCCGCGGCCATAGCGGGAAATCCAGCCAAAGGTCCAGACCTGCGCCCGGGTGCGCGCCGGGCCATCGCCCACCGCGGCCAGGTCATCGAGCCAGGCAAAGCCGTGCAGCGCCTCCTCGAACCCCGGATCGGGCATCGGCAGGTCCCAGATCGCCACGTCGGGGCCCTGGATCAGGAAACCCGCGAACAGGAAATTTCCGGCCACCAGCTGCCGCCCGCGGGCGAAACTGCCGATGGTGCGCGGCTCTGGCTGGCTGACGAACCCGGTCGAGACGCGCGCCAGCGTGCTCCGCCGGGCCTGCCAGCGGTTCGCCCAGCGCAGCCGCCGCCGGGCCCAATCGCCCGCGTGCCGCCCGCTCTCCGTGCCGCGCGTCTTTGCCATCCGTCGGTCTGTGCCGTTGCTGCCCGTGGCCTGTTCCGGCCCGCGCGGCACCATAGCCGCGAGGCCCAACCCTGTCACCGCCGAAAACCCGACGGGTCACCCGATGCGGCGAAGGCGCGCCATGAAGAAGCCGTCCATCCCGCCCAGGTCGGCCCAGAGGTCGGGGCGCAGCCGCAGCCCGCCGCCCGGCGCCCGCGCGGCCTCGGGCAGGCCGGGGGGCTGCGCGTCATCCAGGGCCAGGCCCGGGTGGCGCGCCAGCGCCGCGGCCAATTGGTCTTCGCCCTCTTCAGGCAGAAGCGAGCAGGTGCAGAACACCAGCCGCCCGCCGGGCGCCAGCAGCGCCGCCGCCCGGTCGATCAGCGCCGCCTGCAGCGCGGCCAGCCCGGCCACCTCGGACCCGGTCTTGACGAAGGGCAGGTCGGGGTGGCGCCGAATCGTTCCGGTCGCCGAACAGGGCGCATCCAGCAGCACCGCGTCGAACGGCCCGCCCTGCCAGTGCAGCGCATCGGCCACCACGACATCGGCCGACAGGCCGCAGCGGGCCAGGTTCTCGTGCAGCCGCGCCATCCGCGGCGCCGACAGGTCCACCGCCGTCACCCGCGCTCCCGCGGCGGCAAGTTGCAACGTCTTGCCCCCTGGCGCGGCGCAGATGTCGGCCACCCGCTCGCCCGGGCGGGGGGCAAGCAGCCCCACCGCCAGCGCCGCGGCGGCATCCTGCACCCACCAGGCGCCCTCGGCATAGCCGGGCAGCGCGCTGACCTGCGCGCCCGCGGCCAGCCGCAGGCTGCCCGTGGGCAGCACCGCGGCGCCCAGCCGCTCGGCCCAGGCCGCGGCCTCGGTCGGCGTCTTCAGCGTCAGGTCCAGGGGGGCACCGGCCGCCTGCACCGCCTCGATCGCCGTCACCGCCTCGCGCCCCCAGCGGCGCACCAGCGGTTGACGCAGCCACATCGGCATGCGCTGCGAGGGCAGCGCCTCCCAGCCCGGGGCCTCGGCCACCTTGCGCAGCACGGCATTGGCCAGGCCCGCGAAGGCCCCCGTGCGCTTGCCCGCCCGCACCGCCTCGACAGCCGCATTCACCGCGCCATGAGGCGGCACCCCCTCGGCCTTCATCTCGACGACCGCCAGCCGCAGAACGTTGCGCACCAAGACCGGCGGCGCCTTGCGCAGATGCGGGGCCAACAGCCGGTCGGCAGGCTCCAGGTTGCGCAGCACGGCCAGCGCCAGCCGCTGTGCCCGCGCGCGTGCGCCGGGGTCCAGCCGGGCCAGTACCCCTTCGGGCGCGGCCAGCAGGTCCGACAACATCCGCCCTTCGGTCAGCACACCGCCCACCAGTGCCACCGCCGCCGCTCGTGCCGGATCGATCAAAACCGCGCCCACCCTTGTCCGTTGCCTTGTTCCCGTGGCCTTCGGGCGTATATCAGGGGACAGGACCGCACAAGGAATTGCGCCATGACCGAAAGCCCGCGGAAAGATCTGCCGCCCGAAGCCCTGCGCGCGCTGGCCGAGGCCGAGGCCCGCCGCAAGGCCGCGCCTGCCATCACGCTGCCGACCGAACTGGGCGGACGCAACGGGCCCGAACCCGTCCGCTATGGCGACTGGGAGAAGAAAGGCCTCGCGATCGATTTCTGAGCCGCTCAGCGCAGCCAGAGATCGGCATGGGGCCCCTTGCCCTGATCCGAGACAAAGCGCACCACGTTGTCGCGCACCAGCACCTGCTGGCAGTTCGGCCCCAGATCCTTCTGCCCGAACTTCAGGTCGCGACAGAAATAGCCCCCCTGCCAGCGCCAGTCGCCGGTGACCGGCACGCCAAAGGCCGACCCGCCGATGGCCCCTTCGCTCGACAGATCAAGCTGGATGCCGAACCGCGTCAGCTTCCGCCCCTCGATCAGCCGCACAAAGCCGTCGCGGCTGTCCACCACCTGAAAATCGGCACCAAACGCCGCCGTCGCGGCACAGACCAGCCCGAAGGCCAGCGCAACCTGTCGCATCGCATCCGTCCCCGTGTCATGACGGGTGTGTTTACGCTGATTGCGCGCGGGTGGATCACCCCAGCCCCAGCACGTCCAGCATCGAATACTGCCCCGGCCGCTTGTCCTGGCCCCAAAGCGCGGCCTTCAATGCCCCGCGGGCAAAGATCGCCCGGTCGGTCGCGACATGGCGCAGCACCACCCGCTCGCCCGCGGCGGCAAAGATCACGTCATGCTCGCCCACGATGTCGCCGCCGCGGATCGCGCTGAACCCGATGTGGCCGCGGCTGCGCGCGCCCGTCATCCCGTCGCGGCCGCGATCCGACACCGCGGCAAGATCCACCCCGCGGCCCGCCGCCGCAGCCTCGCCCAGCATCAGCGCGGTGCCCGATGGCGCGTCGACCTTGCGGTTGTGATGGGCCTCGACGATCTCGATGTCGAAATCCTCGTCCAGCGCCTCGGCGACCTTGCGGGTCAGTTGCACCAGCAGGTTGACGCCAAGGCTCATGTTGCCCGCGCGCACGATCACCGCATGGCGCGCGGCGGGCTCCAGCGCCGCGATCTGCGCGGCGGTAAAGCCCGTGGTGCCGATCACATGCACCGCCCGCGCCTGCGCCGCCAGCGCGGCAAAGCCGAGGCTCGCCTCGGGGGCGGTGAAGTCGATCACCGCCTGCGCCCGGGCAAAGGCCTCCAGCGGGTCATCGGTCACCCGCACGCCCAGGGGCGCGCCGCCCATCGCCTCGCCCACGTCGCGGCCGATCCAGTCATGCCCCGGCCGCTCGACACAGCCTGCCAGATGCGCGCGGTCGCTGGCGGTGACCGTGCGGATCAGCATCTGCCCCATCCGCCCCGATGCCCCTGTCACCACGATCCCCGGTCGTTCCGCCATCTGCGCCTCCCTTGCCACCTCGGCCACCCTTAGCCGCTTCGGCCGGGCGGCGCAAAGCCCCGGTTGCGGGGCGGGCGGCGGTGGCATATCTACAGCCAATGGCAAGCTCCCGTTTCCCAACCGCCTCCGGCCCCTCGCAGCGCCAGTTGCGCGTCGGCGAACTCATCCGCCGCACCCTGTCCGAGGTGCTGAACCGCGGCGAGATCCACGACCCCGACCTGAACCGGATCCCGATCACCGTGGGCGAGGTGCGCACCTCGCCCGACCTGCGGGTGGCCACCGCCTTCGTGATGCCGCTGGGCGGCGACAAGCGCGACGAGACGCTGGCCCTGTTGCGCAAGCACCGGGGCGAACTGCGTCACCACATCGGTCGCGCGACCGGGCTGAAATTCGCACCCGAATTGCGCTTTGCGCTGGATGAAACCTTCGACCGCATGGACGAGACGCGCCGCATGTTCGCCGACCCGACGGTGCAGGGCGACATCGCCAGGGGCGAGGATGACGAGGCGGATGCCTGAGGTGCGGGCGGCGCTGCTGGCGCTTGGCCTGACGGTCACGGCCCCGCTTGCCGCACAGGCCGCCCCCGCGGCGGACTGCCACGATACCCGCTTCGAGCTGACCCCCTTCACCGTCTGCAGCGTGCCCTTCGGCGCCGACCTGCGGCTCTGGTGGCGGGGGGACGACGGGCTGCCGGTGGCGACCTTCGGCCGCCTCACGGACATGCTGGCCCGGCAGGGCCAGCACCTGGGATTCGCGATGAACGCGGGCATGTTCGCCCCCGACCTGCGCCCGCTGGGCCTGACCATCATCGACGGCAAGACGCTGCGCCCGCTGGTGACCCGCGCCTCGGCGGGAAACTTCGGGATGCTGCCGAACGGTGTCTTCTGCGTGGCCGCCGACCGCTTTGCCGTGCTGGAAACCGCGGCCTATGCCGCCGCCCCCCCGGCCTGCCGCTATGCCACCCAGTCGGGGCCGATGCTGGTGATCGCGGGCGCCCTGCACCCGCGGTTCACGGCGGCCTCCGGCTCCACCTACATCCGCAACGGGGTGGGCGTGTCGCAGGACGGCCAACGCGCAGTCTTCGCGATTTCGGACGCGCCGGTCAGCTTTCACGCCTTCGCCCGCTTCTTCCGCGACGGGCTGGGCCTGCCCGACGCGCTCTTCCTCGACGGCCATACCTCGCGGCTGGCGGCGCCCGGGCTGAACCGGCTCGATCCAGGCTTCCCGATGGGGCCGATCCTCGGCACCGTGGTTGACGGCCCGCCGCCCGGCGGGTAACCCGCGGGCTTCGCAAGCGAGGGCATGATGGGCAGGAAGCGGAAAGGGCGCGAGGTTTCGGGCTGGCTGGTGGTGGACAAACCCGCGGGCATCACCTCGACCGCCGTGGTCAACAAGGTCCGCTGGGCGTTCGACGCGCAGAAGGCGGGCCACGCGGGCACGCTCGACCCCGCGGCAACGGGCGTTCTGGCCGTGGCGCTGGGCGAGGCGACGAAGACGGTGCCCTACATCACCGACGCGCTGAAATGCTACCGTTTCACCGTGACCTTCGGCGCCGCCACCACCACCGACGATGCCGAGGGCGAGGTGATCGAAACCGCCGCCGCCCGCCCCGGTGACGCCGAAATCGAAGCCGCCCTGCCCGCCTTCCGCGGCGACATCCTGCAAGTGCCGCCGCAGTTCTCGGCCGTGAAGGTGGCCGGCGAGCGCGCCTATGACCTTGCGCGCGAGGGCGAACGGCTGGATCTGGCCGCCCGCCCGCTCTGGGTCGACCGCCTCGCGCTGATCGCCCGCCCCGACGCCGACCACGCGGTGTTCGAGATGGTCTGCGGCAAGGGCGGCTATGTCCGCTCGATCGCCCGCGATCTTGGCCGCGCGCTGGGATGCCTCGGCCATGTGCAGGAACTGCGCCGCCTCTGGTCCGGCCCCTTTGCGGCGGAACAGGGCATCGGCCTCGACCTGCTCGACCGGCTCGCGAAGACCGAGGCGCTCGACGCGCATCTGCTGCCGCTGGAACTGGGGCTGGACGACCTGCCCGAGGTGAAGGCCACCCCGGACGGCGCCGCCCGGCTGCGCAATGGCACCCCCGGCATGGTCATCGCGCATGACCTGGCCTTCGGCGAGGAGGCCTGGGCGAGCTTTCAGGGCCGGGCGCTGGCCGTGGGGCACTATCAGGCGGGCGAGCTGCACCCGACGCGGGTCTTCAACCGCTAGGGTCGCACCCGCGCGGCGGCAGTGGGTGGGGGGCTGTCTGCCCCCCACACCCCCCGAGGATATTTGCAGACAGAAAATGGCCCCCCCGGCCCCCGTGGGGGGTCAGGGTGCGATTTGCGGTCACGGTCATGAGCGCCCCCGCCCGCATCCTGCGGCCATCCTCGTGCGAGACGGTCGGCACCCCTTCGGGCCCCCATTTTCTGTCTG
>JAJZVD010000011.1 GCA_021845805.1 Pseudomonadota bacterium | reverse complement strand
CGCGGCCTGCGGTCCAGCAGGTCGCAGCGGCCCGCCAACAGGCGGCCCGCGTCTCTCCGGCCCGGCCGGAGCCTGCGCAACTGGATATGCGGCGGGAACTGCCGCAGACCTGCAAGGCTCGTCCTGCTTCGTCCAAGGGCAACGGCTCGGGGCGGAATTTCGTGCCTTGGTGCCGCAAATCCTAGCGGCACCCCCTTGACAGGCCGCACAATCGTGTGGCTCTGTCTAATGGCTGTAATCGGCGGTTTGATATGACAAACCTACTATTATCGGCGATCCGCCTCCAGGCTCGCCCCGGCCTGTCATGCCCTTGCGCCCGGCCTGGGGCGGGTTGGGGGCACAGGTTCAGCCGTTGCGCGGGGGCGATGTCGCATGGCGTCGGCGCGGCACGCGGGTTGCGACCATCGCCTTGACCCAGCCGCGGTCGTAGCGCCCGAGGTCGAGCGTTTCGTGAACGCCGTCCAGCCAGTCGCCGCCGATGCGGGTGCGCACCACCGCGCGATTGTAGAACGGTGCGTCCAACATCGTGCGCAGCACCTCTGGTGCCGTGCCGCCATCGGCCCGCGCCTGCCGCGGCAGACCCCAGAGGGTCCGCGGCAGGCGTTGCGGCGGCGGAAGATCTGCCATTTCGGCGGTGCCATCCGCCGCGAAGCGCATTCCCAGCGCCGTCGCGGTTCCGTCGCGGCGCAGGGCGTCATACTGGCAGAGCGCGCCCGTGGGCGTGGCATACCGGCCCCAGGTCCAGCGGGCAAAGTCTGCCTCGAGCGGGCGGATGCCGAAGTTCGCGTCAAGATAGCCCTGCCCCGACCAGCGCCAGCCCCGCGCGTCCAGATCGACCCAGATCCGGGCCACCGGGGCGAAGGGGCGCCAGACATGGGCCCCGTCTGGGGTCAGCGGCAGTTCCACGCCGGTGATGGCCGCGGGCTCGATGACGATCCGTCCCCGCACCTTCGTCATGATCGGTGGCGCGCCCCGCTCGTCGACCTCGACCACCAGGCGGCGCCCGTCCCAGGTCATCCGGCTGGGGCCGATCCGCAGCTCGGCTGGGCTTGCCGACAGCGCGGCCCTGCCCCGGTCTGTCATGGTGAAGCGCCCGCCGGGGCCTGCGGTGGTGATGTTCAGGCAGACGTGGTCGGCCGGGACATGTCGCCCCGACCAGGCGTACCAGGGCGAGAAGACGGTTCCGATGAAGGCGATGATCGAAATGGCGCGGTTGCCGTCGTCCGAGACGCCGTCAAGGTACCACCAGGCATAGCCGCCGGGCGGCACGTCAAGGTCGAAGCAAGGTCCGCCAAGATCGCCGCGGCCGCGTGCTGCCCGGAACGTGCCGCCATCGGCACCCCCGGCCCCGGATGCACCCCCCCGCCGCAAAGGTAGAGCCCCGCCACCGCCGTACGCGCCCGCGGCCGCTGCAGGGCCGCCATCGTCCCGTGCGGGCTGCGCCCGTAAAGGGAACCGTCCGATCCGGGGAACAGGCGCGCGAACTCGGTCGGCGTGGTCAGCGCGCCCCGGTCCGTCGGCGGGCACAGCGTCAGGCCGAAGCGGTCGAGGGTCTCGAAAGTCAGGCGGCGGCATGTCTCGCTGTCTCCATCGTCGGGGCCGGAGGCCAGGGGCGCGGCATTCAGGATGATCTCGAACCGCTCGGGGCCGCGCGGCGGGGCAAGCCCGGCGCCGCGGTCCTGCGCGCAGAGGTAGATCGTGGGGTCGCGCGGCATCCGACCCGCCGCGATCGCGTCGAACTCTGCCCGCGGGGCGCGGCCGAAGAACACGTTGTGATGGGCCAGCGGCAAACCCTCGGCCGCAGCGCTGAACGCCCAGACCCGGGCCGACAGGCTGCGCGGCCGGATCGCCGCAGGGGGCACCGCCGCGGTCAGTGCGGGGCCCAGCAATCCCTTGCCAAGCGCCGCGGGATCGCCGTTGAACAGCACCGCCGCGGCCCGGATGCGCGGCCCGCCCTCGATCTGCACCGCGGTGGCGCGGCCCGCCTGCACCTCGACCTGGCGCACATGCGCGCCATAGACGAAGCGCACGCCGCGCGCGGCCGCAAGCCCTGCAATCGCCTGCGCCAGCCGGTTCATGCCGCCCTGCACGCGCCAGACCCCGGCCGCCTCGGCGCGCCACACAAGGCCCAGCAGGGCGGGCACCGCGCCGGGCGCCCCGCCCACATAGGTGGCGTAGCGGCCGAAGAGTTGCCGCAGGCGCGGGTCGCGGAACCGCAGGGCCAGCGCCCGCGCCAATGTCAGCCCCGGCGCCATCGCCGCGATCAGCCCCGGACGCCCTGCCACCAGCCGCGCAAGATGGCGCGCGTCGGGGGCCGCGGCCCGCATCATCGGCGCGTCGAAGGCGTCGAACAGCACCCGCATCTGCCGGTCGAAGGTCGCAAAGGCCGCCGCGTCGCGCGGCCCTGACAGGGCGGCGATCGCCGCGACATTCGCGGCGCTGTCAGGCACCAGATCCAGCGTGCTGCCGTCGGGCCACCAGTGCCGTGCCAGCACCGGTTCCTCGACCAGCGTCACATGATCGGCCAGGCGTTCGCCGACGGCATCGAAGATCGTATCGAACACGGATTTCAGCGTCAGGACGGTTGGCCCCGCGTCGACCGGCCCCGCCGCCGACGGCACCGTGCGCATCTTGCCGCCCGGTGCGGCGTGCCGCTCGATCACCGTCACCGCGTGGCCCGCCTGTGCGACCAGCAGGGCCGCCACCAGTCCGCCGATGCCCGCACCCACGATCACGACCGGGTGCGCGCCGGTCCCGTCGCCAGCCTTCGTCGTTGCGCCAGATCCGTGCATGTTGACTTGCACTCCCAATATGTCCAGTGTGCATTACACATTGGTGTCATGTAAAGATGACATCGCCCGAGGAGTCGCCATGACACTTCAGTCCCGAATAGAAACTGCCCTGGCCGATGCCATCCACGCAGGCCAACGGGGGCCGACGCCCGCGCGCCTGGCTGCAGCGCTGGATTATGCGGTCAATCCCGGCGGCGCGCGCATCCGGCCCACCATCCTTCTGTCGGTCGCGACGGCCTGCGGCGACGAACGCCCCGGCCTTGCCGATGCCGCGGCCGCCGCGCTGGAACTGATCCATTGCGCCAGTCTCGTGCATGACGACCTGCCCTGTTTCGACGATGCCGACCAGCGCCGCGGCAAACCCACGCTGCACCGCGCCTATTCCGAGCCGCTGGCCGTGCTGGCGGGCGACAGCCTGATCGTGATGGCCTTTCAGGTGCTTGCGCGCGCCGCCGTCGCTGACCCCGGCCGCGCTGTCCAGCTGACGCTGACGCTGGCCGAACGTACGGGGATGCCCGGCGGGATCTGTGCCGGGCAAGGCTGGGAAAGCGAGCCCGAGGTCGATCTTGCCGCCTATCACCGGGCCAAGACAGGCGCTCTGTTCGTTGCGGCGACGCGGATGGGCGCGATCGCGGCCGGGCAGGAGCCCGAACCCTGGGACGAACTTGGCGCCCGCATCGGCGAGGCGTTCCAGGTCGCGGACGACCTGCGCGATGTGCTGTACGATTCGGCCGCGCTGGGGAAGCCTGCGGGGCAGGATGCCGCCCTGGGTCGGCCAAGCGCCGTGACCGCCTATGGCGTGCAGGGCGCGATCCGGTACCTGCAGGACAGTCTGGCCGGGGCCATCGCATCCATCCCGCATTGCCCCGGCGAGGCCGCGCTGGCCCGCATGGTGCGGGCCCAGGCGGAACGCCTGACGCCGGTGGCGCCGGTCCGTCAGGCGCTGTGATGTTCGGGCGCGCCGCCTGGCCGCCCGGGCCGCGCCGCTGGATGCTGGAACTGGTCGCCTCGCGCGGGTTCCAGCGATGGGCGGCAGGCTTTCCCGCGACCCGCGGCCTTGCCCGGCGCGAGGGCGAGGCGCTGATGGGCCTTGTCTCGGGCTTCGTCGGCTCGCAGGCCCTGCTGGCGCTGGTGGAGCTTGGCGTGCTTGACCGGCTGCGCGACCGGCCCCGCACCGCGGCCGAACTTGCCCCCGTTCTGGGTCTTGCCGCGGACCGCGCCGCGATTCTGCTGCAGGCGGGCGTGGCCCTGCGCCTGCTGCGCCGGGGGCGGGGCGGGCGCTATGCCCTGGCCCGGCGCGGCGCGGCGCTCCTGGGGGTTCCCGGTCTGGGCGCGATGATCCGTCATCACCATGTGCTCTACCGCGACCTGACCGACCCCGTGGCCCTTCTGCGCAGCGAGGTCGACACCGAACTTGCCCGGTTCTGGCCCTATGTCTTCGGCGCGGCGGGCCCCGTCGCGCCCGAGGTTGCCGCGACCTATTCGGATCTGATGGCCGAAAGCCAGGAGCTGGTGGCCGAAGAGACGCTTCGGGCGGTCAGCCTTGCCGAGGTCGGCTGCCTGATGGATGTGGGCGGCGGAACCGGCGCCTTTCTCTCGGCGGTGGGCCGCCGCTGGACCGGGCCGCGGCTGATGCTGTTCGACCTGCCCGAGGTGGTGGCGGGCGCCACCGCCCGCTTCGCGCGCCACGGGCTGGCCGCGCGCGCCGAGATCCGTCCGGGCTCGTTCCGTACCGACCCCCTGCCCCGCGGCGCCGATGCGATCAGCATGGTCCGGGTTCTCTACGATCATGCGGATTCGACCGTGGCGGCGCTGCTGTCCCAGGCCCATGCCGCGCTGCCGCCCGGCGGGCGCCTGCTGATCTCGGAACCCATGTCGGGCGGGGCCCGTCCTACGATGGCGGGCGATGTCTATTTCGCCTTCTACACCCTGGCGATGCGCACCGGCCGCTGCCGTTCGGCCGAGGAAATCGCGCAACTCTGCACCGATGCAGGGTTTTCCGGGGTCCGCGCGATCCCGACGGTGCGGCCCTTCCTGACCTCGGTCGTCCTTGCGACGCGCTAGGGTCCGCCGCGCCCGACTGTCAACGCAGACAATTGTAAACTTCGGGCAGTGTCCATTTTAGTTGACAGATTAGAATGTCAACTTATGATTACTTCTTAGCCTCCCGCTGTGCCGAGTCTTGGATGCGGATGCGAGAGAGAGGAGGGCTGAAAGATGTTGACCACCGCAGTCATCCTGGACGGGCCCCGCGCCTTGCGGCTTGGTCAGCTTGGCCTGAACGCGCCGGGCGATGACGACATCGTCGTCGACGTGCGCCATACGGGCATCTCGACCGGTACGGAAAAGCTGTTCTGGACCGGGCAGATCCCGCCCTTCCCGCACATGGGTTACCCGCTTGTTCCGGGCTACGAGGCCACCGGCGAGGTGGTCGAGGCCGGACCGGGCAGCGGCTTGCGGACGGGCCAGACGGTCTTCGTGCCGGGCGCGGCCTGCTACGAGGGTGCGCGCGGCCTCTTCGGTGCGGCCTCACGCCGGATCGTGACGCGGGGCTCCCGCGTGGCCCGGATCGACCCCGGCTGCGGCGCGGAAGGTGCGCTTCTGGCGCTGGCCGCGACGGCGCGCCATGCGCTGGCGGGTGTGCAGACCGCGCTGCCGGAACTGATCGTGGGTCACGGGGTGCTGGGCCGTCTTCTGGCCCGGCTGACCCTGGCGGCCGGCGGCCCCGCCCCGACGGTGTGGGAGGTTGCGCCCGACCGGATGGCGGGTGGCGAAGGTTACGCGGTCATCGACCCCGAAACCGATCCGCGCCGCGACTACCGCACGATCTTCGACGCCTCCGGCAACGGCGCGCTGCTTGACAGCCTGATCGCGCGCCTCGCCCGCGGTGGCGAGCTGGTCCTGGCCGGCTTCTACCCCGCGCCGCTGACCTTTGCCTTCCCTGCCGCCTTCATGCGTGAGGCGCGGCTGCGCATTGCCGCCGAATGGACGCCCGCCGACCTGGCCGCCACCCGTGCCCTGATCGACGCCGGAACCCTTTCGCTTGGCGGCCTCATCACGCATCGCCGCCCGGCGTCCCAGGCGGCGGCCGCCTACGAACAGGCCTTCGGCGATCCCGCCTGCCTGAAGATGATCCTGGAGTGGGGAGCGGTTCAATGACCCTCGACGTGCCGAATCTGAAGGACTTCGATGCCCGGCTGCGGGCTGAGGCGGCCGAGCCCACGCTGGAGGTTCCCGCACAGGAACCGACGAAAAAGACCCAGATCATCGCGATCTACGGCAAGGGCGGGATCGGCAAGTCCTTCACGCTGGCCAACCTCAGCCACATGATGGCCGAGATGGGCAAGCGCGTGCTGCTGATCGGCTGCGACCCGAAATCCGACACCACCAGCCTTCTGTTCGGCGGCAAGGCCTGCCCCACGATCATCGAAACCTCCACCCGCAAGAAGCTGGCGGGCGAAGAGGTGAAGATCGGCGACGTCTGCTTCAAGCGCGGCGGGGTCTTCGCGATGGAACTGGGCGGGCCCGAGGTCGGCCGCGGCTGCGGCGGGCGGGGCATCATCCACGGCTTCGAGCTGCTGGAAAAGCTGGGCTTCCACGACTGGGATTTCGACTACGTCCTGCTCGACTTTCTGGGCGACGTGGTCTGCGGCGGCTTCGGCCTGCCGATCGCCCGCGACATGGCGCAAAAAGTCATCATCGTCGGCTCGAACGACCTCCAGTCGCTCTATGTCGCCAACAACGTCTGCTCGGCGGTGGAGTATTTCCGCAAGCTCGGCGGCAACGTGGGCGTCGCGGGCATCGTCATCAACAAGGATGACGGCACGGGCGAGGCCGCGGCCTTTGCCGAGGCGGTCGGCATCCCGATCCTTGCGGCCATTCCCGCCGATGACGACCTGCGGCGCAAGTCGGCCGCCTACCAGATCGTGGGCACCCGCGCGACCCAATGGGGCGACATGTTCGCAGGCCTGGCTGACAGCGTCGCCGTGGCGCCGCCGGTGCGCCCCCGCCCGCTCAGCCAGGACGGGCTGCTCGGCCTCTTCAGCGCCGAGACGACGGGGGCCGATTTCGTGCTGGAACCCGCCACCGACACCGACATGCGGGGCAAGAACCAGACCACCAAGGTCTCTCTGGAAGTGGTCTACGACCATGTTTGACCTCGACGCCCTCTCCCGCCTCGACGCCGCGCTGGCCCGCCTGGCCAAGCCCCGCAAGGAGGCCGGAAAATGACCGACCAGCCACCCATCGACAGCCTGGGCTGCGCATCCGGCAGCGCCCGGATGGAGGCCGCGGCGCGCGCCAGCGGCAATGCCGAGATGTTGGACGCCTTCGCCCGCGATTACCCGCAGGGCCCGCATGACAAGCCGCAAAGCATGTGCCCGGCCTTCGGCAGCCTGCGCGTCGGGCTTCGGATGCGGCGGGTGGCCACGGTGCTGTCGGGCTCGGCCTGCTGCGTCTACGGGCTGAGCTTCGTCAGCCATTTCTACGGCGCCCGGCGCAGCGTGGGCTATGTGCCCTTCAATTCCGAAACGCTCGTCACCGGCAAGCTGTTCGAGGATATCCGCGCCGCCGTCCACCAGCTGGCCGACCCCGCACGCTATGACGCGATCGTGGTCACCAACCTCTGCGTGCCCACCGCCTCGGGCGTGCCGCTGAAGCTCTTGCCGAAGGAAATCGACGGCGTGCGGATCGTGGGGATCGACGTGCCGGGATTCGGCGTGCCGACCCATGCCGAGGCCAAGGACGTGCTGGCCGGCGCCATGCTGCGCTATGCCCGCACCGAGATCGAGGCCGGCCCCGTGCAGGCCCCGGCCATCGGCAAGGCCGACCGGCCGACCGTGGCCCTTCTGGGCGAGATGTTCCCCGCCGACCCGATGATGATCGGCGCGATGCTGGCCCCGATGGGGCTTGCCGTGGGCCCCGCCGTTCCCACCCGTGAATGGCGCGAGCTTTACGCCGCGCTCGATTGCGGCGTGGCGGCGGCGATCCACCCCTTCTACACCGCAGCCATCCGCGAGTTTCAGGCCGCGGGCCGTGCCATCGTCGGCTCTGCCCCCGTCGGCCATGACGGAACCGCGGCCTGGCTTGCCGCCATTGGCGATGCGTTCGGGCTCCCCTCTCGACACGTCGCCGCCGCCCAGACCGCATTCCTTCCTGCGATCCGGGCGGCCCTATCCGCGACGCCCATCACGGGCACCATCACGCTCTCGGGGTATGAGGGTTCGGAGCTGCTCGTCGCGCGGCTGCTGATCGAAAGCGGCGCCCGGGTGCCCTATGTCGGCACCGCCTGCGCCAGCACGCCCTGGTCGGCCGCCGATCGCGACTGGCTGGTGGCCAAGGGTGTCAAGGTCGTCTTTCGCGCCAGCCTCGAAGACGATCTTGCGGCGATGGAGGCCGTGCGCCCCGACCTTGCCATCGGCACCACCCCCGTGGTGCAGCGCGCCAAGGAACTGGGGCTGCCCGCACTTTACTTCACCAACCTCATCTCGGCCCGGCCGCTGATGGGCCCGGCCGGGGCGGGATCGCTGGCCGAGGTGGTGAATGCCGCCATCGACAACCGCGACCGGATGGATCGGATGCGGGCCTTCTTCGGCGGCGTGGGCAGCGGCGATACCGCGGGCGTCTGGGAAGGCGAGCCGAACCTGATGCCCGAGTTCCGCGCGCAGAACCTGAAGAAGCTGGAAAAGAAGGCCCGCGCCGCCAAGGCCGAGGAGATGATCTGATGCTGGTGCAAGACCACGACCGGGCGGGCGGCTACTGGGGGGCGGTCTATGCCTTCTGCGCCACCAAGGGCCTGCAGGTGGTGATCGACGGCCCGGTGGGGTGCGAGAACCTGCCGGTCACCTCGGTGCTGCACTACACCGACGCCCTGCCCCCGCACGAGCTGCCGATCGTGGTGACCGGTCTTGGCGAAGAGGAACTTGGCCGCGACGGCACCGAAGGGGCGATGCGGCGGGCCTGGAAGACGATGGACCCGGCGCTGCCCGCCGTGGTCGTCACCGGCTCGATCGCCGAGATGATCGGCGGCGGGGTGACGCCCATGGGCACCAACATCCAGCGGTTCCTGCCGCGGACCATCGACGAGGACCAGTGGCAGGCCGCCGACCGGGCGATGACCTGGCTTTTCACCGAATTCGGGATGACCAAGGGCCGGATGCCGCTTGAAACCCCGCGCGCCGAAGGCGGCAGGCCACGGGTGAACATCCTCGGCCCGATGTACGGCACCTTCAACATGCCCTCGGATCTGGCCGAGATCCGCCGCCTGATCGAGGGGATCGGGGCCGAGGTGAACATGGTGATGCCGCTGGGCGCCCATGTCGCCGAGATGCGCCACCTGGTCGACGCCGAGGCGAACGTGGTCATGTACCGCGAGTTCGGTCGCGGGCTGGCCGAAGTTCTCGGCAAGCCCTATCTGCAGGCGCCGATCGGGATGGAAAGCACGACCGCCTTCCTGCGTACGCTGGGCGAGATGCTGGGGCTGGACCCCGAGCCGTTCATCGCCCGGGAAAAGCATTCGACGCTGAAGCCGCTCTGGGATCTCTGGCGCTCGGTCACGCAGGATTTCTTCGGCACCGCCTCCTTCGCGGTGGTTGCGAACGAAACCTATACCCGCGGCATCCGGAACTTCCTGGAGACCGAGATGGGCCTGCCCTGCGCGTTTGCGGTGCCGCGCCTTGCCGGGCGCAAGACCGACAACGAGGCGGTGCGCGCCCTGCTGCACCGGCATCGGCCGCTGGTAGTTATGGGCTCGATCAACGAAAAGATCTACCTTGCCGAACTGGCCCAGGGCCACGGGCCGCGCCCGGCCTTCATTGCCGCAAGCTTCCCCGGCGCCGCGATCCGCCGGGCGACCGGCACCCCGGTCATGGGCTATGCCGGCGCCACCTGGATGGTGCAGGAGGTCTGCAACGCCCTGTTCGATGCGCTGTTCCACATCCTGCCGCTGGGCACCGAGATGGACAGCGCCGCCGCCACCCCCGCCACGCTGCGCCGCGACTTTCCGTGGGATCCGGATGCGCAGGCGCTGCTGGACCGGATCGTGGCCGAACACCCGGTGCTGACCCGCATTTCTGCCGCCCGCCGCCTGCGCGACGCGGCAGAGCGGGCCGCCCTCGCTCACGGGGACGAACGTGTCGTCCTGGAAACCGTTGCCGCGCTGCAGGCGCCGGGGCCCGGCCCCGGACCGGGCGCCCTGTCGGAAGGAGGCTCCCGATGACCGACCATACGTCAGACTTCGACGACCGCCGGAGGGGGCGGACGCCCCCTGCCGAATTCATGGTCTATTTCGCGGTGATCTTCGCGGCCGCCCTGCCGTTCGAATGCATAGGCTGGCTGTTCGGTGCCGCGACCGGACGGGTGCGCGGCGGTCCCGGCCCGGTGGCCCGCGCGCTCTCGACCGCGCGGATCATCACGCCCACGATCTTCTCCGCCTGACAGGCGGGCCAAACCATTCGTGCGGGCGTGCGCGCCCGGACGGATAGACGAGGGGGACGGCCCCTTCAACCCGGCCGCGGGGCCCCGCGGCATCGGTCAAACTCTCCGGAGGAAAGTTGATGGCTGATAAATCCGACCTGTCCTTCACGGGTCTCACCGACGAGCAGGCTCAGGAACTGCACTCGGTATACATGAGCGGGCTGTGGCTGTTCACCGCAATCGCCCTGCTGGCTCATATCGCCACGTACATCTGGAAACCGTGGTTCTGAGGGGGCACAAGAGATGTCAAAGTTCTACAAGATCTGGCTGATCTTCGACCCCCGCCGCGTCTTCGTGGCGCAAGGTGTCTTCCTGTTCCTGCTTGCCGTGATGATCCACCTCGTGGTGCTCAGCACGCCGGGCTTGAACTGGTTCGAGACCGCCGGCCAACGCGCCATCGCTGCCCAGAAGGCACCGGCCAAGTGACGGCCGGGCCGCCTGGCGGCCCCCAAGATATCGCTGCGGGCATGTGACCTGCATCTGCCCGCAGCGGGCTCTCGACCCAACGAAGCGCGGCTACCGCGGGAAACCCGGCGCGCGGCTTTCGGAGATATCAGCATGGCTTTGCTCAGTTTCGAGAAGAAGTACCGCGTTCGCGGGGGCACGCTGATCGGCGGCGATCTGTTCGATTTCTGGGTGGGGCCGTTCTACGTCGGATTTTTCGGCGTAACGACAGCCCTCTTCGCCAGCCTCGGAACGCTCCTGATCCTGATCGGCGCGATGATCCAGGGCACCTTCAACCCCTGGCTGATCAACATCGCCCCGCCCGACCTGAAATACGGCCTCGGCCTGGCGCCGCTGCGCGAGGGGGGGCTGTGGCAGATGATCACCATCTGCGCGCTCGTCTCCTTTGTCAGCTGGGCGCTGCGCGAGGTCGAGATCTGCCGCAAGCTGGGCATGGGCTATCATGTGCCCTTCGCCTTCAGCTTCGCGATCCTTGCCTATGTCACCCTCGAGGTGATCCGCCCGGTCCTGCTGGGGGCCTGGGGGCATGCCTTTCCCTACGGCATCTTCAGCCACCTCGACTGGGTGTCGAACACCGGTTACGCCTACCTGCACTTTCACTACAATCCGGCCCATATGATCGCGGTGACCTTTTTCTTCACCACGACCTTCGCGCTTGCGCTGCACGGGGGCCTGATCCTGTCGGCCGCCAACCCCGAGAAGGGCGAGGAGGCCAAGACCCCCGACCACGAAGACACCTTCTTCCGCGACTACATCGGCTATTCGGTCGGCACGCTCGGCATTCACCGGGTTGGCCTTCTGCTGGCGCTGAACGCGGTCTTCTGGTCGGCCGTCTGTATCGTGATCTCTGGCCCGGTCTGGACTCACGGCTGGCCCGAGTGGTGGAACTGGTGGCTCACGCTGCCGATCTGGCCAAGCCAGGCAGGGATGTAAGTCATGGCCGAATATCAAAACATCTTCACCCAGGTGCAGGTTGCAGGCGCGCCGGACCTCGGGATCGACAATGACAACCGCATCGCCGAAGAGCGCTACGGCACCCCGGTGATCAGCCGCCTTCTGGGCTGGGTCGGGAACGCCCAGATCGGGCCGGTCCACCTCGGGATGTACGGCGTGATCGCCGTCGCCTCGGCCGGGATCTGGTTCGTCATCGTGGGCATGAACATGTTCGCCCAGGTCGGCTGGTCGATCCCGGAATTCATCCGCCAGCTCTTCTGGCTGGCGCTGGAACCGCCCAGCCCGAAATACGGGCTGAGCTTTCCGCCGCTGAACGATGGCGGGTGGTTCCTGATCGCGGGGTTCTTCTTCGCTGTCGCACTCTGTGCCTGGTGGGTGCGCACTTACGAGCTTGCCCGGCAACACAAGATGGGCAAGCACGTGGCCTGGGCCTACCTTGCGCTGATGTGGCTGATCTTCGTGCTGGGCCTGTTCCGCCCGATCCTGATGGGCTCGTGGTCCGAGGCGGTGCCCTATGGCATCTTCCCCCACCTCGACTGGACGGCGGCCTTCTCGATCCGCTACGGCAATCTCTATTACGACCCGTTCCACTGCCTCTCGATCGCGTTCCTCTACGGCTCCGTGCTGCTCTTTGCGATGCATGCCGGCACCATCCTGGCGGTCAGCCGCTTCGGGGGGGACCGCGAACTGGAGCAGATCTACGACCGTGGCACGGCATCGGAACGGGCGGCGCTGTTCTGGCGCTGGACCATGGGCTTCAACGCCACGATGGAGGGGATCCACCGCTGGGCCTGGTGGTTCGCCGTCCTGACCCCGGTGACCGGCGGGATCGGCATTCTTCTGACCGGTACGGTCGTCGACAACTGGTTTCTCTGGGCCGTCGCCCATCACTTCGCCCCGTCCTATGACGGCGCGCTGGGATATGCGGCCTATTCCGCGACTGGAGGGTGAGCCGTGGCACTCAAGTGGATGAATGACTGGAGCAGGGCCAACCCCAAGGACATCTGGCGCCCTGCGGTATCGATCGGAGTCGTCGGCGTCGCCCTGATGATCGCCGCGGCACTCGTCACGATCGGCCAACCCTTCAAGACGGCCTCAATGCAGACGGGGCCGCGCGGCGAAGGCGCCGTGGTCGTCAAGTTCCCAGAGACGCTGGTCGATCCGACCGCCGCCGACTACGTCAGCCAGGACCCGGTCAAGCCGCAACCCGGCGACAAGCTGGCCAAGGACATCTACAAGAACGTCCAGGTTCTCGGCAATCTGACCGACGCCAACTTCACCCGCCTCATGGTCTCCATGGCGCAGTGGGTGGCGCCGGACCAGGGCTGCGCCTTCTGCCACGGCGATGGCGACATCTCGACCTATTCCGAGGACAAGCTCTACACCAAGGTCATCGCCCGGCGGATGATCCAGATGACCCAGGACATCAACGAGAACTGGTCTGGCCACGTCCAGTCGGTGGGTGAGGCGGGGGTGAACTGCTTTACCTGCCACCGCGGCCAGAACATCCCCTCGGGCGTCTGGTACCGGATCGACCCGGTGAACAAGGTCATGGCCGGCTGGGGCGCGGTGCAGAACCGCGTGACGCTGCAAAGCCAGTATACCTCGCTGCCCTCCGACGCGCTGGAACGGTATCTGCTGGAGGGCAAGAACATCCTGGTCAGCGCGCAGACGGTGCGCGACAAGACCGACACCGCCTCGATCCAGGATACCGAACGCACGTTCAGCCTGATGAACTACATCGACAATTCGCTGAACGTGAACTGCACCTTCTGCCACTCGACGCGAGCCTTCTGGGATACCTCGCAGGTGACCCCGCAATGGGCCACGGCTCTCCTGGGTATCCAGATGGTGAACGCGCTGAACAACACCTATCTTGTCCCGCTGCAAAGCGTGTTCCCCGCCGAACAGCTGGGCCCGGTGCACCAGGATGCCCCCAAGCTGGCCTGCAACACCTGTCACAAGGGCTATCACCTGCCGCTCAACGGCACCGACATGATCAAGGACTGGCCGGAACTCGCCTCGAGCGCGCCACCCAAGTACTGATGCTTCGGGGCGGCGGGATGCCGCCGCCCTGCGCCGGATCGGCCCTTCACGTCCCGGGGCCGATGTCGGGGTCGCAAGATCCCGGTTCCCTTCCTGTTGGCGAACAGGAAACCGGCGCCGTACGGGATTGGCTTGCCCGTGCGGCGCCACCCTTCCCAGGGAGGCTTGAATGATACCGACCCCGACACTTGACCGCATCGCCTGCCCCGCCGACCTGCGCTGGCTGGGGGTGGCGGACCTGACCCGCCTGGCCCAGGAACTGCGCGCCGATATCATCGACACGGTCTCGCGCACTGGCGGCCACCTTGGCTCGTCGCTGGGCGTCGTGGAACTGACCGTGGCGATCCACGCCGTATTCAACACCCCGTTCGACCGCCTGATCTGGGATGTCGGCCACCAGTGCTATCCGCACAAGGTGCTGACCGGCCGCCGCGCGCGGATGGCGACGCTGCGCCAGGGCGGCGGGTTGTCGGGCTTCACCAAGCGGACCGAATCCGAATATGACCCGTTCGGCGCGGCGCATTCCTCGACCTCGATCTCGGCGGGTCTGGGCTTTGCCGTGGCACGCGACATGGGCCAGCCCGTGGGCGATGTCGTGGCCGTGATCGGCGACGGAGCGATGAGCGCGGGCATGGCTTACGAGGCGATGAACAACGCCGGCGCCGAGAAGCGGCGGCTGTTCGTGATCCTGAACGACAACGAGATGTCGATTGCGCCGCCCGTCGGAGCGATGTCGCTGTACCTGTCGCAGCTCTATTCGCCCGGCCCCATGCAGGCGCTGCGCGCCGTGGCCGAGGGGGTCGAAGCGGCCCTGCCCGGCCCCTTCCGTGATGTCGCGCGGCGGGCGCGCGAGCTGGTCTCTGGCCGCCCGGCCGGGCGAACGCTGTTCGAGGAACTGGGGTTCACCTATGTCGGCCCGGTCGACGGGCATGACCTGCCGCAGCTTCTGGCCGTGCTGCGCGCCGCCCGGACGCAGGCCGACGGGCCGGTGCTGATCCATGTCTGTACCGTCAAGGGCAAGGGCTATGCCCCGGCCGAGGCCGCGGCCGACAAGTATCACGGCGTGGCCAGTTTCGACGTGGCCTCTGGCGCCCAGGCCAAGGCAAAGCCGGGCGCGCCCAGCTACACCGCGGTCTTCGGCCATGCGCTGGCCGAGGCCGCCGCCGCCGATGGCCGCATCGTCGCCGTCACCGCGGCGATGCCCGATGGAACCGGGCTGTCCGAGATGCAGCGCCGCTTTCCCCGCCGGGTCTTCGACGTGGGCATCGCCGAACAGCACGGTGTGACCTTTGCCGCCGGGATGGCCGCGGCGGGGCTCCGCCCGTTCTGCGCGATCTATTCCACCTTCCTTCAGCGCGCCTATGACCAGGTGGTGCATGACGTGGCGCTGCAGGGGCTTCCCGTGCGCTTCGCGATCGATCGCGCGGGGCTGGTGGGGGCAGACGGGGCAACCCATGCCGGGGCTTTCGATGTGGCCTACCTGTCGAACCTGCCCGGGTTCACCGTGATGGCTGCCGCGGACGAGGCAGAGCTGGTGCACATGGTTGCAACCGCCGCGGCGCATGACGCAGGACCCATTGCCTTCCGCTATCCGCGCGGCAACGGCACCGGCGTGGCGCTGCCCGCGACGGGCCAGCCGCTGGCGATCGGCAAGGGTCGCATTGTGCGCGAAGGCTCGGCCGCCGCGATCCTGTCCTTCGGGGCGCATCTGGGCGAATGCCTCGCCGCGGCCGAGACGCTGGCCGCGCGCGGCCTTGCGGTGACCGTCGCCGATGCCCGCTTTGCCAAGCCGCTCGATCATGACCTGATCGCCCAGCTTGTCGCCCATCACGGCGCGCTGATCACCGTTGAAGAGGGCGCCGAGGGCGGCTTTGGCGCGCAGGTCCTGCATTGGCTGGCCCGGACCGGGCGGCTGGATCGCGGGATCGCCATCCGTACGCTGACCCTGCCCGACCGGTTCATCGACCAGGCGAGCCCGGCAGACATGTATGCGGCGGCGGGTCTGGGCGCGGCGGACATCTCGGACGCCGTGCTGTCGGCGCTGGGGGTCGCCGCCGGGCGGTTCCGCGCGGCGGGGGCCTAAAGCCGGTAAGGGCCCGCGCGGGTCAGGCGGTTGCCGCGAAGATGCTGTCGCGGTGCCGGTCAAGGTAGATCTTCAGCCAGGGCGTGAACTGCCCGGACCTGTCGCGCAGGGCCGCCAGCAGCGCGTCCAGCGGCATCCAGCGCCAGTCCATCACCTCGGCGGGATCAGGGGCGACGACAAGGTCGGCCGCGGCCTCGGCGCGGAAGATGTCGACCACCTCGTGTTCGGTCAGCCCGCCGCCCACATCGGCGCGGTACTCGACCCGGTCGCAGAAGACGGGCGCGAGGCCGGTGATGCCCATCTCCTCGCGCAGGCGGCGCTGCGCGCAGGCGGCGGCGGCCTCGTCCCAGCCGGGATGGGTACAGCAGGCATTGGTCCAGAGCCCGGGGGTGTGATACTTTGCCAGTGCGCGGCGTTGCAGCAGAACGTCCTGCCCGGCCGTCACGAAGACCGACACGGCCTTGTGCCGCAGGCCCAGCCGGTGGACCTCCATCTTGTCGAGGGCGCAGAGCCGACCGTTCCGCCAGGCAGGAACCAGCGAGGTCATATCGCCAGCGGCGAAACCAGCCGCGTCAGGTGGGCCAGGTTCTTCAGCCCGATCTTCAGATGCGCCATGGGCCGCGCCCGGACAAGTTCCTTGTTCATGTAGGCCTCGAAGGTCAGCCGCTGCACGTCGCCGTCATGGCAGAGCGACACGAAGCGCTCGCGCCGCTCGTCGGAACGATAATAGGCATTCTGCATCGCGCCGAGCACGCGGAAAACGGTCTTGTTCTCGGCCATGAAGCGCTGCCGGGCCAGGCGCAGATCGCGCGCGCGCCCCGAGGACAGCGTCGCCATCGCGGCCTCGGCCGCAAGCCGACCGCCCTGCATGGCATAGTAGATGCCCTCGCCCGACGAGGGCGCGACGACCCCCGCGGCATCGCCTGCCAGCACCACGTCGCGGCCGTTGTCCCAGCGGTCGAGCGGCTTGAGCGGCAGCGGCGCCCCCTCGCGCCGCAGCGTGGCGCAACCGGCAAGGCCGCTTGCGGCGCGCAGGTCGGCGGTGGCCCGCTTGAGGTCCACATCGCCGCGTGCGGTGCCCATGCCGACGCTGGCCCGCGGGCCGTGCGGAAAGACCCAGCCGTAGAAATCCGGCGAGATCGCGCCGTCATAGACCACGTCGCAGCGCGCGGGGTCATAGCCGCCCCCGTCTGGCGCCTCGATCACCTCGTGATAGGCGATGACATAGGGAATCCGCTCGCCGCCCGGCACCTCGGCGCGGGCCACGTCGCTGCGCGCGCCATCGGCGCCGATCACCAGACGGGCCGACAACTGCCCCGCCGCGCCGCTGACCTTGTCGCGATAGGCGACATGGATGCCCGCGCCATTGCGAAAGAGCCCGGTGAAGGTGCCCGCCACCAGCTCTGCCCCCGCCGCCGCCGCGCGGTTGCGCAGGAAGGGGTCGAACCGCTCGCGGTCCACCATGCCGACGAAGCCGTTCTCGATCGCGATGTCGACCCGCCGACCGCTGGGCGAGATCATCCGCGCGGTGGAAATGCGCGCGGCGATCTGTTCGTCGGGTATGTCGAAGTCGCGGATCAGCCGGGGCGGAATGGCGCCGCCGCAGGGCTTGATGCGGCCGCCGCGGTCCAGCAGGGCAACCCGCAAACCGGCCCGGGCAAGATCTTCTGCCGCGGTCGCCCCGGCGGGCCCGCCGCCCACCACGATGACATCCAGACCCATGTCACTCTCCTGCAATGGGCAGTGCCGTCCGGGCGGACGGCCGTGCCTCGACCAGATGAAGGGCCAGCCCCGCCGCCAGTACGAACAGCGCGGCTTCGGCCAGGAACACCGCGGCAAAGGCCGAGGGTGCGGGCCACCAGAGCCGAAGAATGTCGGCTGCGGTGGCGCCGGTCACCCCGCCCACGCCGGCGGCGATGGCCTGCGCGGCGCCCCAGAGACCCATCCGCGTCCCCTCGCGCCCGCCGCCGCCCTCGCCCGCCAGCGCCATCATCGCGCCGATGGCGGCAACCGCGAACATGCCGTTGAAAAGCCCGAGTGCCATGGCGGCGGGCCCCAGCAGCCCCCCGCCCCCCGACAGTCCCAGGGCCGCGATGGCGCCAAGCGCCGCGGCAGAGCCCAGGCATCCGGCCGCTACCCAGGACCGCATCGACCCGAGCCCCAGCCCGGTCGATGCCACGCCCACCGTCAGCATTCCCAGGAACACCCCGCCGTGCTGCGCCCCGGCAAGCGAGGTCGACTGCCCGGGCGTGTAGCCGAAGACCAGGCCCGCGAAGGGCTCCATGATCATGTCCTGCAGGAAATAGGCGACCATCGACAGGAAGACGAACAGGGTGAAGCGGCGCGCGCGCGGGTCGGCCCAGGCTTCGGCCAACGCCTCGCGCAGGCGGCCCCGGGGCGCGCGGCCCGCGGCCGACGGGCAGCCGCGTTCGATCCCGGCGGTGGCAATGACGGTCACGGCCAGCGCGATCAGGCCCACGGCGCCCGCGATCCTCAGCAGGCGGGCAGGGCTGAACGGGTCCAGCAGGTGGCCGACCGTGGCCGCGGTTCCGGCGATTCCGAGGATCATCATCAGCCAGGTCAGCGATGCGGCCGCGGCGCGGCGGCGCGGCGCGGTTGCCGCGGCCAGCAGCGCAAGAAGCGAGGTTCCCGCCGCCCCTGCCCCCAGCCCGATCAGCGCATAGGCCAGTACCGACAGCGCGATGCCCGCGGTCAGCGCGTGGCGGCCGAGCCCGATGGCCGCCGCGGCCAGCACCGCGCCCGCCGCCAGCGCGGCCATGCCCGCCAGGATGTAGCGCGTGCGGGCGCCGTCGCGATCCGAACGGTGGCCCCAGGCCGGGCGGCTGATCTGCACCGCGTAGTGGAACGCGACCAGCAGCGCGGGCAGCGCCGCGGGCAGGCCCAGTTCCACCACCATCAGCCGGTTGAAGGTCGAGGTGGTCAGCACCACCACGGCGCCGATGGCAGCCTGAACCAGCCCCAGACGAAGGATCGCAAACCAGGAAAGCCCCATCTTATGCCCCCCCGAGGCTGCGCAGCGCCACCGCCGCCACCATCATCCCCAACACATAGAGCGAGACGCCGGTTGCATTGTACCAGGGCGCCTTCGCTTTCGGATCGCGCAAGAGCACCCGCATCGCCAGCACCTGCAACGCCAGAAGGGCCGCGATGACCAGCGCGTGCCAGGGCAGGCCCCAGCGGATCAGCAGCCCGATCGCCGCGATCTGCGGCAGCGCCATGACGACACAGGCCACCCGTGCCGCGCGCGCAGGCCCCAGCGTGACGGGAAGCGAACGCACACCGGTTTGCCGGTCGCCATCCAGCGCCTTGAAATCGTTGAGCGTCATGATGCCATGCGCGCCAAGGGCATACAGCGCCGCGATCAGCACGATTGCCGGATCGGGCGCCCCTGCCGACAGGACGGCGGCGCCGGTGAACCAGGGCAACCCCTCGTAGCACAGCCCCACCAGGCCCGGCCCCCACCAGCCCGACCGCTTCAGCCGGATCGGCGGGGCGGAATAGGCCCAGGCGGCCAGGACGCCGAAGACAGTGGCCGCGAAGCCCCAGGGGCCAAGCAGCGCCCCGATGGCCAGCGAAAGCGCGCTCATGACCAGTGCGATCCACAGGCCCCAGCGCCCCGGCACCCGGCCCGAGGGGATCGGGCGGCCGGGCTCGTTGATGGCGTCGACGCCGCGGTCGCACCAATCGTTCGCGGCCTGGCTCATGCCGCAGACCACCGGCCCGGCCAGCACCATGCCCAGCAGCACAAGCCCGGGGGCCGCAAGCGGCGAGATGCCCGAGGATACGGTGCCGCAAAGATAGGCCCACATGGGCGGAAACCAGGTGATCGGCTTCAGCAGTTCCAGCACCGCCGAGGGGGCAGGCAGGTCGGGCGCTGTGTGTTCGCTTCGGCTGACACTCATGTGTCAACTAAACACGACACTCCGAGTCTCGGCAAGCAAAAGCTTGGCCCGGCTCACTCCTCGGCTTCGGTTATGCCATCGGGGTCGAGCATCTCGAACTTGCGCAGCTTGACATAGAGGCTCTGTCGGCTGAGCCCCAGCAGCTCGGCCGCGGCGACGCGGTTGTTGCGCGTCAGTTCCAGCGCCGTCTCGATGCACAGCCGTTCGACCACGTCGGTGGTTTCCGACACGATGTCCTTCAGCGAGGCAGAGCCCACCAGGTCCATCACGCTGCGCACAGAGCTTTCGGTCACCGCCACGCCCGAGCGCCGGACCGCCTCGAGCCGCGAGGCATCGCGCAGCACCAGCACGACCTGCGGCTTGGCGCTTTCCTCGAGGTAGGTCGCCGAGATCTCGACCGCCACCTGCGCCCCGCTCAGCCCGACGATTCGCGCGGCATAGGCGCGCAGGAACCCGGTGCGGTGCGCGGTATCCAGCAGCACGCGCGCATCAAGCGCGCCCCGCGCCAGGAAATCCGCAATCGGCCGCCCGGTCACGGCGCCGCTGTGGGGGCTGTCGACGAGGCTCAGGAAAGCCTCATTCGCGGCCTCGACGGTGCCCGACATGTCGACAAAGGCGATGGCGTCGATCCCGTCATGATAAAGCGCGGCCAACCGGTCGCTCAGGGCATCCGGCGCGGGCTCGGGCTTGTCGAATCGCTCCAGGCGGCACAGCAGCATCCGTTCGCCCGCCGCCCGCAGGAGCGAGGGGAACAGCACGATCCGGCGGCGAGAGCGGCGCGCGGTCACCTGTACCGGCACCAGGCTGGCGGAAACGGCCGTGCTGGTCAGGCTTTCGGTGAACTCGCCGCGGCGGCGCCCCTCGAATTCATGCGCGAAGGCCGCGCCCGACAATTCGCGCGCCTCTGCGCCCAGAAGCTGCGCTGCGGCGCGGTTGGCGTCGATGATCTTGCCCGTCGCCACCGAGACGAACATCACCGCATCGCGCGTGGCTTCCATCAGCACCCGATAGCGCGTCTCGAACTGGCGGCGTTCCTCGTAATCCTGCTCCAGCGCAAGCTGGGCCTCGATCATCTGTTGCTGCATCTCGGCGATCGGCTGGCGATCGCGCCCCAGCAGCAGCACGCCCGCCCGGTCAGGCAGGCTATGGAACCGGTAGCTGACCGGCACGTCCGGGCCTTCGTCGGCAGGGTGGTTCAACTCGACCGGCCGCGGCGTGGTTCCGTTGGCGGCAAGCGCGGCCAATTGCGCATCGAACTTGACGACGCTCTCCTCGGTCAGGGTCGCGCGGAAATTCCGCTCTGCCCAGGTGGCGACGCCCAAGCGATCCGGGCGATCCATCCGGGTCCGGGCGAATCGCACGGTCCCGTCAGGGTCGACGACGGTCACGATTTCATAGGCCTCGACCACCGCAAGACGGGCGAGATCGCAGGAAATGACATCCGTCAGCGCCATCGGCTCGTCGGGGAAGGTCTTCGAAGTCACCGATTGGTCCCCCACGCGTGGCAAACCCAGTCCCATCCGCGCCGGGATGACCGACCGCAGAACAGGCTGATGCGGTGTCATACAGTCACGGCTAACGCTTCCGCAATGCTGTCGGTCGCCAAATCCGCACCCGTACGTTCCGCAACGTCCGAATGAGACGCAAATATCGGGCCGCCGATCAGAATCGGGGCATCCACTGCCAAGCCTTTGCGCAGAAAGCTGATTGCCTCGGCCGCACAGGGCAGCATGCTGGACGCGGCGGCTGAAACCATCACGAGGTCGGCCTTGAAACCGGCGAGGCTGCGCGCAAGGTCGGCCGTCGGCTCGCACAGCGACAGCCGCACGCGGTGCCCTTCGCGGCGCAATTGCCCCGCAACCGCATGCGCGCCCAGGGTGTGCTGGCAGCCATGCGGCACCAGAACCAGGACGCGGCGTCCGGTGGGCGATGGCGCCTGCCGCAACATCTCCTCGCGGTCGCGCAGCAGGGTCTGCAAGCGCGATACGCCGATGGTGACGGCCACGAAACTGTCGGTGTCATCCAGCCAGCGTTCGCCGAAGCGGCGGGCGACCGTCGGGATCACAAGGTCGCAGATCTCGGCGTTCGTGATGCCAGAGGCTTCCAGTTCGGCGATCATCGCGTCCAGCGCCTGCGGAGCCGCGGCCAGTGCTGCGGCGCAGATCCTGTCGGCAAGCTCGGTGGAAATCGCGGCGATCCTGCGCCGCGCGACCCGGCGCGCAACTTCCGGCAGAACACCTTGCACCATGCCTTCCAGCAACCCCGACCCGGCGCCGTGGCGCAAGGCAGTTGATGACTGTTCTTCCAGCATTCTACCCCCTCCCTTCCGAATTCCGCGGCAAGGACTGGGCGGCGAGGCGGCAGATCCAGCTTTGGCACTTCAAGGCAGTAGCCTGGCACACTCTACCAGCGATAACACAACTGTGAGGGATGTTCGGTGGAATGTCAAAGAAAACTGACACTCCTCGACTGCGTGGCGGCGGGTGCTGCGGCAGATTCCAAAATAGTTAATATAAAACCTGTAGATAATGAAAAGCGCTGCGGCGCGCTTTTCGGGTAGCCGACCCGCGTGTAATACACATTGGTGTAAGTTTTAGTTGACACATTGCGGCCGGCGGACCTACTTTCGGGCAATGCGGTATGCCCTGGGAGGCAACGATGCGCGAAATCGCACTCGGGAGCACGAGGCCTGCGGGCCTTTACAGCCCTGAACAAAGGGCCCGGCGTGACGCGACCATCTGGACCCCGGTTCAGGCCGTGCTGGCCCCGCTGCAATTCCTGGCCTTCGCGGTCTCACTCGTTCTCGTTGTGCACTACCTGGCGACCGGCACCGGCTACGGCGCCGCGACGGCGTCGATCATCGTCAAGACAGGGTTTCTCTGCGCGATCATGGTCACCGGGGCGATCTGGGAAAAAGCCGTTTTCGGCCAATATCTTTTTGCCCCGGCCTTCTTCTGGGAAGATGTCTTCAGCTTCCTGGTCATCAGCCTGCACGCCCTCTATCTCTGGGCGCTTCTTTCCGGCGGGATGACGCCGCAGGGGCAGATGGTCGTGGCCCTAGCGGCCTACGCCGCCTATGCCATCAACGCCACCCAGTTCGTGCTGAAGCTGCGCCAGGCGCGGCTGCAGGGGGCGGCGGCATGACCGAGCTGTCGTCCATCGACACCAGCCGCGGCTGCACCGACACGCCGGTGCTGCGCGAACGTGGCCAGCGCGAGGTGTTCTGCGGCCTGACGGGAATCGTCTGGCTGCACCGCAAGATGCCTGATTCCTTCTTCCTCGTGGTGGGCAGCCGCACCTGCGCGCATCTTCTGCAAAGCGCGGCGGGGGTGATGATCTTTGCCGAGCCCCGTTTCGGCACCGCGATTCTCGAGGAAAAGGATCTTGCCGGGCTGGCCGACGCCAATGCCGAGCTTGACCGCGAGGTTGACCGCCTGCTCGCGCGGCGCCCCGACATCCGGCGCCTGTTTCTGGTCGGCTCCTGCCCGTCCGAGGTCATCAAGCTGGATCTGGCCCGCGCGGCCGAGCGGATCGGCCAGCGCCATGCCCCCCGGGTCGAGGTACTGAACTTCTCCGGCTCGGGGATCGAGACGACCTTCACCGAGGGCGAGGACGCCTGTCTGGCCGCGATGGTCCCCGGCCTTCCTGCGACCAAGGCGCGCGAGCTTCTGGTGGTGGGCGCCCTGCCCGATGTGGTCGAGGATCAGATGCTGGCGCTGCTGGCCCGGTTGGGCATCGGCCCCGTCCGCCTGCTGCCCGCCCGCCGCGCCGACAGCGCGCCCACCGTGGGGCCGCAGACCGTGGCGGCGCTGGTGCAGCCCTTCCTGGGCACCACCGCCGCGGCCCTTGCCGAACGCGGCGCGCGGGTGCTGACGGCGCCCTTCCCCTTCGGCGAAGAGGGGACCACCGCCTGGCTGGCCGCGATCGCCGGCGAATGGGGGGTGGATGCCGCGGCCTTCGCCGCCGCGACCGACGCGCCGCGGGCCCGGGCCCGCAAGGCGGTGGCCGCGGCCGCGACGACGCTGGGCGGCAAGCGCATCTTCTTTTTGCCCGACAGCCAGCTTGAATTGCCGCTGGCCCGGTTCCTGACCCGGGAATGCGGGATGACGGCGGTCGAGATCGGCACGCCCTACCTGCATGCCGGGCTGATGGCGGCCGAGCTTGCGCTGCTGGCCCCCGGCCCCGCGATCGTCGAGGGGCAGGATGTCGAGGCGCAGCTAGACCGCGTGCGCGCCGCACAGCCCGACCTGACCGTCTGCGGCCTTGGCCTGGCCAACCCGCTCGAGGCGGAAGGGCTGGCAACCAAATGGGCGATCGAACTCGTGTTCACGCCGGTCCATTTCTACGATCAGGCGGGCGACCTTGCCGCGCTGTTCGCCCGGCCCCTGCGGCGGCGCGCGCGGCTCAGCTTCGGCCCGGCCGGGGGGCAGCCATGAAGCTGACCGTCTGGACCTACGAGGGCCCGCCCCATGTGGGCGCCATGCGGGTCGCCACCGCGATGACGGGGGTGCATTACGTCCTGCACGCGCCGCAGGGCGATACCTATGCCGACCTTCTCTTCACCATGATCGAGCGCCGCGGACAGCGCCCGCCGGTCAGCTACACCACCTTCCAGGCGCGCGATCTGGGCAGCGATACCGCGGGGCTCTTCCGCCAGACGCTGCAGGCCGCCTATGACAGGTTCCGCCCCCAGGCGCTGATCGTCGGCGCCTCCTGCACAGCCGAGCTGATCCAGGACGACCCCGGCGGGCTGGCCGAAAGCCTGGGCCTGCCAGTGCCGGTCATCCCGCTGGAACTGCCGTCCTACCAGCGCAAGGAAAACTTCGGCGCAGACGAGACCTTCCTTGCGATCTGCCGCGCGCTGGCCCGGCCGATGCCCCGCAGCGAACGGCCAAGCTGTAACCTGCTGGGCGCCACCGCGCTTGGCTTCCGGCACCGCGATGACGTGGCCGAGATCGAAGGGCTGCTGTCCGACATGGGCGTCGCCGTCAACCTGGTGGCGCCGCTTGGCGCCTCGCCCGCCGACATCGCGCGGATGGGGGCGGCGCATTTCAACGTGCTGCTTTATCCCGAATCAGCCGAGGCGACCTGCCGCTGGGCCGAACGCACGCTCGGCCAGCCCTATACCCGCAGCATCCCGATCGGCGTCGGCGCCACGCGCGACTTCCTGGCCGAGGTGGCGCAACTGTCGGGCCTGCCCGTGCGCGCAGATGAATCCCGTCTGCGCCTGCCCTGGTGGTCGCGCTCGGTCGATTCGACCTATCTGACCGGAAAACGGGTGTTCATCTTCGGCGACGCCACCCATGCCCTGGCCGCCGCACGCATCGCGGGCGACGAGATGGGGTTCCAGGTGGTGGGCCTGGGCGCCTATAACCGCGAATTCGCCCGCCCCGTGCGCGCCGCCGCGCAGGCGCTGGGGCTCGAGGCGCTGATCACCGACGATTACCTTGAAGTCGAGGCCGCCATCGCGGCGCTGCAGCCCGAACTGATCCTGGGCACCCAGATGGAACGCCACATCGGCAAGCGGCTGGGCATTCCCTGCGCGGTGATCGCGGCGCCCGTCCATGTGCAGGATTTCCCCGCCCGCACCTCGCCCCAGATGGGGTTCGAGGGGGCGAATGTCATCTTCGACACCTGGGTGCACCCGCTGGTCATGGGGCTCGAGGAACACCTGCTGACCATGTTCCGCACCGATTTCGAGTTTTCCGACGAGGCGGGCGCCTCCCATCACGGCGGGCATGGCGCCCAGCCTGCCCCGCTGTCTGCCCCCTCGCCCGCCCCCTCGCCCGGCGAGACCGCCGCCCAGCCGGCGGGCAGCCCGACCTGGCTGGCCGAGGCCGAGGCCGAACTGCGCAAGGTGCCCTTCTTCGTGCGCGGCAAGGCCCGCCGCAACACCGAGGCCTTCGCCGCCCTGCACGGCATGGCCGCCATCAGTGTCGAAACCCTCTACGAGGCGAAAGCCCATTATGCGCGATGACGTCACAAGATCCGCGTATCGCATCGCGCTGGTGACGCTTGACAGTCACGCGGCCGGTCCGGCCTTGCGGGCCTGCAACCGGCTGGCCGATGCGCTGCCCGGCCTCAGTGTCAGCATCCATGCCGCGGCGGAATGGGCCGAAACCCCCGCCGCGCTGGAAGAGGCGCGGGCGGCGGTACGGCAGGCCGATCTGGTCGTGGTGACGCTGCTGTTCCTCGAGGAACATCTGCGCGCCATCCTGCCCGACCTTCAGGCGCGCCGGGCGTCCTGCGACGCGATGATCTGCTGCATCAGCGCGCCCGAGATCGTGCGCCTGACCCGGATGGGCGATCTGGACATGTCGGTGCCCTCGTCGGCGGCGATGAAGCTGCTGAAATCGCTGCGCGGATCGCGCCAGCCCTCGGGGTCCAGCGCGGAACGGCAGATGTCGCTGCTGCGGCGGTTGCCGAAGATGCTGCGCTTCATCCCGGGCAAGGCGCAGGACCTGCGCGCCTGGTTCCTGACGATGCAATACTGGCTGGGCGGGTCGGACGACAATTTCGAGGCGATGCTGCGCTTCCTTGTCGGCCGCTATGCGCAGGATGCCGCAATGCGCCGGGGCGGCGCCGCGCCCTCGCCGGTCGAATACCCCGAAGTGGGCCTCTACCACCCGGCCCTGCCCGGCCGCGTCGCGCTGACGGCGGCGGCTCTGCCGCCGGTGCCAGGGGCCCGCGGCACCGTCGGGCTTCTGCTGATGCGCAGCTATGTGCTGGCCAGCGATACCGCGCATTACGACGCGGTGATCCGCGCGCTCGAGGCCGAGGGGCTGCGCGTGCTGCCCGCCTTCGCCGCCGGGCTGGACGGCCGCCCGGCGATCGACGCGTTCCTGTCTGGCAAGGACGGGGTGCAGATCGATGCGCTCGTCTCGCTGACCGGGTTCAGCCTGGTGGGCGGACCCGCCTACAACGACAACGCGGCCGCGGTGGAAACCCTGTCGCGGCTGGACGTGCCCTACATCGCCGCGCAGCCGCTGGAATTCCAGACGCTGGGCCAGTGGGGCAGCAGCGCGGCCGGCCTTGGCCCGGTGGAAACCACCATGATGATCGCCCTGCCCGAAATCGACGGCGCGGCGAACCCCACCGTCTTCGCCGGCCGCCTTGGTCCCGACGGGTGTCGGGGCTGCGCGCTGGCCTGCCAGGGCCGCACCCCTGGGGCCGAGGATGCCCGTACCATGGCCCCTTGCCCCGAGCGGGTGGCCCGCCTTGCCGCCCGCGTCGCGCGTCTGGTCCGGCTGCGCCGCAGCGCGGTGGCCGAACGGCGGGTGGCGATCACGCTCTACGGCTTTCCCCCGAATGCGGGTGCGGTGGGCACCGCCGCCTATCTGTCGGTGTTCGAAAGCCTCTTCAACGTTCTGACCGCGATGCGCGGGGCGGGCTACCGCGTCGAACTGCCTGCCAGCGTCGAGGCGCTCCGCGCCGCCGTGCTCGAGGGCAACGCCGCCCGCCACGGCCAGCCCGCCAATGTGCTGGCCCGGGTTGAAACCGACACGCTCGTCCGCCGTACCCCCTGGCTGTCCGAGATCGAGGCCGTCTGGGGCGCGGCGCCCGGCCGCCAGCAGTCCGACGGGCGCGGCGTCTTCGTCCTCGGCGCAAGCTTCGGCAACGTGATGGTCGGCGTGCAGCCCGCCTTCGGCTACGAAGGCGATCCGATGCGCCTTCTGTTCGAGAAGGGCTTCGCCCCCACCCATGCCTTCACCGGGTTCTACCAGTACCTGACCGAGGACTTCGGCGCCGATGCGGTACTGCATTTCGGGATGCATGGCGCGCTGGAATTCATGCCGGGCAAGCAGTCCGGCCCGGGCGCGGGCGACTGGCCCGACCGGCTGATCGGCACCCTGCCGAACGTCTACCTTTACGCCGCGAACAACCCGTCCGAGGCCACGCTTGCCAAGCGCCGCTCGGGTGCGGTGATGGTCACGCACCTGACCCCCCCGCTGACGGCCGCCGGTCTTTACAAGGGGCTGGCCGAGCTGAAGGACAGCCTGGCCACCTGGCGCGCCCTGCCGCCCGAGGCCGCGCGCCGCGATGCCCTGGCCGAGCTGATCGCGGCCCAGGCCGAGGCGGTCGACCTGGGCGGCACCCCGCCCGACCTGCTCTGGGCCCGCGTGCTCGAGGTCGAAGAGGCGCTGATCACCGACGGGCTGCATGTCGTGGGGCGGCCGATGTCGCCCGCCGCGCGCGCCGATTACCTGCGCCTGATGCCGGAGGGCGAGGCCCGCGACCGCGCGGCCGGGCTGCTGGCGCGCGACAGCGAGACGCCCGCGCTGCTGCGCGCGCTGGCGGGGCGCTACATCGCCCCGGTGCCGGGCGGCGATCTGGTCCGCGCGCCCGAAATCCTGCCCACCGGGCGCAACATCCATGCCTTCGACCCGTTCCGCATGCCCACCGCCTTCGCGATGGTCGAAGGCGCCCGGCAGGCAGGCCGCCTGATCGCCGCCGCCGCCCGGCCGCCGCGCAGCGTGGCGATGGTTCTCTGGGGCTCCGACAACATCAAGTCCGATGGTGGCCCGATCGCGCAGGCGATGGCGCTGATCGGGGCCCGCCCGCGGTTCGACAGCTACGGTCGCCTCGGCGGGGCCGAACTCGTGCCGCTGGCCGAACTTGGCCGCCCCCGGATCGACGTGGTGATGACGCTCTCGGGCATCTTCCGCGACCTCCTGCCGCTGCAGACCCGCATGCTGGCCGAGGCCGCCTGGCTTGCCGCCACCGCGGACGAGCCCGAGGCGCTGAACTCCGTGCGCGCCCATGCCCTTGCCTATGTCGAGCGCGCGGGCTGCGACCTGGCCACCGCCGCGCTGCGCGTCTTTTCGAACGCGGAAGGCACCTACGGGTCCAACGTCAACATGCTGGTCGACAGCGGCGCCTGGAACTCGGAGGACGAGCTGGCCGATGCCTATCAGGCGCGCAAATGCTTTGCCTACGGCCGCGACGGCAAGCCCGCCCACCATCCCGGCCTCCTGGGCGAGGTGCTGCGCGATGTCGATCTGGCCTATCAGAACCTCGAGTCGGTGGAACTGGGCGTGACCTCGGTCGATCACTACTTCGACACGCTCGGCGGGATCGCGCGGGCGGCCAAGCGCGCCCGCGGCGCCGATCTGCCCGTCTTCATCGGCGACCAGACCCGGGGCGAAGGCAAGGTGCGCAGCCTGTCGGACCAGATCGCGCTGGAAACCCGCTCGCGCACGCTGAACCCCAAGTTCTACGAGGGGCTCTTGCGCCACGGCGCCGAGGGCGTGCGCCAGATCGAGGCGCATGTGACCAACACGATGGGCTGGTCGGCCACCGCCGGACGGGTGGAACCCTGGGTCTACCAGCGCCTGACGGAAACCTTCGTCCTTGATCCCGAGATGCGCCGCCGCATCGCCGCGCTGAACCCGCAGGCCGGTGCGCGTCTGGTGAACCGGCTGATCGAGGCCCACGAACGCAACTACTGGCACCCCGATGCCGAAACGATGGCCGCGCTGCAAGCCGGGGCCGAAGAAGTCGAAGACGCCCTCGAAGGGGTAACGATGGCGGCTGAATAGGCCGGGAAAGGCAACAAAGATGAGCCCCTATGACCACACCACACCGCCGCCGATCCTGAAGGGTCAGGATGGCGAAGGCTCTGTCCAGGTGCATCAGGATACCGATCTGCGGATCGAGGGCGCGAAGGTCTTTTCCGTCTATGGCAAGGGCGGGATCGGCAAGTCGACGACCTCGTCGAACCTGTCGGCGGCCTTCGCGCGGCAGGGCAAGCGGGTGCTGCAGATCGGCTGCGACCCCAAGCATGACAGCACCTTCACCCTGACCGGGCGGCTGGTGCCGACCGTCATCGACATCCTCAAGGGCGTGGATTTCCACGCCGAGGAACTGCGCCCCGAAGATTACGTCTTCGAAGGCTTCGGCGGCGTGCGCTGCGTCGAGGCGGGCGGCCCGCCCGCGGGCACCGGCTGCGGCGGCTATGTCGTGGGCCAGACGGTGAAGCTCCTCAAGCAGCACCACCTGCTGGAAGACACCGATGTGGTGATCTTCGACGTGCTGGGCGATGTGGTCTGCGGCGGCTTCGCAGCCCCCCTCCAGCACGCCGACCGCGCGCTGATCGTGACCGCGAACGACTTCGACTCGATCTACGCGATGAACCGCATCATCGCGGCGGTGCAGGCGAAATCGGCCAACTACAAGGTCCGGCTGGCCGGTTGCGTCGCCAACCGCAGCCGCGCGACGGACGAGGTCGACCGCTACTGCGACGCCGTGGGCTTCCGCCGCATCGCCCACATGCCCGATCTCGATGCGATCCGGCGCTCGCGGCTGAAGAAGAAGACCCTGTTCGAGATGCCCGAGGACGATGACGTGCACGCCGCCCGCGCGGGCTATCTCGCGCTGGCCGAGGCGCTGTGGTCGGGCACCGACGCGCTTGCCCCTGCCCCGCTGCCCGATCGCGACATCTTCGAACTTCTGGGATTTGACTGATGACCAGCTACGCCACCACGCGCGACCGGCTCGAAACCTACTTCGACCGCACCGCCGCCCAGACCTGGGAACAGCTCACCTCGGACGCGCCCGTCAGCCGCATCCGCCAGACGGTGCGCGCAGGCCGCGACCAGATGCGCGCGCTCATGCTCTCGCGGCTGCCTGCCGACCTGGGCGGCGCGCGGGTGCTTGATGCGGGCTGCGGTGCGGGGCAGACGGCAATCGAACTGGCCCGCCGCGGCGCCGAGGTGGTGGCCGTCGACATCGCCCCCAGCCTGCTCGAGGTCGCAGCCCGGCGCATGCCCGCGGCGCTTGCCCCGCGGGTGCACTTCCTGACGGGCGACATGCTTGATCCCGCGCATGGGCGGTTCGACTATGTGATCGCGATGGACAGCCTGATCCACTACCACGCCCCCGACATCGCGGCGGCGCTTGGCGGGCTGATCCGGCGGACCGGGGGCGCGGTGGTCTTCACGCTGGCGCCGCGCACCGCCCTGCTGCAACTGATGCATGCGGCCGGCAAGGCCTTCCCGCGCGCCAACCGATCGCCCGCGATCGTGCCGCATCGGGCCGACCGGATCGCCGACGCGCTGGCCGCCGCCGGCACGGGCGGCACGCTCCGGCCCGTGGGGCGCATCAGTTCGGGCTTCTACATCTCGCAGGCGATGGAGCTTCGGCCATGACCGCGCGTACCCGGCCCCTGCCCGGCAAGCTGACGATGGTGCTGACCAAGGTGCTGCCCTTCGCGGACGCCACCTCGGAAGGGCTGCCGCTGAACCAGCTTCTGCGGCTGTCGCTCTTTCAGGTCTCGGTCGGCATGGCAACGATCATGCTGATGGGCACGCTGAACCGCGTGATGATCGTGGAACTTGGCGTGCCCGCGCTGGTCGTCTCGCTGATGATCGCGCTGCCGATCGTCAGCGCGCCGTTCCGCGCGCTCCTGGGGTTCCGGTCGGATAACCACCGCTCGGCCATCGGCTGGAAGCGCGTGCCCTACCTCTGGTTCGGCACGCTCTGGCAGTTCGGCGGGCTTTCGATCATGCCGGCCTGCCTTCTGGTGCTGTCGGGCCAGCAGACCTACGGGCCCTGGTGGGCCGGGCAGGTCCTGGCCGCCATCGCCTTCCTGATGACCGGCATCGGGATGCACATGACCCAGACCGCGGGCCTGTCGCTTGCCGCCGACCGCGCCTCGGACGAGACGCGGCCGCGGGTGGTCGCGCTGCTCTATGTCATGTTCCTTGTGGGCTCGGGCATCTCGGCCATCGTCGTCGGCTCGCTCTTGCGCGATTTCACCCCGATCCGGCTGATCCAGGTGGTCCAGGGGACCGCGGTCGCCACCGTGGTGCTGAACGTGATCGCGCTGTGGAAGCAGGAAAAGGTCCGCCCGATGACCGCGGCAGAGCGCGGCGAGCCGCGCCCCCGCTTCGTCGACGCCTGGGCCGATTTCGCGGCCGGCGGCCTGGCCGGGCGGCTTCTGCTTGTGGTGGCGCTCGGCACGATGGGCTTCAACATGCAGGACGTGCTGCTGGAACCCTACGGTGGCCAGGTGATGGGCCTGTCGGTCTCGGCCACCACGCTGCTGACGGCCAGCCAGGCCGCGGGGGCGCTTCTGGGCTTTGCGCTTGCCGCCCGCTGGCTTGCCCGCGGCATCGCGCCCTTCCGCATGGGTGCGCGCGGCCTTGTCGTGGGCTTTGCCGCCTTCGGCTGCATCCTCTTGTCGCATCCGGCCGGGTCGGTCTTTCTGATCTTCCTCGGCACCGCGTTGATCGGCCTTGGCGGCGGGCTCTTCTCGGTCTCGACCCTGACCACGGCGATGAGCCTGCCGGTCCGGGGCCAGGCCGGGCGCGGCCTTGCGCTTGGCGCCTGGGGAGCCGCGCAGGCCACCGCGATGGGCCTTGCGATCATCATCGGCGGGGTCGTGCGGGACGGGCTGAACGGCCTTGCTCTGTCGGGTGGGCTCGGGCCCCGGCTGACCGGCATCGCGACCGGCTACGATGCCGTCTACCTGCTCGAGATCTGTCTTCTGGGCGCCACGCTGATCGCCGTGCGCTCGCTTGTCCGCAAGCTCGATTTCCCGTCCACCGCCGCAAGCCCCCGCATCGGGCTGGCGGATTTCCCGACCTGAGCCAACCCCTGGGGGAACTGTCCCATGCATGCCAACATCTTCGGAAACTTCGATCTGGTCTCGCTGACGCTCTGGATGTTCTGGATCTTCTTCGCGCTGCTCATCTACTACCTGCAGACCGAAAACATGCGCGAAGGCTTCCCGCTGGAAAGCGAGGACGGCACCGCCTCGCCCAACCAGGGGCTCTTCCCGGTGCCGGGGCCGAAGACCTTCCGCCTGCCGCATGGCCGCGGCGAGGTCACGGTACCCAACCGCGATGGCGAACGCCGCCCGATCGCCATGCACCGCGACAGCCCGTCCTACGGTTTCCCGTTCGAGCCGCAGGGCGACCCGATGGCGCTTGGCCTCGGCCCGGCCTCCTATGCGATGCGCCGCGACGCGCCCGAGCTTGACGGCCACGGCCATCCCAAGATCGTGCCGATGTCCGGGCTGCCCGATTTCGGCATCTCGGCCGGGCGCGACCCGCGCGGCCTTCCGGTGCAGGCGGGCGATGACACGGTGGTCGGCGTGATCTCGGACATGTGGGTGGACCGGCCCGAACAGCTGGTGCGCTACCTCGAGGTCACGCTCAGCGAGGGGCGCGGCAAGCGCCTGATCCCGATGCAGCTTGCCCGGCTCCGGCGCGACCGGGTGAAGGTGCGCACGCTCTTCGGCGCGCAGTTCGCAGGCGTGCCGGAAACCCGTTCGGCCAGCCAGGTGACCCTGCTCGAGGAAGACCGGATCTGCGGCTACTTCGGTGGCGGCGTGCTTTATGCCAGCCGCGACCGCCAGGACCCGCAACTGTAGGAGGACGGGCCGTGACGCACGACGATTTCGCATTCGAACCGATCCGGGGCCTGCCCGAACTGCCGCCCGAGGGCGAACGCATCCTTTGGCAGGGCGCGCCCGACTGGTGGGTCCTGGCGCGCAGTTCGATGGGGTTGACCTGGATCGCGGGCTATTTCGTCGTGCTCGCGCTCTGGCGGGCCGCCTATGTGGCCGAAAGCCATCCGCTGTCGCAGGCGGTGCTTTCGGCGGTGCCGTTCCTGCTGCTCGGGGCGGCGGTGATCGGGCTGTTCTGCCTGATCGCCGTCGTGCTGGCGCGGACCACCGTCTACACGATCACGACGCGCCGGGTCGCCATGCGGATCGGCGCGGCGCTGACCGTCACGCTGAACCTGCCCTACCGCGCGATCCACACCATCGGGCTGGACCTGCGGCGCGACGGAACCGGCACGATCGCGCTGGAACTGCCGGACACCACGCAGCTGTCCTACCTTGTCTGCTGGCCCCATGTCCGCCCGTGGCGGATGGGCCGCACCGAACCTGCGCTGCGCTGCATTCCCGATGCGGCGCGTGTGGCGGGGATCCTGGCCGAGGCGGCCGAGGCGCGGGTCAGCCAGCCCGAGGTCGGTCGCCTGCACCTTGCCCCCCTTGCGGCGGAGTAGAACCATGCCACGCTACACCGCCAGCCTCGGCGCCGCCCGCCGCACCGACAAGGAGATGATCCCGCGCGTCCTGCTGCGCGGGATGCTGGCGATGGTGCTCGCCAGTTCGGCGCTCGTGGTCTACGCGCGCATCGTCCACCGCCCGGTCGAATCCGCGCCGACCGGCGTCGCGATCCAGGTCGAGCGCCCGCTTGTTCTGGCGGGCAAGACCGACGGGTCGGCCGTGGTCAGCGCGCCCGACGGCACGCTGATCCAATCCTATGACAGCACGCATGGTGGCTTCATCGCGGGCATCGCCCGGGCCATCGCGCGCGAACGGCTGATCGACGGGGTGCCGCAAGACGCCCCCGTCCGGCTGGTGAAATTCGTCGACGGTCGCATCGCGATCCTTGACGACGCGACCGGGTGGCGGGCCGAACTGATCGGCTTCGGCCCGGACAACACGAGAGCCTTCGCCAGGCTTCTCGACTGATCGAGAAAGGGAACGCAATGGGACTGTTCACGAGATCGACCGAAACCGTGCCCTGCACGGTCGAGGTCAGCCACCGCTTCGAAAGCCTTCATGCGCATGTGCGCTTCAACAACGGTGCCGTCGTCTTTCCGGGCGACGAGGTGCTGGTGCACGGCTCGCCCGTCCAGGCCGCCTTCGGCGAACTGGTGGTCGAGGACCGCACCGCCACCATCAGCCGCGCAAGCGGGCTGGAGCGGGTCTGGACCCGCCTGACGGGCGACACGGGCTTCATGGACCTGTGCGAATTCTCGTTCAGCGACGAGGTGCTGCAATGAACCGCGCCACCCATGACATGACCAGCGCCGCCGACGTGCTGCCCGCCGCCAATGCCACCACCGAACGCGCGGCGCAGACGACGCTGCTTGACCCGCGTTTCTACACCACCGATTTCGACGAGATGGACCGCATCGACGTCAGCTCGGTGCGCGGCGAATGGGATGCGCTGCTGGCCGAGATGGACAGCGACCCCAACCGCAACCACTTCCGCAAGACCGACGAATGGGACGCGATCGACTGGGAGGGGATGGAGCCCGAACTGAAGTCGGAACTGACAGATTTCCTCGTGTCGTCGCTGACGGCCGAGTTTTCGGGCTGCGTGCTGTACAAGGAGATGAAGCGGCGCGGCAACAACCCGGAAATCTGCCGCCTGTTCCAGTACATGGCCCGCGACGAGGCGCGCCATGCCGGCTTCATCAACGACGCGCTGCGCGAGGCCGGGGTCGGGGTGAACCTGGGCTTCCTGACCAAGGCGAAGAAATACACCTACTTCCGGCCGAAGTTCATCTACTACGCCACCTACCTCAGCGAGAAGATCGGCTACGCGCGCTACATCACGATCTTCCGCCACCTCGAGGCGCATCCCGAACACCGCATCCACCCGATCTTCAAGTGGTTCGAGCAGTGGTGCAATGACGAGTTCCGCCACGGCGAGGCCTTCGCGCTCTTGATGAAGACCGACCCGAAGCTGACCTCGGGGCTGAACCGGCTGTGGATCCGCTTCTTCCTGGTGGCGGTGTTCGGCACGATGTGCGTGCGCGACCATGCCCGCCCGGCCTTCCACAAGGCCCTGGGCATCGACATCGAATGGTATGACCACGAGGTGCTGCGCAAGACCTCCGAGATCTCGCGCCAGGTGTTCCCCTTCACGCTCGACATCGACAACCCCGCCTGGGGTCGCAACATGCTGCGGCTGCGCGCCGCGATGGTCGACCTGGCGGCGGCGCGGGCGCGCGGCGGGATCGGCGGGCGGATCGCGCGGGTCGGGGCGGCGGCGCGCTCGGCGCTGGCCTTCGCGGGGCTCTATCTGGTGCCGGTCAAGCCCAATCAGGTGCCGCAGAACGCGCGCCTGCAGCCGGCCTACTGACATGGCGTCTCCGTGGATCGCGGCAGCCATTGCGGTCTTCGCCTGGTGGTTCTCGACCGGGGCGATCCTCGTGGCTGTCCGCTGGGCCGACCAGCGTGGCCGGCAGGCGCACCGCCGGACCGTGATCCTGGGGCTGCCCCTTCTGGCCTTCGGCCTGTGGGGGCTTGCCACCACCCGGCACGACACGACGGTGGCCGCTGCCTACCTGGGCTTCGCCGCCGCACTTTCGGTCTGGGGCTGGATCGAGATGGCCTTCCTGTCGGGCATCATCACCGGCCCCAACCGCCGCGATTGCCCCCCGGGCGCGCCCGAATGGGAACGCTTCGTGCGGGCCTGGGGCACCATTGCCTATCACGAGATCCTGCTGATCGCCGCGACCGTCGTCGCTGCCCTGGCCGCCGCCGAGGCGCCGCACGGCTTCGGGTTCTGGACCTTCATCGTCCTGTTCCTCGCCCGGGTGAGCGCCAAGCTCAACCTCTTCTTCGGGGTTCGCAAGATCCATACCGAGTTCCTGCCCAAACCCCTGCGCCACCTTCCCAGTCACTTCCGGATCCGGCAGACCACCTGGCCCTTCGCGCTGTCGGTCACGCTGATCACGCTGGCGCTTGGCTGCTGGCTGGAACGGCTGCACGCCGCCGCAAGCCCGGCCGAGGCGGTGGGCTTTTCGCTGCTGGCCGCGATCACCGCGCTCGCGCTGCTGGAACACTGGCTGATGGCGCTGCCCCTGCCCGATGAACGGCTGTGGCGCTGGATGCTGCCCAAACCTGCCAAGACGCTGACACAGGAGGATGCCCATGGATTATGACGCCCTGTTCCAGGCCCAGCTCGATGCCCTGAAGCACGAGGGGAACTACCGGGTCTTTGCCGAGCTGGAACGGACGTGCGGCGCCTTTCCGTCCGCGCGGCGCTATGAGGGTGCGCAGCAGACCGACGTGACCGTCTGGTGCTCGAACGACTACCTCGGCATGGGCCAGCACCCCGACGTGCTGGCCGCCATGACGGCCGCCGTCGCCGCCTGCGGGGCCGGTGCGGGGGGCACCCGCAACATTTCGGGAAACACCCACCATCACCGCCTTCTGGAACGCGAGATCGCCGACCTGCATGGCAAGGACGAGGCGCTGATCTTCACCTCCGGCTATGTCGCGAACTGGGCCGCGCTCGGCACGCTGGGCGCGCGGCTGCCGGGCGCGGTGATCCTGTCGGATGCGCTCAACCACGCCAGCATGATCGAAGGCATCCGCCACAGCCGGGCCGACAAGGTCATCTGGCGCCACAACGACCCCGAGGATCTGGACCGCAAGCTGGCCGCGATCGGGCCCGACCGGCCGAAGATCGTAGCGTTCGAAAGTGTCTATTCGATGGATGGCGACATCTGCCCGATGGCCGAGATCGTCGAGGTGGCCGAGCGGCACGGCGCCATGACCTATCTGGACGAGGTGCATGCCGTGGGCCTCTACGGCCCGCGCGGCGGCGGCATCTCGGAACGCGAGGGGCTGGCGAAGCGGATCACCCTGATCGAGGGCACGCTGGGCAAGGCCTATGGGGTGATGGGCGGCTATGTCGCGGGCTCTGCCGCGCTCTGCGACTTCATCCGCTCTTTCGCCAGCGGCTTCATCTTCACCACCGCCCTGCCGCCCGCGGTCGCCGCGGGGGCCTGCGCGGCGATCCGGCACCTGAAGGACAGCGACACCGAGCGCCAGCGCCAGCGCCGCCAGGTGGCCCGGCTGCGGGCCGCGCTCGACCGGCTGGGCATCCCGCATCTGCGCAACCCCAGCCACATCGTGCCGGTGATGATCAAGGACCCGGTGAAGTGTCGCCAGATCGCCGACATCCTGATGCAGGACTTCGGCATCTATGTGCAGCCGATCAACTACCCCACCGTACCGAAGGGCACCGAGCGGCTGCGCTTCACCCCCTCGCCGATGCACAGCGACGCCGAGGTCGACCGGCTGGCCGAGGCGCTTGGAACGCTCTGGCGCCGCTGCGCGCTGGCCCGCGCGGTGGCCTGACCCGCCCGTGGTGCCGCGAACGTGAACGGAATGTGCAGGCCGACCCGCATCCGCCGGGTCGGCTGGTGCGTATCGAAAGCTTGATAAAAAGCCCGGCACGCGCCGGACGATCAGGGAGGAAGACCATGAAGGCAAGAACGAGTCTGGCCGCCGCGGCCTTGTTGGCACTGGCCACACCGGCCCTGGCGCAGGACGCAGGCGACCCGGCCAAGGGGCAGCAGATCTTCAACCAGTGCAAGGCCTGCCACAGCATCATCGGGGCCGATGGCACGCCGATCAACAAGGGCGGCGTGATCGGGCCGAACCTGTACGGCGTGGTCGGCCGTCAGGCGGGCACCTATCCGGGCTTCCAGTATTCCGACGCCATGAAGAAGGCGGGCGAGATGGGGCTGAAGTGGAACGAGGCCGATTTCACGACCTATGTGGCGAACCCGCAGCAGTTCCTGACCGACTACACCAAGGACCCGAACGCGCATGCCAAGATGAGCTTCCATCTGACCCATGATGCGGCCAGCGTCTGGGCCTATCTGCAAAGCGTCGGGCCGAAGTCGTAAGACCCCCGCCTGCGAACCCACCCGCCGTCGCGCCCGGGCCCGGGCCGCGCGGGCGCGATGCGGCCTGTGTCTCCAGCGCAGGCCGCATCGTGTTGTCCGGGGCGCCCGCCCGCCCCTTCGTTCACGCCGTTTCGTTCGCGGGCAGGCCGCTCTGTGCCCGCCGGCCTTGACCGGCCCCCCCCGCGCGCCATGTTGAAGCGCAGGGCAGAGCCGAGAAGGAACCAGTACATGTCCGAGATTGACCCGACCGAACGGATGGCGGCACTTGAACGCCGCATCATGATCGAACGCAGCGCACCCAGCCTTGCCATCGCGGTGGCGACCGAAGCCTATGCCGATGGCGCGATGCGCGACCCGCTGGCCCGCTGGGCGCATATGGCGCAGCTGTTCTGCATTCTCTGCGCCTTCGGAATTCCGGTCATCCTGTTCTGGGCCTTCACGCAATAGCAGGGGTGCGGGGGGCTGGGGCCGGATCATGACGATCACCGGAAACAGGGGGCTCTGGTCGGCCATCGCGGTTGTGCTGGCCCTCTGTTCCGGCCAGGCGGCGGAGGCGCAGGTGGCAGAGTACAAGGGATACGAAACGCCCGCCTATACGGTCGAACGCAGCGTCGACGGCATCGAGCTGCGCAGCTATCCCCCGCAGCTTGTGGCCGAAGTGACGGTCGATGGCGACCGCTCTACCGCCGCGTCGCGCGGGTTCAGGGTGCTGGCGGGCTACATCTTCGGCGGCAACGACGGGTCTGCCAAGATCGCGATGACAACCCCCGTCACCGAAGCGCCCGCCGACCCCGCCGCGGGCGAGGGCCGCTGGACCATCCGCTTCGGCATCCCCTCGGGCTGGAGCCTTGCCACGCTGCCGCGCCCGAACAACCCGAACATCCGGTTCGTCGAACTTCCGAAGGCGCGGATGGCGGTGCTGCGGTTTTCCGGGTTTCCGACCGCATCGGCGCTGGAACGTCAGGTCGAGGCCCTGCGTCAGGCTGCCGGACGGCTTGGCCTGAAAACGGTCGGGGCGCCCGTCTACATCTTCTACGATTCGCCCTTTACCCTGCCGTGGAACCGCCGCAACGAGGTGGCCCTGACGCTGCCCTAGGCCCGCGTCACAGGCGGCGCGACATCGCCAGCCCAAGCGGCAACCCCAGCCCGGCCGCCTTCTCGATCAGCGCGGCCTCGCTCAGCCGCAGAAGCCGGGCGGCAGCGGCAAGGTCGCCCGCCGACATCTCGATCGCATCCGCAAGGCAGCGCCGCTCGAGCGATTGCACCGTTTCCTCGACAATGCGCGACAGGCTCTTGCGCCCCACGTCGCGCGCGGCGGCCGAGATCAGGACGCTGCGGCTGTCGTCGGCGGCATCCCGCGCGCGCGCCCGGCAGCTTTCCAGTTCGGTCTGCAACGACTGGTAGCTTTTCTGCATCTCGCTGATCGAGCGCAGGTCGCGCAGGCCCAAGAGACGCTGGGCCCGTTCCGGCTGGGCCGGGGGGAAATACTTGGCCAGGAACGGCAGCACATCGCCGCCGTCCAGGAAGTTCAGGTGGCGCCAGCGTGCGGTCTCGGGGTGGCCGCCATCCGCCAGCAACAGCGGCAGCTTCGGCACGCATTCGGGGCTCAGAAGGTCGGCGACCGGCCGCCCGATCCAGTGCCCCAGCCCGTTCGCACCGGGGGCGACCGCGGCGCTCAGCTCCGTCACCCGCAGATCCGCGTCCAGCAGGATCACGATGTCGAACACCGATTCGGTCGGCACCAAATTGGCAGACCTGGCTTCCGCGCCACGGGCCGGATGCGGGTCTTTGACCGGTTTCATCGCTCAGTTCCAATCCTGAAGACGGCGTCCGGGGCGGACACTGTCAAGATATGCGGCCGCGGTCGCAATTTCGCCCGCCACACAATCGGCCCCCAAGAACGCATAGGCCCGCGGTGCTGCAACGATGGCTGCTCCGCCGATCATGACACGAAGCCCGCGGTTAAGCGAGGCCTCCCGAACATCTGTTATGAAATGGGCCAGATCGGCGAATGCGCCGTCATGGCCGACCGACAGCCCGACCACGTCGATCCATTCCCGCGCCACGCGGGTCAGCAGCGCCGCGTTCGATGCCGTAAGGTCCGCCTCGGCGTTCCACGACTGCCGACGCAGCTCCTGCGCCACAAGCCGGGCGCCGAACTGGTGCCCCTCGCCCTCGGGCAGCGCGACAAGCACCGTCCCGCGCGGGGCCGCGGCTGCCGGGGCCTCGGGGCGGCGCAGACGGTCCAGCAGGTTCTGGACGTTCCAGAAGGCGAAGGTCAGCGGCCCGTCGGGGGCGGGCTCGGCCTGCCAGTCGCGTTCGATCCGGTGGATCACCTCGAGGATCAGCCCGAACGCCGGGATCGCGCTCTGCACGTCCGGCCCGCGCGTCCGGCACAGATGTTCGGCGGTATCGACATCGCCGCGCCGCAGGCAGGTTTCCAGCACCGCAATGTCGCCACCATGGTCGATCAGGGTCCGCCCGGTCGTCCCCTCTGCCGCGGCCACATCCTCGACCGTCGCTCTCAGCCGGTCCAGCAGCCAACTTGCGCAGCTTCCCGAAAGGGCGCTGCGAAATTCGAATTCCAGGTCGTCCATTCCCTCGCCTCCGTGCGCGGCGACAGGGCCTGTTTATCAGCAGTGGAACCCGCGGCGCAACAGAGCCGCTCAGACCCCCGCGCGGCTCAGGAAGGCCTCGATCATCCGGCACGTCGCCTCGGGCGCCTCTTCGTGGCACAGATGCCCAAGGCCCGGCATGTGGGCAACCTCGGCCCGCGGCATCCGCCGCGCCTCGGCCACCGAGACCCTGGCCGGCACCGCCCGGTCGTCATCGCCCACGATGAACAGCACCGGCAGGCCGATCGACGGCAGGCGCGCGCTCAGCGCGTCAAGCCGCCAGCGCGCCATCATCGTCAGCGTGGCATCCACATGCCCGGCATCGCGCATCAGCCGCAGGTAAAGCGCGGCGCCCTCGGGGCCGATCCGCGATCCGGTTTCGGCCAGCAGGCGCTGCGCCCGCGCGGGCGAGGCCGTCGCCGCGAACAGCCGCGCCGTCATCGGCGTTCCCGCCAGCACGCGCGCCATCAGCGGGAACAGCAGGCCCGACACGCCTTCGAAACTTCCCAGCGCCGCGTTGATGCCGATCACCGCGCGGGGCGGCGCCGGGTCTAGGCACAGCTGAAGCGCCACCGCCGCCCCCGCGGAATGGCCCACCACCGCGGCACAGTCCCAGCCTTCGCGCGCGATCAGCCCGCGGATCGCGGCGGCCATCTCGGCAAGGCCGGTTCCGTCGCGCCCGCGCAGGCGGGAAAACCCCTGCCCCGGAAGATCCAGCGCGATCACCCGCCGCTGCCGACCCAGGATCGGCAGCAGGTCGCGCCAGCTATGGGTCGAGGCCCCGGCGCCATGCAGAAGCAGCAGCACCGGCCCGGCCCCGCCGCTGTCCTGCAGATGCCAGCGGATCGCGGGCGTCTCGATCCCGCGCGACAATGCGCGGTTGGGCCAGTCGGCCGGCACATCCGGGGGCGCGGCCACCATCACGCTAGCCGTCCAGGGCCGCTGCGACCGCGGCCGACAGCCCGCGGGCCTCGGCGCGCGGCAGGGGCAGCGTGCGCCCGCCCATCGCGGCACCCAGCGTGGCCAACCAGGGGTGCGGGCGCAGCCCCGCATCCACCACCAGCGCGTCGGTCCCGTCCGCGCGGATCGTCGCGGCCAGCCGCATCGCCTCGTCCTGCGCCGCCGCGCGGGCGCCGGTGCCGTCCAGCCGGACGTTCGGCCGCCCGTCGGTCAACAGGATCAGCGTGGGCGTCATGCCCTGCGCCCGGGCCCGCTGCGCCAGCCCCCGCGCGGCAACCAGCCCGGACGCCAGCGGCGTTCCGCCCCCGCCCGGCAGGTCCGCCAGCCGCCGCCGTGCCTGCACCAGCGAGCGCGTGGGTGGCAACAGGATGTCGGCCCCCGCCCCGCGGAACGCGATCAGCGCAACATGGTCCCGCCGGGCATAGGCCGCGGCCAGCAGGATCTCCACCGCGCCCTTGGCCTCGGCCAGCCGGGCGACCGCAGCCGAGCCCGAGGCATCGACCACGAAGATCAGCAGGCGGTCGCTGCGGTCCTCGAACCGGCGCAGGCGGAAATCCTGCCGCCGCAGCGCCAGCGGCAGGGGCGCAGCCCCTTCCCCCTTGCGCAGCCGTTGCCAGGGGGCGGCGGCGGCCAGCGTCGCCACCAGATCAAGCCGCGCGCCGCTGCCGGGGGCGCCGGGGCGCGACGGCAGCGGCCGACCGCGGCGGTTGCCCCGCCTGGCCGCACCGCTTCCGGCCCCACCCGCCCCGCGGCCACCGCGGCCCGCGCCCAGCCGGTCCAGCGCATCGGCCGGCAAGGCGGCGCGGGCGGCGGCCAGCACCGCATCGGCCATCCGCCCGCCACCGGGCTCGGGCGCCTGCGCGGGCTCTCCGGGTGGGGGGGCATCCGCCTCGGCCGGTGGCGCGGCGTCGGGAAAGCGGGTCGCCCGGGCTGCCAGAACCAGCGCGCCGGCCAGGGCCAGATCATCTGCGGTCACGGTTGCGCGGTCTGCCAGCGCGGCCAGGGCGCGGGCCGCGCGCAGGGTCTGCTGCGGCGGGCGCAGGCTGTCGATCCCAAGCGCGGCTGCCGCGGCGACGGTGGCGGTGCAAAGCTCCACGGGGGTCGCGACCTGCGGCAGACGCGCCCGCGCGGTGGCGATCCGGGCCGGGTCGGGCGGCGGCAGGGCGGTGGCCGCGATCCCGTCAAGGTCGACCACAAGCCCCAGCCGTTCGGCCAGCGCGGGGGGCAGCCGTTCCTCGGGCCCGATCCCCTCGTCCAGCGCCACAAGGCAAAGGCCGCGCCCGGCATCCAGCGCCTGCGCCAGCCGCGCCGCCGTCGCGGGCGGGGTCCGTTCGGCCATCGGCAGCACCAGAAGCGCGGGGCCGTCCAGAACCCCCGCCACCGGCCGCAGCCCGCGCCCGGCCAGCAGCGCCACAAGGTCCGGCGTGCCCTCCAGGCTTGTGCCGACGATGGCGGGCGAAATCCGGCGGAGCGGAAGACCGATGGCGGGCAGGCCGCCCAGCAGCGCCTCGCGCAGGGCCGAGGCCCGCGCCCGAAGCCACAGCCCGCCCAGACCGCCGGGGTCGACCGCCAGCACCGCCAGCGCCGTCGCCGCCAGCGCGGCCCGGTCGGTGGCCTCGGTCATCCGAACACCTCGTCCAGAACCCGCGCCACCCGCGCGGTGCTGCCGCTTTCGTCCAGCGGATCGCGCCGCAGCCGGTGCCGCAGCGCCGAAGGCGCCACCGCCCGGATCTGCGCCCGCCCCACGCCTTCCGCGCCGTCATAGGCCGCCAGCGCCCGCGCCGCGCGCAACAGGGTCAGTTCGCCGCGCAACCCGTCGGCCCCCAGCGCAAGGCAAAGTGCCGCGCAATCCCGCAGGGCGGCGTCGGGCGCATCAAGCCCCCGCAGCCGCGCCCGGGCGGCCAGGATGCGGGCCTGAAGCGCGGCCTGCGTCTCGGCCCAGGCGGCGCAGAAGGCGGCGGGGTCGCGGTCGTAATCGTCGCGGCGGCGGATCACCTCGACCCGGGCGTCGATCTCGGCGGGCGAGGCGACCTCGACCGACAGGCCGAACCGGTCCAGAAGTTGCGGGCGCAACTCGCCTTCCTCGGGGTTGCCGGAACCCACCAGCACGAAGCGCGCGGGATGGCGGATCGACAGCCCCTCGCGTTCCACCACATTCTCGCCGGTCTGCGCCACGTCCAGCAGCAGGTCGACGATGTGATCTTCCAGCAGGTTCACCTCGTCGATATAGAGATAGCCGCGGTTCGCCCGCGCCAGCAGCCCCGGCTGAAACGCCAGCTCGCCCCGCGTCAGGGCCCGCTCGATGTCCAGCGCGCCGGTGACGCGATCCTCGGTCACTCCCAGCGGCAGGTCGATCACCGGGGTCGGGCGGCTTTCGCGGCGGTCTTCGGTCAGGCCCGCCCAGTCGGGGCTGTCGGCCAGCGTGGGCGCATTCACCGGGCAGCCCGCGACCATCTCGATCGGTGGCAGCAGGGCCGCGAGCGCGCGCACGGCGGTGGATTTGCCGGTGCCCCGGTCGCCGAACACCAGCACGCCCCCGATTCCGGGGTCGATCGCGGTCAGGATCAACGCTTGCTTCATCTCGTCCTGACCGACGATCGCGGCAAAGGGAAAGGCATTGGGCATCAGCAGGGGTCCTTGGAAGGGGTGGGCTGCGGCAAATCCGGGCGGCCGAGGCGCGGTACGCGCCCGGCACCCGGCCATGTTCCGCGGGTGCCCAGAACGTGGAAGCGGGCGTAAAGCTCCTCGCGGAACCAGTCGCCCGCGCGCACGGCGGCAATGGCGCGGCGGTGAGGGCCATCGCCGCGGGCGAAGTCTGTCATGCCCGGCGCGTCGGGCCAGATCGAGAAGGTGACCTGCTGCAACCACGGCACCTCGCCGATGCCGATCTTGAACAGGACATCGGGATGCGCCCCGATGGCGCGGCTGATCATCGGTGCGTGGCTCCAGAAACCCAGCAGGTGCCGCCAGTGTAGCGTGGCCCGGGTCAGCACTGCCAGCGGCGCGTCGTGGGTGTCCTGCGCGCCGGGCTGGAAGGGCGCCGTTCCCGACCAGCGCCCGCGGCTGGCCACGGGGCTCAGGAAAACGGTCCAGCTTTCGGCCGCCCGCCGCCCCAGCCGCCGGAACGGCGCGGCCTCGGCCGTGGCGCGTTCGGCCGTGGGCAGGTCGGGCCAGGTGGCCAGGATGCCCATCACCCGCCGGTCGGGCAGCGGGGTGAACCCCTCGCCCGTGCCTGCGCCGCAGAGCTTCCAGAAGCCGATTCCGGGCACCCGCGACAGCGCGGGCCGCAGAAGTCCCATCTGTGCCAGAGCCCAGAGCTGCGTCGGAAGCGAGGCGAAGCGGAAGAGGCTGAGCGTGACGGTTTGGATGGCGAGTCCCTCGGATGTGTAAATGTAGATTGACACAGCGCCGCGCGAGAGGGAAGTTTGATGTCAACATAACTTGACGCCGATTGTCCGGCCCTTACCCGCAGGCGCTCCATGCTGACCCGCATCAGCCCCGATCTTGCCCCCACCGCCGCCGCCGCGCAGGCCCCGGCGGCCGTTGTCATCGGCGCGGGGCTGGGCGGGCTGGCCGCGGCGATGCGCCTGGGTGCCAAGGGCTACCGGGTGACGGTGGTCGACCGCCTGCCGGGGCCCGGCGGGCGCGGATCGGCGCTCTGGCGCGGCGGGCACCGTTTCGATCTGGGCCCCACCATCGTGACCGTACCGCAGGTCTTCCGCGACCTCTGGGCCGCCTGCGGGCGCGACTTTGATGCCGATGTCGATCTGCGCTCGCTGGACCCGTTCTACCAGATCCGCTTCGACGACGGCAGCCAGTTCACCGCCCGCGCCGACACCGCCGCCATGCAGGCCGAGGTCGCGCGCCTGTCGCCCGGCGATCTGGCGGGCTATACCCGCTTCCTGCGCGATGCCGAGGCGCGCTACGGCTTCGGGTTCGAGGATCTGGGCCGCCGCCCGATGCACCGCTTTGCCGACCTTCTGGCCGCGCTGCCCCGCTTTGCCGCGCTGCGGGCCGACCGGTCTGTGCATGCCCATGTCGCCCGCCGCGTGCGCGACCCGCGGCTGCGCATGGCGCTGTCGTTCCACCCGTTGTTCATCGGCGGCGATCCGTTCCACGTCACCTCGATGTATGTGCTGGTGAATCACCTCGAAAAGGCCTTCGGGGTCCATTACGCGATCGGCGGCGTCGTCGCGATCGCAGAGGCGATGGCGCGCGTCATCACCGCGCAGGGGGGCCAGACGCTCTACGGTGCCGAGGCCGACGAGATCCTGACCCGCAACGGCCGCACCGCCGGGGTGCGGCTGACCGACGGCACGATCCTGACCGCGGGGGTCGTGGTGTCGAATGCCGATGCGGGGCACACCTATACCCGCCTGTTGCGGCGCCACCCGCGGCGGCGCTGGACCAACCGCCACGTGGACACGCGGCGCTGGTCGATGGGGCTGTTCGTCTGGTACTTCGGCACCCGCGGCACCCGTGGCCTGTGGCCCGATGTCGGCCACCACACGATCGTCAGCGGCCCGCGCTACCGCGGCCTGTTGCAAGACATCTTCATCCGCGGGCGGCTGGCCCCCGACATGTCGCTTTATGTGCACCGGCCCAGCGTCACCGATCCGTCCTGCGCGCCCGCGGGGGATGACACGTTCTACGCGCTCTCGCCGGTGCCCCATCTCGGCCATGCCGATGCGGTCGACTGGGCGGCCGAGGCCGAACCCTACCGCGCCCGGGTGCAGGCGGTGCTGGAAGACAGGCTGCTGCCCGGCCTTGGCGCGCATCTCACGGAATCCGAGGTCTTCACCCCCGAAACCTTCCGCGACCGCTACCTGTCGCCCTTCGGATCGGGATTTTCGATCGAACCGCGCATCCTGCAAAGCGCCTGGTTCCGGCCCCACAACATCAGCGAGGAACTGCCGGGGCTGTTCCTTGTCGGGGCGGGAACCCATCCGGGCGCGGGGCTGCCCGGGGTCATCACCTCGGCCGAGGTCCTGGGCAAGCTGGTGCCCGCAGCCCAGCCGGTGGCGCGATGATCGCCCCCGCCGATCTTGCCGAATGCCGCAGCGCGATCCGCACCGGATCGCTGTCCTTCCACGCCGCCTCGCGGCTGCTGCCACCCCGCGTGCGCGACCCGGCGCTGGCGCTCTATGCCTTCTGCCGCCTTGCCGACGACGCGGTGGATCTGGATCCCGAAAAGGCCCGCGCCGTGCTGTCGCTGCGCGACCGGCTGGATCTGGTCTACGCGGGCCGCCCGCGCGCGGCGGCGCCCGACCGGGCCTTTGCCGCGGTGGTCAGGGCGTTCGATCTGCCCCGCGCCCTGCCCGATGCGCTGCTGGAAGGTTTTGCCTGGGACGCGACGGGGCGCCGCTATGCCACCCTGTCGGACCTGCGCGCCTATGCGGCGCGGGTGGCGGCCTCGGTGGGGGCCATGATGTGCGTCCTGATGCGGGTGCGCGACCCCGATGCGCTGGCGCGGGCCTGCGACCTGGGCGTGGCGATGCAGCTGACCAACATCGCCCGCGACATCGGCGAGGATCTGCGCGCCGGGCGCCTGTACCTGCCCACCGACTGGGTGGCGGACGCGGGCCTGACGCCTGCGCGCCTGCTGGCCGATCCCGCCCCCTCGCCCGCGCTGTCGCAGCTGACGCGGCAGCTTCTGGCCGAGGCAGATCGGCTGTACTGGCGGGCCGAGGCGGGGATCGCCGCGCTGCCGCCCGCCAGCCGCCCCGGCATCATGGCCGCGCGCCATGTCTATGCGGCCATCGGCAGTGCCGTGGCGCGCAACCGCTACGATTCCGTCACCGTCCGGGCCCGCACAACGCGCGGGCGGAAGCTGGCGCTGCTGGGGCTCGCCATGGCCCAGACGGGGATGACCTTCGTAATGCCGCAATCCGCGATCCTCCACGCCGACCCCCTGCCCGAAACCCGGTTTCTGGTCGACGCCGCAAGCCGCCCCGCCGCCCGCGAACAGGGGCGGGGCGAACGGCTGATCGCGCTTCTGACCCATCTCGAGGCGATGGACCGGCGCACCCCCGCCGCCTGAGCCAAGGCCGCCGCCTACAGCCGCACCACCACCTTCCGCGCCGAGACGCCGCGGCGCTGCATCTCCAGCGCGGCGGGGATGGCATCCAGCCCCTTGCCCGCCAGCAGGGGCTCGGGCGCGGCACGGTGGCGGCCCTCGGCAAGCGCGCGGGGCAGATAGTCGCGGTAGATCATCGGCCCGGTCGCAGTGGTCAGCAACGCACCGCCCCAGATCATCCGCAGCGTCACCCCCCGGCGCCGCGCCGCCAGCCAAAGCCGCCCCGAGGCCAGCGCCATCCGCAGCAGGACGGGCGCAAGGTGGCGCGCGCGCCCGGCGGGCACCGCGTCGAACGAGACCGGGGGTGACGCCGTGGCCACGAAGCGCCGCCCCGGCAGCGCGCCAAGGACCCGCAGGCAGGCCGCCGCGGAACCGGCGCCGATGGCCAGCGCGCCGCCCATCCGGCGCCCGCGCAGCGCCGCGATCATGTCGGGCACGACCGAAGGGCTGCGGTAATCGAAGACGCCCGCGGCGCCCAGACGCCGAAGCAGGTCGAAGTTGTGCGGCGAGGCCGTCGCAAAGACGTCATAGCCCGCCGCGGTGGCAAGCTGGATCGCGTTGCAGCCCACGCTGGTCGAGCCGCCCCAGACAAGGATCGTCTCGCCCATCGCCCCGGTGGCGGCGGTGGGCCAGCGCAGCGATAGCAGATCGGGCTCGAACAGGGCGCAGGCCGCCGTGGACAGGCCCAGCGGCAGCACGGCGGCCGCCTCGTCGGACAGCGGCGCCGGGATCGGTGCGGCCATGCTTTCCCGCAGCAGGGCGAAGGACTGGAACGCACCTTCCGCGGCACGGTTCGACGCCTTCTCGGGGCCGACCGCATGACCAAGAACACGGTCCCCCACCCGGAACCGCGTCACCCCCGGCCCGACCGCGACCACCTCGCCCGCCACATCCGACCCGAGGATCGCCGGGTAGGACAGCCACGGATAGACGAACCCGCCGATCACCGGGATCAGGCGATCGACCGGGTTCACCGCCACCGCGCGGGTCCGCACAAGGATTTCATCGGCCTGCGGCGGCGTTCGCGGCGCCGGGCCGCGCCGGAAGGCGGCGCCCTTCGCGGGCAGCCAGAGAGCTTCGTTTTCCGGCATGGAGACCTCGCAGGGACAGGGAAACGGGGCTTGCGCCCTGTCCGGGATCTGGGGCTTGCGGCCAGACGATCCATGCGGCAGCGTCGCGAAAACCCCATCAATCGTCCGGAACCGTCATGGATGCCCTGTCTGCCGTGCTGTCGCTGCTGAAGCCGTCAAGCCACGGGTTCCGCGGGCTTGACGCGGGGCCGTCCTGGCGGCTGGATTATCCGGCCTGGGGCGGGCTGAAATGCTATGCGGTGCGCACGGGCACGCTCCTGCTGTGGGTGGACGGGCAGCCGGGCCCGCTGCGGCTTGGCGCGGGCGACATGCTGCTGCTGGCGGGCGGGCAGGCCTACCGGATGGGCAGCGCGGCCAACCTGCCCCCCCGAGACGCGCGCGATGTCTTCGCCGCCGTCCCGCCGGGCGAGGTGGCCGTTCTGGACGGGGGCGGCCACGCCTCCGGCTTCGGCGGCTATTTCGCCTTTGCCAACCCGCTGGCCGACCGGCTGCTTGCGGGTCTGCCGCCGGTGATCCGCTTCGAGGCTGGCGCCGGCGCGCTGGCGCTGCAAGACGCGGTCGCGCGGCTGATGGCCGAATTGCGCGACCCGCAGCCCGGCGGCGCGCTGATGGCGGGGCATCTGGCGCAGGCGCTGCTGGTCGAGGCCCTGCGCCAGCACCTGCGGGCGGCGCCGGGGCAGCGCGCGGGCTGGATCTTTGCGCTGGCGGACCCGCAGCTTTCCCGGGCGCTCGGGGCCATGCATGCCGACCCCGCGCGGCGCTGGACGCTCGATGCCCTTGCCCGCTGCGCAGGGCAATCGCGGTCGACCTTCGCCGCGCGCTTCAAGGCGGTCGTCGGCGAGCCGGCGATGGTCTATCTGACGCGGTGGCGGATGATGCTGGCGGCGGACCGGATGCTGACGGCGCGCGTGCCGCTTGCCATGCTGGCGCAAGAGCTGGGCTACGGGTCGGAAAGCGCCTTCAGCGCCGCGTTCAAGCGGGTGGCCCACTGCGCCCCGCGCCAGTTCGTGCAGGACAGGACGCGCGCGGGCGGCTAACGCCCGCCGCGGCTGTCAGCCCCGCAGGATTTCCGCCAGTTGCTGCCGGACCCAGCCGATGCGGGGATCGGTGTCGTTGCGCCGGTGCCAGAAGGCCGAGACGGCAAAGCGGCGCACGGGCAGTGGCGGGTCCGCCGTGACCAGCCCGAAGCCGGGGGCGAAGGCCCGCGCCACGCGGGCAGGCAGGGTGACCAGCGCGCCCGACGCCGCCGAGGCGGCCAGCGCGGGCAGGAACGCGGGCAGGCCCAGGATCACCCGCCGCGTCCGCCCCAGCGCGGCAAGCTGGTCGTCGACCACACCGCGCAGATCGCCGCCCGGCGACACCAGGATGTGTTCGGCCGTGCAATAGCTGTCGATGTCGATCCGCGGGGCCGCGGGCAGCGCACCGGGCCGCCCGGCCACCAGAAAGGATTCCTCGTACAGCGCCTGCCCCGAGATCGCCTCGGGCGGTTCCCAGACGAAGCCGAGCGCCAGTTCCGCGCGCCCCTCGGCCAGCGCCTCCATCGCGGCCGCGCGCCCCAGCGGCAGGACCGACAGCGTCAGCCCCGGCGCCATCACCCGCAGCCGTGCCGCCAGCGGCGGCACCAGCACCGCCTGTTCGGCATCCAGCGCCGCCAGGCGCAACAGGCCCGTGGCAGTCCCCGGCTCGAAGGCGCGCACCGCCCCAAGCGCCCCGCGCAGCGCCTCGACCGCGGCCGCCACCGGCGCCTCGAGCGCCAGCGCCGTGGCCGTAGGCTCCATCCCGTGCGGGCGGCGCAGGAACAGCGGGTCGCCGAAGATGTCGCGCAGCCGCTTCAGCGCCTGGCTGATGGCCGATTGGGTCAGCCCCAGATCCGCCGCCACCTCCAGCGCCTTGCGATGGCGCATCAGCCCCAGGAACACCAGCAGCAGGGTCAGATCAATCCGCCTCAATTCGGATGTGCTTAACTCAGACATGACTCTTATTCATTATCGTTTCTTTCTTATCCGACATATCTCTGCCGCACCGAATGCAGCAAGGAGAAACTGAAATGCGGATCGCGATCATCGGCACCGGCAATGTCGGCAGCGCCATCGCCCGCGGGCTTGCGGGCAAGGGGCACGCCGTCACCCTTGGTGCGCGAAACCCGCAGGATGCGGACCTCGTCGCGCTGGCGACAGAGGTCGGCGCGGGCCTCGCCCGCCCCGAGACCGCGGCGGCGGGGGCAGAGATCGTCATCCTGGCCCTGCCCTGGGGTGCGGCGGACGCCGCGGTCAGGGCACTTGGCGACCTTGCGGGCAAGATCGTGATCGATTGCATGAACCCGCTGGGCATGGTGGACGGGGTGCTGGGCCTGACGCTGGGCCACAGCACCAGCGGCGGCGAGATCGTGCAGGGCTGGCTTCCCGGCGCCCAGGTCGTCAAGACGCTGAACCAGGTCGGCGCCGAGATCATGGCGAAGAACGACCACCTGCCGCAGCGCCCGGTGATGGTCATGGCGGGCGACAGCGAGGACGCCAAGGCCCGGGTCGCGGGCCTGCTGACCGATCTGGGGTTCGCCCCGCTCGATGCCGGCGGCATCGTCCGCGCGCGGCTGCTGGAACCCTTCGGGATGCTCTGGATCAACCAGGCGCTGCTGCGCGGCAAGGGCCGGAACTGGGCCTTTGCGGCGGTGGAGGGCTGAGCCATGACACTGGACGGACAGCATGTCCTGATCGTCGGCGGCACCCGCGGCATCGGCCGCGCCACCGTCGCCGCCGCTCGGGCCGCGGACGCGCGGGTCACCGCCACGGGCCGCAGCGCGGCAAGCCTTGCCCGCCTGCCCGACGGGGTTGCCGGGCGGATGCTCGACTATACCGACCCGGCCGCGGTCGCGGCGCTGGCCGAAACGCTGGACGGGGTTGACCATCTGGTCCTGTCGGCGTCCGACGCGGTGGCCTGGGGGCCCTTCGCCGACCTGGGCGAGCCCGCACTGCGGGCCGCGCTCGAGGCGATGGCCCGGGTGCTGGCGGTCGAACTGGCCCCCCGCCGGGTCAACACCGTCTCGCCCGGCCTGACCGCGACCGAGGCCTACGCCGGCCTGCCGGACGCGGCGCGCGCCGCCATGTTCGCCGCCACCGCCGCGCGGCTGCCCGCGGGCCGGGTCGGCGCGCCCGACGACATCGCCCAGGCGATTCTGCTGGCGATCGCCAACCCGTTCCTGACCGGCGCCACGCTGGACGTGGACGGCGGCGCGCATCTCGCGCGCTGACCTGACCCTGCAAAGGAGAGACACATGACTGCATCCATCGACGTGCACGGCACGAAGAAGGTGCTGATGATCGCCGCCAATCCGGGCCTGTCGCCGACCACCGGCTGGCCTGTCGGCTTCTGGTGGGCCGAACTGACACACCCCTACTGGGCCTTCACCGAAGCCGGCTACGAGGTCGAGATCGTAAGCCCCGCGGGCGGCGATCTGGTGGCCGACGGCTTCTCGGACCCGGAAGACGCCTCGGGCTATTCGGCGCATGACCTGCTGTCGCTGGGGTTCAAGACCTCGGCCCGGCATGCCGCGCTGCTGAAGGGCACGCGGTCCATCGCCCAGGTCGACCCCACCGCCTATGACGCGATCTTCCTGGCGGGCGGCCAGTCGCCGATGGTGACGATGATCGACGATGCCGCGCTGCACGCCTTCGTGGCGCGCGCCTACGAGGCGGGGCGGATCGTGGCCATCGTCTGCCACGCCACCTGCATCCTGCTGAAGACGCGGCTGTCCACCGGCGCCCTGCTGGTCGAGGGCAAGACCTGGACCGGCTTTGCCAACAGCGAGGAAGCCTATGCCGACGCCTGGGTCGGCCAGAAGATCCAGCCCTTCTGGATCGAGGACGAGGCCCGCCGGATCAAGGGCACCAACTTCGTCGTGAACGGCATGTTCAAGCCCTTCGCGCTGCGCGACGGCAACCTGATTACCGGCCAGCAGCAGTTTTCAGGCGCGGCCGCGGCGGATCTGGTGGTGCAGACGCTGGGGCGGTGACGCGAACCGCCGCGTCAGCCGGCGGCGAGCGCGGCGGTTTCGCCTGCCAGCGCGCCGAAGGCCAGCGCGGTCAGCAACCCGTTGCCGGACAGATAGCCCCCGATCTCGGGCCCCGACACGCCGCAGGCCGCCCCGCCCCCGGCCAGGAGATTCGCGACCGTGCCGCCCGCCGCCGTCAGCACCCGGGCGCTGTCGTCGATCACCAGCCCGCCCTGCGTATGGAACAGCGCCCCCGTGACGCGGACGGCGTGCAGGGGCGGGCGCAGGGCGGGCGTTGCGGTGAAGTCCCTGCCGAAGGGGTCCTGCCCTTCTCCAGCGGCCAGCGCGGCGCAGTGATCCAGCGTCTTGGCCAGCGCCTCGGGCGGCAGGCCGATCTGGGCGGCAAGCGACCCCGCATCCGCCCCGTGGCGCAGCGCGCCCGCCGCCTCGGCGGCCTGAAAATCGGGGAAGCCGCGCGCAAGCGCCAGCAGACGGTCGTCGAAGATGTCCCAGGCCACGCCGCCGGGCTGGGCCAGCACGTCCACCGCCTGTTCGGAATAGCCGCGGTGCTCGTTGGAAAAGCGCCGCCCCTCCTGGTTCACCTGCACACCGCCCTCGGCCATCAGCGCCCAGGTGATCAGGATGCCGTGCGGATGGGCCAGCGAGCCATGCCCCTGACAGCCCGAAAGATGCTGCACCGCCGCCCCCAGCGCCTGCCCCCACAGAAGCGCATCGCCCTGGTTGCCCGGATGCCCGTAATAGGGCGCGCCGGCCATCATCGGGATGTGGCGGGCCACCAGATCGGGGTTCCCGCCATAGCCGTTGCAGGCCAGGATCACCGCCCCCGCCCCGATCCGTTCCACCGCGCCATCGGGCCGCGTCACCTCGCAGCCCGCGATCCGGCCCCCCTCGGCGTAAAGCGCCGTCACCTGCGCGCCGGTCACCACCGGCACCCCCGCCGCCTCGACCGCGGCGCCAAGCCGGGTGATGAGGCCAAGGCCCGTTTTCTCGGGTACCGCATGCATCCGGTGGACCGAATGGCCGGGATACAGGAAATCGTCCAGCACCTGCCACGGAATGCCATGCCGCGCGCCCAGCCAGTCGATCACCGGCCCGATCGTCCGGCTGGCAAGGCGGGCCAGCCGCGCGTCGGCAAGCCCGTGGGTCTTTTCGGTCAGATCGTGCAGGAACCGTTCGGGGCTGTCCGCGATCCCCTGCGCCGCCTGCGCGGCGGTTCCGGCAGCGGGCACGAAGCCCGATGACATTGCCGTGCTGCCCGCGGGACGCGGATCGCGTTCCAGCACCAGCGCCTCGGCCCCGGCATCGGCCAGCTTCAGCGCCGCCGCCATGCCGCAGGCCCCGGCGCCGATCACCACGCATCCCACCGTCAGGTCGAACCGCGCGGGCGGGGGCAGGATGCGGCTCATGACGCCAGCCGCGCCGCCATGCCGGCGCAGGTGTCGGTTTCGGTGAGGGTGGAAAGGCTGGCCACCGTCGTCTCGTGGACGCTGTCGGAAAACGCGGCACAGCCGTCCGTCAGCAGGATCGTGTGCAGGTCGCGCACATGCGCGTCGCGCAGGGTCGATGCGACGCCGCCGTTTGTCACGATCCCGCACAGGATGACCGTGTCGATCCCCGCCTTGCGCAGCATCCATTCCAGCCGGGTCTGGTAGAAGGCGGAATAGGCGATCTTTTCCACCGACAGGTCTGCCGGTTGCAGCGTGTCGACCAGTTGGTGCCCCCAGGCGCCGGGCAGGAAATCGCCGCGCCCAAGAAAGGGCCGCAGGCGCCTCAGGTGCGGCGAGATCATCGGCTCCCCCCCCTTCCCCGGCACCAGCGTGAACTGGGTCGAGACGATCCAGCCGCCCCGCGCGCGCAGCGCATCGGCCACGGGCCTGACGCGGGCGGGCAGCGCCGCGATGGCGGGCGCGGCCTGGCCCGCGCGGCCATAGGCGCCCTCGGGGTGCAAAAAGTCGTTCTGCAGATCGACGATCAGCAGCGCGGTGCGGGCCGGGTCCAGATCGCTCATGCGCTGCGCTCCATCACGAGGTTGCCGAAGGCGTCCACCCGCGCCGACAGGCCGGGGTCGACGAAGATCGTGGTGTCGGGCTGTTCCATCAGGCAGGGGCCGTGCACGACCTCGCCCACCGCCAGCGCAAGGCGGTCATAGACCGGAACCTCGGCCCAGTGCCCCGCGCCATAGACGCGGCGGCGGGCGGTGATGCAATCGGCCGCCGCGCGCCCGTCGGTCGGGGCAAAGACCGCCATGTCGAAGGGCGGCCGCCGCCCGATCACCGCCACGCGGTAGTTCATCACCCGCTTGGGGATGCCCGCCAAAAGCCGCCCGAAGGCCGCCGCATAGGCCGCATCGAAGGCCGCGGCGATCCCGGCGCGCGTCAGCCCGCCTTCGGGCAGGGTCAGCGGCACGGCGACCGTATGGGTCTGGCCCAGATAGAACATGTCCAGTTCATAGACCGCCTCCACCGCCGCGAAACTGACCCCCGCACGGTCCAGCAATGCCTGAAGACCCGCGGCCACCTCGGCCATCTCGGCCCCCAGCGCGCCCGCGTCCAGATCGTCCAGCATCCGGTTCACCGTGCGCACCCGGTCGTGGCGCATGTCGGCCACCACGCAGCCAAGCGCCGAGGTGACGCCGGGATAGCGCGGCACCAGCGCGCCCTTCAGCCCGCAATCGGCGATCAGCGCCCCCACATGCAGCGCGCCCCCGCCGCCGAAGGGCATCGCGTGGAACCGCGCGGGGTCGTGGCCGCGCTCGATCGACACCAGCCGGATGGCGCCCGCCATCTTGGCGTTGGCCACTCGCAGGATCGCCTCGGCCGCGGCCTCGACCGTCAGGCCAAGGGGTGCGCCCACCGTCTGCGCGATGGCCGCGCGCGCGGCCTCGACGTCCAGCCGGGCGAGCGTGCCGCCGATGGGGCGGTCGGCGTTGATCCGGCCCAGCACAAGGTTGGCATCCGTCAGCGTGGGCCGGGTGTTGCCGAAGCCGTAGCAGACCGGCCCCGGGTTCGACCCCGCGCTTTCGGGGCCCACCTGCAACAGCCCCCCCGCGTCGATCGCGGCGATCGAACCGCCGCCCGCGCCGATGGTGGTGATCTCGATCATCGGCGTGCGCACCACCAGCCCGAAGTCGATGGCGGTCTGCGCCGCCAGCGCCGCCGCGCCGTCCGCGATCAGCGAGACATCGAACGAGGTGCCGCCCAGATCGCAGGTGATGATGTTGCCAAGCCCCGCCGCCGCCGCGATGGCCTGCGCCGCTCGCACCCCCGCGGCCGGGCCCGAAAGCGCGGTGCGGACCGGATAGGCGCGCGCGGTATCGACCGACATCACCCCCCCGTTCGACTGCACGATCAGAAGATCGCCCGCAAAGCCATGCCCGGCCAGCCCCGCGTCCAGCCGGTCCATGTAGGACGACACGACGGGTTGCAGATAGGCATTCAGCGCCCCGGTCGAGACGCGCTCGAATTCGCGGATCTCGGGCAGGATTTCGGTCGCGCGGGTGACATAGGGGTTCGGCCAGACCGCGCGCACCGCCTCGGTCGCCGCGCGTTCGTTGGCGTCGTTGGCGTACGAGTTCACGAAGAACACCACGACCGAGGCGCAACCCGCCGCCAGCAGCGACCGCGCCGCGGCCTGCACCTCGGCCGGGTCGACCGGAACGGCCACGGTGCCGTCGGCATGGGTCCGCTCGGCCACCTCCAGCCGCAGGTCGCGCGGGATGACGGGGGTGTAGCCGCCCCTGAGGCCCCAGGTCTGCGGCCGGTCGCGGCGGCGCATCTCCAGCACGTCGCGGAAGCCAGCCGAGGTTATCATGCCCGTCACCGCGCCCTTGCGTTCCAGAAGCGCGTTGGTGCCCGTCGTGGTGCCGTGGATGACCGAGGCGATGGTGCCGAAATCGTCGATCTTGCGGGCGATCCCTTCCACCAGCCCGCGCGACTGGTTGTCGAGCGTCGAGGGCAGTTTCGTGATCTCGACCGCGCCGGTGGTCTGGTTCAGCACGAAGATGTCGGTGAAGGTGCCGCCGACATCCACGCCGACCGCATAGGGTTTCCGGTTCATCGTTCAGCCCTTCGTCACATAGCCAAGGTGCAGGTCGCGGGCGCGGGCCTCGGGCGTGCGCAGGCCGGGGTCGCCCCAGCCGCCGCCGCCCGGGGTTTCCAGCCGGATGCGGTCGCCGCGGGAAAGTTTGGCCCCGTGCAGTTTCGAGGTCATGGGTGGGGCCACCATCTGGCCCCCCAGCGGATAGGTGAAGCGGTTCAGCGCCGCCTCGCCCCCGCCGTTCGCCCCGCGCGGGGAATGGCGGCCGCGTTCGCCAAAGACGAACAGGTCGGCCTGATCCGCCAGAAGCTCGATCTCGTAGACCGCGCCAAGGCCCCCCCGGTGCTGCCCGTCGCCGCCTGAATCCGGGCGCAGCGCCCATTGGGTGAACTTCACCGGATAGGCCGCCTCCAGGATTTCCAGCGGCGGGATCGTCGCGGTGGAAATCGGCGCGTTGCCGTGGCTCAGCCCGTCGCCGTCCGAATGCCCGCCGTGCCCGCCCCCGAAGAAGGAAAACAGCACCCACCGTTTGCCATCCGCCCGCGTCCCCGCCATCGAGACCGCGTTGATCGTGCCATAGGCGCAGGCGGGCGCGCGGTCTGGCGCGATCTGGCCCACGGCCTGAAACACCACGTCGATCAGGCGCAGGATGGTTTCGGTATAGCCGCCCACCGGCTTCGGCGCCTCGACCGCCAGAAGCGATGCCGGGTCGGTCAGCACCGTCACCGGCTCCAGCACCCCGGCATTGGCGGGCACGGTGGTGAAGATGTGCTTTAGTGCCACATAGCAGGCCGCGACCGTGGTCGAACGCGCGATGTTCACCGGCCCCGCGCAGGCGGGCGACGAGCGCGAGAAGTCCAGCGTCAGCCGGTCGCCCGCGATCGTCAGGTCCAGCGCGATCTTCAGCGGCACATCGGTAATGCCGTCATTGTCCAGCCAGTCCTCGACGCTGACGGTGCCATCGGGCAGCGCGCGGATCTCGGCGCGCATGATCTCGGCCGCGCTGCGCTTGAGCGCGCCGAACGCCTCGGCCACCCGTGCATCGCCATATTCGTCCAGAAGCTGGTGCATCCGCTTCACGCCCAGATCCAGCGCGTTGATCTGCCCGTTCAGATCGCCGTAAAGCGACACCGGCAGCCGCGAGTTCGCCGACAGGATCGCCACGATGTCAGGCCGGTAGATGCCCGCGTCGAACAGCTTCACCGGCGGGATGCGCATTCCTTCCTGAAAGCTTTCGGTGGCCACCGGGTTGTAGTTGCCCGGCACGTTGCCGCCCACGTCATGCCAGTGCCCGACCGAGGCGAGGTAGCAGAACACGCGGCCATCGCGGAAGAAGGGCCGCACCAGCCGGAAATCCGACAGATGCGTGCCGCCGACATAGGGATCGTTGAAGATCCACACGTCGCCATCCTTCGCCCCGCCCTCTTCCGCCGCCTTGTCGATCACCGCCTTCACCGCGAAGGCCATGACGCCCACGAAGATCGGCAGGCCCGATTTGCCCTGCGCCAGCGTGTCGCCCGTGGCAGCGTCGTAAAGCCCGTGGCTTGCGTCATGCGCTTCGGCGATGATCGGGTTGAAGGCCGAACGGAAGAGCGTGGCATCCATCTCGTCGGCAATCTGTTCCAGCCGCCCCTTCAGAATGGCCAGCGTCACGGCGTCAAGGGTCACGCGTCATCTCCATAGCTGTCGCCAAGGGCAAGGATCTCCGGGGTGCCAAGCAGGCCGTTCAGGCCGGCGAAATCGAACATGCGTCCGGAAAACGGCGCGTTGCTGCCATGCGCGGCAAGGCTCGCGTAATAGTCCTGCAGGGTGCGCGCCACCGCCCGGACCGCCCCGCCCGGAAAGATCACCAGCGAGAACCCCAGCGCCTGCAACTCGGCAGCATCCGCCGCCGGGGTCTTGCCGCCCTCGACCATGTTCACCATCAGCGGGCAGCGCGGCCCCAGTTCAGCGACCGCGCGACGCATCTGGTCCTGATCGCGCAGCGCCTCGACGAACAGGACATCGGCGCCGGCCTCGGCATAGGCATGGGCGCGCGCCAGCGCCGCGTCGAACCCCTCGACCGCGATGGCATCGGTGCGCGCGATCACCAGCGTCGCGTCATCGGCGCGCGCATCAAGGGCGGCGCGGATCTTGCCCGTCATCTCGCCTGTCGGCACCAGCGTCTTGCCGTCCAGATGCCCGCAGCGCTTGGGCAGGGTCTGGTCTTCCAGCTGGATCGCATTCGCGCCCGCCCGCTCGAACCGGCGCATGGTGCGCTGCACGTTCAGCGCGTTGCCGAAGCCCGTATCGGCATCGACGATCAGCGGCGTCGCCACCCGGTCGCGGATCGCGGCGATGGCATCGGCCACCTCGGACATGCCGACAAGCCCAAGATCGGGCGAGCCGAAGCGCGTATAGGCCAGCGAGGCCCCCGACAGGTACAGCGCCTCGGCCCCCGACTGGGTGGCGATGCGCGCGCTCAGCCCGTCATAGACGCCGGGCGCGACAAGGATCGACGGGCCTTTCAGCCGGGTTCTCAGGGACACGGTCAGCGGCCCTCCTTTGCAAGTCTTTTCTCAAGATGGGGAACAAGGCCGCCGTCACGGATCAGCGCCAGCAGGAAGTCGGGCAGCGGCTCCAGCGCCACCGCCCCGCCCGCGTGGCGCAGGACCGCGGCGCCCGCGTCCAGCGTGGCCTCGGCCCCGTCGGGCAGGTCGCTCGCGCGGCCAACGAAAACCGGCAGGCCAAGGTTGATCGCGTTGCGGTAGAAGATGCCCGCAAAGCTTTCGGCCACCACGCCCTGCAACCCGCGGTCCTTCAGCGCCTGCGCGGCCTGTTCGCGGCTTGACCCCATGCCAAAGTTGCGCCCCGCCACGATCAGGTCGCCCGGGCGCGCGTTCGCGGCGAAATCAGGCGACAGGTCGATCAGGCAGTTCGCGGCCAGTTCGGCCATCGGGCGGTGCATGAACCGCCCCGGCGCCAGCGCGTCGGTGTCCACGTCGTCGCCCAGTTTCCAGATGCGCCCCGAGATGCGCCCCATGTCAGCGGCCCTCCAGATGCGGGCGGGGATCGGCGATCCGCCCCTCGATGGCCGACGCCGCGGCGGTATAGGGCGAGGACAGCCAGACCCGGCTGGAGGCATCGCCCATCCGCCCCTTGAAGTTCCGCGCGGTGGTGGACAGGCAGCGGATGTCGGCCCCCAGCCGCGCGCCGCCATAGCCCGCGCAGATGCCGCAGGCATTGGGCAGGATCGTGGCGCCTGCGTCCTCGAAGACGCCCATGATCCCTTCCGCCGCCGCCCGGTCCTGATCGCGGCGCGAGGCGGGGGCGACCATCAGCCGGATGCCCTTTGCCAGCCGCTTGCCGCGCAGGATCTCGGCCGCCGCGGCAAGGTCTGCATGTTTCGCCCCCGTGCAGGCCCCGATATAGACCACGTCCAGCCCCTGCCCCGCCTGATCGCCCACGTCGCCCGCATTGGCCGGCGAATGCGGCGCGGCCACCTGAGGGGCGAGTGTCGAGGCGTCGAAGGTGTGCCGTTCCGCCACCGGCGCGCCCGCATCACCCTGCCAGCGCGCCCAGTCGCCCGGGTCGCCTCCCGCCGCGCGGACATAATCCGCCGTCACCGCGTCCGGCGCGATCAGCCCCGCCTGCGCGCCAAGCTCGGCCGCCATGTTCGACAGTGTCATCCGTTCCTGCATCCCCAGCGCCCGCACCGCGGGGCCGGTGTATTCGATCGCCTGATACCGCCCGCCATCCATGCCAAGCCGGCCGCACATCGCCAGGATCATGTCCTTGGCCAGAACCCCGCGCGGCAGCCGCCCCTGCCAGTCCAGCGCGATGGTCTCGGGCACCCGCACCCAGATCTCGCCCGTGGCCAGAACCCCCGCCATCTCGGTCGCGCCGATGCCGAACATGTAGGCGCCGAAAGCCCCGCCGGTGGGCGAATGGCTGTCGCCGCCGGTGATGAACATCCCCGGCGCCACATGGCCGCGTTCGGGCAGCACGACATGGCAGATCCCCTGCCCGTCGTGGAAGGTCACGCCGTGGCGCCGCGCCCAGTCGCGGGTCAGCCCAAGGATCGCCGCGCCATCGGGATCGTCGCCCGGCACATAGTGATCCGAGATCAGCACCACCCGGTCGCGGTCCCACAGGCCCACGCCCAGCCGTTTCAGGATCGGCTCTACCCGGCGGGGGCCGCCGCTGTCGTGGATCATCGCAAGGTCCACGCGCGCGGTCACGATCTCGCCCGCCCGCACCGCATCGCGCCCCGCCGCGCGGGCGATCAGCTTTTCGGCAAGGGTCATCGCCATCTCATACCCCCAGATAGCTGCGCTGAAGCTCGGGGTCGGACGCCAGCGCGGCCGCCGTGCCCGCGGCGGTGATGCGGCCGTTTTCCATCACGAAGCCCCGGTGCGCGATGTCCAGCGTCAGATGCACGTTCTGTTCCACCAGCAGGATCGAAAGGCCCTGCCCGTTCAGCCGCCCGATCAGCGCGAACATCTCCTCGACCATCAGCGGCGACAGGCCAAGGCTCGGCTCGTCCAGGATCAGCAGCCGCGGCTCGGCCATCAGGCCGCGGCCGATCGCCACCATCTGCTGTTCGCCGCCCGACATGGTGCCCGCGCGCTGGCCCAGCCGTTCGCGCAGGCGCGGAAAGGTGTCGAGCACCCGCTCGAGGTTCCGCCCCCGGTTCGCCCGCCCGCGCCGGTAGCCGCCCAGCCACAGGTTCTCGCGCACCGTCAGATTGGGGAAGATGTGCCGCCCCTCGGGCACCAGCACGATGCCCGCATCCAGCGCAGCCTTCGGGTCGCCCGCCGGAAGCGCCGCGCCCTCGAAGCTCACGGCCCCCGCCCGGGCCCGCAAGAGCCCGGCCAGCACGCCGTTGAACGTGGTCTTGCCCGCCCCGTTCGCACCCAGAAGCGCCACGATCTCGCCCGCCGCAAGATCAAGCGAGACGCCGCGGAGGATCTCGACCGGTCCGTACCCGGCCCGCAGGGCGGAAACCTCAAGCATCGCCACGCCCCTTCGCCAGCCGCCGGGCCATCCCCTGCCCCAGATAGGCCTCGATCACCACCGGGTCGGCGGCCAGCGCGCGCGGCGCGCCCTCGGCGATCAGCCGGCCCTGGTTCAAGACCCAGGCCCGCTCGCCCAGTTCCATCACCGCCTGCATCACATGCTCGATCAGCAGGATGGTGATGCCGCTGTCACGGATCGCCCGGATCACCGGAATCACGTCGCGGATCTCCGACGGGTTCAGCCCGGCCATCACCTCGTCCAGCAGCAGCAGCTTCGGCTCTGTGGCCAGCGCCCGCGCGACCTCCAGCCGCTTGCGCCCGGCCACCGTCAGGTCGGCGGCATCGCGGTCCAGCCGGTCGGCCAGCCCGACCCTCCGCGCCACCTCCTCGGCCTTGGCCAGCGCGGCGGCGCGGTCAGCGATGTGCAGATGCGCGCCGACCGCGATGTTCTCGCGCACCGTCTGGCCCGCGAAGGGCTGCACGATCTGGAAGGTCCGCACCATCCCCGCCCGCGCGATGCGGAAGGGCTTCTCGCCCGTCACGTCGTGCCCCAGGAAATGCACGCTGCCGCCCGAGGGGGGGTGAAACCCCGTCATCAGCGCAAAGAGCGTGGTCTTGCCCGCCCCGTTCGGCCCGATCAGCGCGGCGATGCTGCCCTCGGCCAGCGTCAGCGACACGTCATCGACCGCGCGCAGGCCGCCGAAGGTCTTGGACAGGTGGCGCAGCTCAAGCATCGGGGGGCTCCACCGGCTGCGGCCGCTGGCGGAACAGGCTGGCAAGGCCCCGCGGCAGGAACAGCACCATCAGCACCAGGACCGTGCCATAGATCACCATATTCGCCCCCGGCAGGCCGCCAAGCGCCGCCTGCGCGGCCTCGCTCAGCGCGTGCAGCACGATGGCACCCAGCAGCGGGCCGAAGAGCGAGCCGATGCCGCCCACGATGGCCACCAGCAGGGCCTCGACCGACTCGGTCGGCCCGAAGGCGAGCCCCGGATCAAGGTAAAGGTAGCGCTGCGCGTAAAAGACCCCGGCCAGCCCCATGAACAGCCCCGACAGCGCCATCGCCTGCAACTTGACCGCGAAGGCATCCACCCCGATGGCGGCGGCGGCGTCCTCGTTGTCGCGCACCGCCAGCATCCGCGCCCCCAGCCGCGAGCGGTCAAGCCACCACACCGCCAGAAAGCAGGCCAGCGTCATCGCCAGCAGCAGCCAGTAATAGTTGGCCAGGTTCTTGAATTGCAGCATCCCGGGCCCTGCCGCGAGCTTGATCATCATCCCCTCGCCCGCGCCGAGCCAGGGGATCGAATTGGCGAGGATGCGGAATACTTCGGCGAAGGCCAGCGTCACCAGCGCGAAATAGGACCCCCGCAGACCGTAGCGGAACGTCAGCCAGCCCACCGCCACCGCCACCGCAGCCCCCAGCGCCCCGCCCAGCACCAGCCCGATCCAGGGGTTCACCCCCAGCCGCACCTGCAACGCCGCCACCGTATAGGCACCCACCCCGAAAAACAGCGCATGGCCGAAGCTGAATTGCCCGGCATAGCCGCCCAGGATGTTCCACGCCTGCCCGATCAGCGCCGAGAACAGGGTCAGCACGCAGACGTTCAGCCAGAACTCCGACGTCACGACCAGCGGCACCAGCGCCAGCGCGGCAAAGACCACCAGAAGAAGGGAAAGCCTTGTCATCCTGCCCTCATCCCCGCTGGCCCAGCAGGCCCTGCGGGCGGAACAGCAGGATCAGGATGAAGATCGCGAAAATCCCGATCTGCCCCAGGCTCTCGCCCAGCATCAGCCCGCCGATCGCCTCGACCACGCCGATGATGATCCCGCCGATCAGGGCGCCCACGAAACTGCCCATGCCGCCCAGCACCACGATGGTGAAGGCGATCAGGATGAAGCCGTGGCCCACCTGCGGCGTGACGTAATAGCTGGGCAGCAAGAGGCAGGCCGCGATGCCCAGCACACCCACGCCGATCCCGAAGCTCATGGCATAGACATGCTCGACATCAATGCCCACCAGCCGCGCGCCCTTGCGCTCTTTCGCGACGGCGCGGATGGCGCGGCCCAGATCGGTGCGCGCCATGAACAGCCACAGCGCCAGCGCGGAGACCACCGCGCCCGCGAAGGCCACCGCCTTCGGCACCGGGATGAACGCGCCCAGCACGTCGACCGTGGCAAAGCCGTAGGCGGTGTCGACCGTCTGGGTGTCCGACGAGAACAGCATCAGCGCCAGGTTCTCGATCACGATCGACAGGCCCAGCGTGACCAGCAGGATGTTTTCGTCTCGCCCATGCGCCGCACGGCTGATGATGCCGCGCTGAAGCGCGTAGCCCAGCACGAACATCGCCGGCGGCACCACGAGAAGCGAGACATAGGGATCAAGCCCCAGGAACCGGAACAGGAAATAGACCGCATAAAGCCCCACCATCAGCAGCGCCCCATGGGCAAAGTTGATGATGTGCAGAACGCCGTAGATCAGCGTCAGCCCCAGCGCGATCAGCGCGTAAAGCGCGCCGGTCGTCACCCCGTTCAGGATCGCGGGCCACAGGATTGTCAGGTTCAGCATCGCTCTTGCGCCCTGCGCGGAGGGGGGGGAAGGGGGCAGCCCCGATGCGGGGCCACCCCGGGGTCACGGTCAGGCCAGCGGGAACTTGACCTTGGCCGAGGCGAACTCGGCCGGGCGGATCACCTCGATCTTGCCCCCCAGAACCTGCGTGTTCACCGCCTGCGCGCCGGTGTTCTGGCCGTTCACGAACTGCGTCGGGCCATAGGGCATCCCGTGCTTGTCCCAGGTGGAACTGTTCAGCGCGGCGATCACCTTGTCCTTGTCGGTCGACCCCGCCCGCTCGATCGCGTCGGCCAGAAGGGCGACCGCGTTGTAGGTCAGATAGACCTCGTAGGTGTAGAACAGCCCCTTTGCCTCGGTCGCGGCCTTGCGGGCCTGTGCCAGCGGCGACAGCGGGTTGAACCAGTGGTTGGTGTCCATCACCCCCTCGGCGGCCTCGGGGAATTCCTTGACGAACTTGTAGGACGAAGCCGCCCCGCCCAGCACCGAATAGATCGCCTTCGGCTTGATCTGCTGCTGCTGGATCGTGCGGGCGAACAGGACGTATTCGTTGTAATAGTTGGCCGGGATGATGATGTCGGGGTTCGCGGCCTTCACCTGCAACGCGATGTTGGTGAAATCGCGCGTCGGTGTCGGATGGGCGATCACCTTCAGGATCTCGAAGCCATGCTTGGGCAGTTCGGTCGCCAAAAGCTTCGCCGTGCCGGTCCCGAAGGCCGAATCCTCGTGGACGATCACCACCGTCTTGGCGGGCGCGCCCGCGGCCTTGTTGATCTCGTCCAGCGCGGTCACCGCGTCCTGCGCGATCTTGCCGTAGCCGGGGCTGAAGCGGAACACGTTCTTCAGGCCAAGCGCGATGATGCCATCGGTCACGCCGACATCCACGATATGCGGGGTGTTGGTCTTGGCCGCCTCCTGCGCGGTGGCCAGCGTGATGGCCGAGGCGTAGCCCGCCACGATCCCCGCCGCGCCCGCCTCGACGGCCTTGGCCGTTTCCGAAGCGCCGACATCGGGCTTCGACAGGCTGTCGCCCAGGATCGCCTCGATCTGCGCGCCGCCCAGCGACGTGATGCCGCCCGCCGCGTTGATGTCATCGATCGCCATCTGGCCGCCCGCGCGGCACTGGGCGCCCGAATAGGACAGCGCGCCGGTGACCGGGTGGATCAGGCCGATCTTCACCGGGGCGGGTGCCGCCCGCAGAAGCCCGGGCGCGGCCAGCGCGCCGGTGATGGCCGCGGTTCCGGCCAGGAAGGTGCGGCGGTCCAGGCCGCCTTTCAACGCTCTCGTCATCGCAGTTCCTCTCTGTTTCAGGGCCATCCGGCGGCGGGTCCGCCGTGTCGTTGTCAGGGTTAGGTGTCTTGGAGGAGGTGTCGCGGGGTCTTGCTCATCCTGTCGCCGTTTCGGCGGGGCGCGTTGGCGGATTGTCCGCCGCCCAACGCGCGCCGTCGTCGCCCGCGACCCGGGTCAGGTTCATCGCAAAGCGGTAAAGGTCGGGCCGGTAGAGGATCGAGATGTACTCGACCGGCCGCCCCGCCCGGTCGCGCACCACCCGCCGCACGTCCAGCAGCGCGGCGCCGGTCTGCACCTTCAGCGCCTGCGCGACCTGCGGCACCGCCAGCGATGCGGTAATCGTCTGCTGCGCCGCGGCCACCTTCACACCGGCCCGTTCCAGCAGATGCAACAGCGGCTTGGCGCCCATGTCGGCCGCCGTGTAGCTGCGCCCGATGTCGGCGGGCACCCAGGTTTCCAGCCAGGACAGCGGCACCCCGTCGCGCGCACGCACCCGGATCGAGCGCTGCACCTCGGTCTCGGGGGCCAGTTCCAGCTCGCGCGCCACGGATTGCGGCGCCCGGCGGTAGTCGAATTCCAGCAGCTCCACCGTCGTCATCTCGCCCATGCGCGAGATGTTCTCGATCCAGCCATCGACCGAAACCTCGAACGGAACCACGCCCGCGGCGCGCCGCACCACGGTGCCGCGCCCGCGCGCGCGGATCACCAGCCCCTCGGCGGCCAGCTCGTCCAGCGCCCGCTTCGCCGTGATGCGCGACACGCCATAGGCCTCGCACAGCTCGGCCTCGGACGGCAGGCGGTCGCCCTCGGCATGGGCACCCGACAGGATCCGGTCGCGCAGAAGAACGGCCACCTGATGAAACAGCGGAATGCCGCCGCGGGTATCCAGAACAGGCTTGTCCATGCACATGGGCCTTTCGTCCGAGGGCGTTGCCTCGAGTCGAAATGCTATAATGCTATATTGATATGTCAATAGGGGGAAACGGGCCGCCCCTATCCCGCCGCGGCCCGCGCCGCCCGAAGCGCCAGCGCCATGATCGTCAGCGAGGGCGACTCGCCCCCGCCCGAGCCGGGGAACAGGCTGGCATCCGCGATCCACAGGTTCGCGTGGTCATGCGACCGGCCCAGCGGATCGGCGACCGAGGTGGCGGGGTCGCGGCCCATGCGCGCGGTGCCGAACACATGCGTGGCGGTGAAGGCATCGCGGCTTCCGGCCTCTTCGGCCAGTTCCGCCCCCGCCTCGGCCAGAACCGCCCGGCAGGCCGCCGCCATCCGGCGCAGCCGCGCCAGCGCGGCCTCGGTCAGCACCGACGAGATCCGCGCCACCGGCAGCCCCAGCGCATCGCGGCGTTCGGGGTCCAGCGTGACGGCAGACCGCGCGTCGGGCACAACCTCGCCGATCGCCCCCACCGCCAGCGCGCTGCCGAACCGCGCGCGCAGCGCCGCCTTCAGCGCCTCGCCATGCCCGGCCAAAAGCCGGTTGGCATAGGCGATGGGGCCGTTCAGCCCGGCCTCCAACGTGGTGTGGTTCAGCCGGAAGCCGCCCGGATCGCCCGCATCGGGCGCCCAGCAGATCGCATCGGCGGGCAGGCCGCGGTGGCTTCCGGCCAGCCCCGGCACCAGCCCCGACGACCGCCACATCAGCGTTTCCATGAAGTTGCGCCCCACCTGCCCCGAACTGTTGGCCACCCCGCCCGGCAGGTCGGCGCTGGCCGACAGCAGCAGAAGCCGCGGCGTCTGCACCGCCCCCGCGCAGAGAAACAGAAGCGGCGTCTCGACCGTTTCGGCGCGGCCCCCCGCCACCACCTCGGCCAGCGCGATCGTGCCGTTCGGCCCGGTC